>JBOGED010000033.1:0-3422 GCA_050743625.1 Egibacteraceae bacterium | reverse complement strand
ACGTCCTCCGGCGGATCTGGCGCTTGGCGAGCTTGTCGATGTTCCGGGAGTCCCACTCGAACGCCACTGCGGTCCGCGGGTCCCGCTCCATGTAAGACAGCGTAACACCGCCGACCGGCACGCCGCTCAGTACCGCCGCGTTACTGCCAAGAGCACGCGCTCATGCGCATCAGGCCGAACCCCTCCGACCCCTTGACCAGCGCCGACGCACCGAGCCGAACGGTCTCGACCCGGCTGGTCGTGCCTACGGATCAGAGGGTCGGGGGTTCGAATCCCTCCCGGCGCGCAAGTATCGTTGAGTTCATAGACCTCCCTCTCTCACCCAGGTCCGTCGCAAAATTCCGCGCTCTGGGGACCCGGCTGGGGTGGTGTCCACCTCTGCGGTGGCGGCGACTGCGGCCGTCGCGGCCAAGGCGGCAAGCGCGGGGTCACCCAGCTTCTTGAGCATCGATGAGGCGGCGGTGTACGCGTGCGCGCGAAGAGGGGAAGGCTTGGCCCCGAGCCGATGGCCCGGTGACTGTCACACCGCTCTGGCACAGTGGTCGAGGAACAGCGTGTGTAGCACGAGGCATGGAGCGAGAGGTCACAGCCGTGAACAACAACCACGTCAGTGTTGAGATGCCGGCATGAGGCGCGCCTGGTGACGGGAGCACTGGACGGCAAGGTGGCGCTCGTCGCGGGTGCCACCCGTGGGGCGGGCCGGGGGATCGCGGTAGAGCTGGGCGTTGCCGGGGCGACGGTGTACGCGACGGGACGCAGCACCCGGGCGCAGCGTTCGGAGATGAACAGGCCTGAGACCATCGAACAGACCGCCGAGCTCGTCACGCGAGCCGGAGGGCGCGGCATCGCGGTCCAGGTCGATCACCTGGAGCCTGAACTCGTCCAGGAGCTGTACGTCGCATCGACCGCGAACACGGCCGCCTTGACGTGCTGGTGAACGACGTGTGGGGCGGCGATCCGCTCGCCGAGTGGAACAAGCCCGTATGGGAGCATTCCCTGGACAAGGGCCTGCGGCTGCTGCGTCTGGCCGTCGACACGCACATCATCACCAGCCACTACGCGTTGCCGCTGTTGATCAGGAAGCCAGGCGGGTTGGTCGTGGAGGTCACCGACGGTACGGCCGAGTTCAACGCCAGCTATCGCGGGACGGTCGGGCTGTACTACGACCTCGCCAAGATCTCCACAATTCGCCTGGCCCTGGTCCAGGCCGACGAGCTGCGCGCCCACGGCGCTACCGCGGTGTCCCTCACACCGGGCTGGCTCCGCTCGGAGATGATGTTGGAGGCCTTCGGGGTGACCGAGGACAACTGGCGCGACGCCACCGCCGTGCAGCCGCACTTCTGCATCTCCGAGTCGCCGCACTTTGTCGGACGTGCCGTCGCGGCCCTCGCCGCCGACCCCGATCGGGCACGCTGGTCCGGGCAGTCGCTGTCCAGCGGCCAACTCGCGAAGATCTACGGCTTTACAGACATCGACGGCAGCCAACCCGACGCCTGGTGCTACATCACGGAGGTCGAACGCGCCGGCAAGCCTGCCGACGCCACCGGGTACCGCTGATCGCGAATTGCCGCATCCGCCGAGTGAGGGAGATGTTCGATGAGCTTGACGGCCTCGGATCAGTATCGAAGGGCTGTCGCCTTCAGGGAGCTGCACGAGGGGCCGGGTGCGTTTGTGATGCCGAACCCGTGGGACGCCGGGACCGCGCGCATTCTTATGCGGCTCGGCTTCGGGGCGCTGGCCACGACGAGCGCGGGTCGTTCGCGCTCGGCAAGAAGGATGGCGCGAATCTCGTCAGCCGCGACGAGACCCTGTCACACGCGAGGTTGATCGTGGCGGCGACGCAACTCCCCGTCTCGGCGGACCTGGAGAACGGCTTTGCCGGCACGCCCGGGGAGGTTGCGGAGACCATACGTCTTGCGGCCGAGGCCGGTCTGGTCGGCGGCTCGATCGAGGATGCGACAGGCGATCCGGACGCCCCGATCTTTTCGTTCGAGGCCGCCCTCGCTCGTGTCACCGCTGCCGTCGAGGCCGCCAGGGCGCTTCCTTTCCCGTTCACGTTGACGGCTCGGGCAGAGAACTTTCTCTACGGCAAACCCGACCTAAAGGATACAATCCGTCGGCTCCAGGCATACGAGTCCGCGGGAGCCGATGTGCTGTACGCGCCGGGCCTGCCCGATGTCGATGCCATCCGTGCCGCCTGCGTATCCGTGAGCCGTCCCGTGAACGTCCTCGCGGGCCCGGCGCTGTCCGTCCGTGTGTTGGGCGAGTGCGGCGTCCGCAGGATCAGCCTGGGATCGGCGCTCCCGCGTGCCGCACTCGCCAGCATGATGCGAGCCGTAGGCGAGATACAGGACCAAGGGACGTTCGAGTTCGCGAACGATGCCCTTGGTTATGGCGAGGCGAACGAGCTGATGTGGCCTGCCTGAGTCAATCGGCGCCCTTGTGTCGCCCGAGGAAGTCGAGCAACAGGTCATTCAGGGCGTCCGGCCTGTCGAGTTGCATCCAATGACCGGCGCCGTCGAGCCGCTCATACGCCAGGGGCCGAGGACGTGGGCGGCCGAGCCCGTCATCGACTTCTCGGTGACGAAACGCTCGCCGTCACTCCAGATGCCCATGGTCGGTGCGCTGACGGGCGGCGGTAGCGCGGAACGGGGCCGTACCCAAGAGGCCGGTGGCACGTTGGCGCGATAGAAGTTGAGGCTTGAGGTGAGGGCTGCAGGGTCCGAGAGCCGCTCGGCGACCTCGTCCGCCTCCGGGTGGGCGAAGAGCTCGCGAAAGTTCCGGAACCCGTCGGCGGACAGCCACTGCTCCGCGATCCCCTCGAACTGGAAGAGCAACATGTACCAAGACTTCTCGCGCTGTGCCCAGCCGGCGGTGGCGAAGGAGGCGGGGTGGCCGACCGAAAGGGCCGTGAGCGTAACGACGCGATTGGGGAACCGCGCGGCGGTAACCCAGGCGAAGGCCGCACCCCAGTCGTGGCCGACAAGGTGCGCCCGCTCGATCTCCAGGCGGTCGAGCAGACCGATCACGTCGCCGACGACGAGCCGGCCGGCGTAGGATCCAACGCCCGGGGGGCGGCTCGACCCGCCACAGCCCCGAAGGTCCGGCGCGACCGCGCGATACCCGGCGCCGACCAGCGCGGGGAACTGGTAGCGCCACAGCCCGTGAGTGTCCGGCCAGCCGTGGAGCAGCACGACGGCGGGACCGTCACCCTCATCACGCAGGTTGAGCGTGACTCCGTCAAGATCGATCAGCGTCGCGCCCCCTCTCTTGCCAGCCACCGAACGTTGGGTATTCGTAACTATTCAGCTGGTCGGGTTGGGTGGATCCGTTGGTGGCTGCGGGGGTTGCCGGGTTTTCAGGCGTGGTGTGGCTAGTGTGACTGCTGTTGGGGAGCTGGCAGGAGGACACGCGTGGCCGAT
>JBOGED010000032.1:0-8219 GCA_050743625.1 Egibacteraceae bacterium | reverse complement strand
CGGTATACCGCCGGGATCCAGCACACAACAAAGGCCCGGCAGGGCGAGTGTGCGATTACGGGTGGATGCGCCCGAGCAGGCACATCACGCCGCGAACGCCGCGAGGCGAGCGGGCGAATGGTTGCGGTCGGAAACAGCAACGTTATTTATGCCCAGCCCCATAGTTGGGCGATCCGGCGGGAGTTGGTGAAGTAGATGACTCCTCCTGAGATCACGGATGGCTCGGAGGAGGCGCTCGCACTTGTGACCAAGGCCTCGGTCCTCTATGAGCAAGCAGGAGTGATATTGCTGCGGGACGCGGCGATCGTGCGAGAGCAGGGAGAAGATACCGGGGAGTAAGCGGGGTTGACGGAGCGCTCGAGGCATATGAAGACAGGCACGCGATTTTTCCACCTATCGCCATACCATCGGCAACGCCGCTCGATTGATCGCCCGAACCAACGCCTCTCTGCTGGTCGGCGGCTCCGGGACCCCGAGCTGGCCGGGCCACGAGACGGCCTGGGTCGCTCCGGGGGCTGTTTCGGTCATCGCGTGGAGAAGCGGGCGGCTAACCCGCCCAGTACCGCTCGGCTTGCCGTCGGGTCCAGTGAGGCGTGTTGCATTCTCGTGAAGACGTCGATGTGGTAGGCGATGTCGGTCTGGTCGCTCAGCCGTATCTCGGCGAGGCTGTCGGCGGTCACCAGCCGGTCGTCGTGGATGGTGAAGGAGTGGTAGAAGGTCGGCGCCGCAGCGTCCAACGGCAGGATGCGCACCTCGACGTTAGGCCGGGTTGTGGCGGCGGCAGCGACCGCGCGGATCTGCTCGGCCTGCACCTGCCAGTCGGCTGGGCGCCACCACAGCGCCGCCTCGGTGATCACCCATTCGAAGCGGCGGGTCTCGTCGTCGAGGATCTGTTGACGGGCCAACCGCGCATCGGCGGCGGCCTCGGCGTCGCGGCCGGCGGGGTGGGCCTGGGCGAACAGCGCGGCCGCGTAGGCGTGCGTCTGCAGCAGCCCGGGAACGACAAGGTGTTGAACGCTGCGCAGCAGGCTGGCATGTCGCTCCAGTTGGCCGAACTCGGCTTGTGTACCGGCATGCCCACCAGGACGAAGCTCGGTGCGCCAACTCCGCGCCTCGGTCGCCGCGGCCCACGCCTGATCGACGAGTTCCTCGATCAACTCGGTAGGTGTGTCGAGGGTTTCCGCCCAGGCGCGGGCGTCGCTGGCCGCGATCCCGTGGCGAGCGGTTTCGATCCGTGAGACTTTCGCTTGGGACCACCCCAGCTGTGCGCCCAGTTGGGTGGTTGACAGGCCTGCATCGACGCGCAGCCGGCGCAGGCGCTCGGCCAGCCGCCGACGAGCCTGCAGCCCCGGGTGAGGATCGTCGACGGCCACGCGTTACGCGGCCTTCCCGATCGACTCGAGGAACTCGGGGAGAGGTACGGCGACCTCCCACGCCACAGTCCGCCACTCCCGATAGACGTCCATCTCTTGGTCGGTTGCTCGGGCGATCCCGTTGTCCGCGCCATCGAGCGTGGGTTGCCACACCTTGACTCCGACCGCGTCGTCGAAGATCCACACATCCTCGGCGGCGGCCAGCTCGGGGTGGCGGTCGAGGTCGACGATGCGGATGTCCTCCCCTGTCGGCACGTTCGTGGCCGCTTGGGAGGCCAGCTCCCAGCGCAGGTAGTCGGTCAGCCTGGCGGCATGGACAGTGTGGGCGCGCTGTACCGCCCGCCCTGTGGCGGCATGCCCGGCGACCAGATCCAGCCAGTCCTGTTTGCCGGGGTACAGGATGATCCGGCCGGTCGCCTCGAACTCGGCGATCGCCTCGGCTTCCGCGGGCACATGGTACTCAGCGCGAGCTTCGATCCTGAAGGCGTCACGGCCGAAGACCTTGAACATCCGTTGGAGGTCCACCCTCGTGAGCTCGCCGCCGAGCTCCGCGGAGGCCGCGATCACGTGGAGGGCCGGCACGGCCACTGCCTCTTCCCGGTCCTCGAGCGCGATCTCGGGGGTTGGGGAGAGCTGGTCGCCGCGGACGATCACCCTCCGGTCGTCGTGGCGGTCGGCGAACAGCGCGGGGCAGTCCCCGCCGTCGCATGGGTCGTTGGAGATCCGGCGGTAGCGCATGCTCGCCCTCCCTAGTCGTATTATGCTTGGCTATGGCAGTGTGGACCCGTCAAAGCGGCTTCGCAAGGGTGTGAATCGGGTCTTGACGAGGCGCTTGGCGACTGCCACCATCTCAGTAATGCGTTTTATGCATCACGTATACGCGAGGGGATCGCCATGCATCAACTGCTGAAGGCACGCGCGTGCGCTGAGCTCGGCAAACTGTTCCAGCTCGCTGTGGACGGCGTGCCCGCCCTGACCATGCCTTCGAAAGCCATCGATCTGGTCTGGCACGGGATGCTCCACAATCGAGAGGCGTACGAGCGGTTCAGTATCGAGGCTTGCGGCCGAGTGGTCGAGCACCGGTCCTCCCGTGGTGCTGGCCCGGTTACGTGGGTTGCCGAGTATGAAGGCCGCTTCGGCAAGCTCGACCCGATCTGGTTCACGGACGACAAGAGCATGCTGGATACTGACGCCTACGATCAGTACCTGGCGACAGGCCAGTTCAAGGCGTCCTGGGATTGCTCGCCCGGCGACGGCGAGTAGCGGGCGCGCGAGCCGATCGATGATTGCCCTCGGCACCCGTGACCCGGTCTCGTTCCACGACGGAACGCCGTTTTCTTGGTACAGCTCCGCGCTTGGCGTACGGTTCTGCCCTTACTTAAACGCCGCTGAGCGAAGCCGGCTCTTGTACCAAAAGCGAGTACAGGTTGGGGAGCGGCCGCGGTACGGCGGTCGAAGAGGAGATCTTCTCCCTCGGCGTCATCCACACTGAGGCCTTTCGCTTGAAGCGACGCGGCAATGGCGCTGGCGAACGCGTTCTGCTGTGCGACAACCTCGTCCTCGCTCCCGCCCACCCCGATACGGGCTGGCACGGGCAGGAGCTGCTGGCCTGGCCCCACTGGGTCTTGAAATGCCTGTACACGAGGGTTGGGGTCATGTTCGGCAAGTTCTGGGCCGGCGAGGTCGCCGCCGCCCGCAACGGCCTGGAGATACCCTCCCCGCCCTGCGACTTCTTGTCCATCCGCTCAGCCGTGAAGGCAAAGGACCCGCGGTTCTTCACCAAAGCCGAAGACCTCGTCGATGACCTCGTCACGGCCAACGACACCGGCCAGAACGTTCACAAGCCGTTCACGACGTTGGACCCCGCTGACTTCACGCTCGAGTCACTTCACCAGATCAGGTACTACGACATCGTGCGCGCGTGGGCAGCCGGTCTCGCGCGCAAGACTTGAGCTCGGTGGACATGACCTCGGACATCCGGAGGTCGCCTGGCGAGGAAGGCGCCGCACGGTTGGGGGAAGCGCTGAGCCTCGGCGTCTTGAAGGCGATCGTGTTCGACCTCGACGGCACGCTCTACCCCGCCCGGAGACATATCCATGCCGAGGTCAAACAGCACATGATCTCCGTCGCATCGGCGCTGCTGGGAGTCGCGCCTGGACAAGCACGCACGCTGATGCGCGGTTACCGCTCCCGCTATGGATCAAGCGTGATCGGGCTGGAGCGACACCACGGCATCGGAGGGCGGAGCTTTCTGACGCAGGTCTATGGTCGCCTCGACACCTCAAGAATAAGGGCGGACGACCTTCTGGCGGACGAGATCCAACGCCTTGCGGAGAGAGTGGATGCCTGCATCCTCACGAACTCCAGCGTCTCCTACGGCGAGCGCATGGTACGGCAGCTTAGGCTCGCGCCCTTGTCCGGCAAGGTCTACGGCGCCGAGTCTTTCGGATACATCCGCAAACCTCACCCCGCGCCCTTCCTGGGTCTCGCCCGCACGCTCTCGCTCCGGCCGAGCGAGCTGGTCATGTTCGACGACTCGGCGCTCAACCTCGAGCGGGCGAATACCTGTGGGATGTCCTGTGTGCTGGTCTCCAACGGTCTGGCGTCCCCGCCCGACTTCTGGGAGCTGCACACCGGCCAGGCCGCCCCCGCGCCCGGCTTCGTGGACGGCGCCTGCCATGACCTCGCTGGCTTCCTACGGGCTGCCAACGACCGCGCGGAAGGGCGCTAACGCCATGACCGAGATCTGGCACCGGCTCGAGCGCGTCGAACCTATCCGGGCGTTGGGACTCGAGCCAGAGCGGGAGCTGCCGGCGCGGGTCGGTTTCGCCGCGAGAGTGCGGGGCAAGGGCGTCCCGTACATGCTCAAGGCCGTCGCCAGCGGGCCCGAAGCCGACGACGATCACGAGGACGGCAAGGACCAGTTGCGCGCCCACTCCCTGGCCCACGAGGCCCAGGTCCTGCGGGCACTCGTACCCCACGGGGTCGATCTGTACGTGGCGCACGGAGCCGGCCCGTCGCTCACCTGGGTCCTGTCCCGCTGGATCGAGGGCGAGCACGCCCGTGCGCGGAGCCGGAGAGTGCTCGGCCAGGGATGCTCTCAGCAGGCGCGACGCCGGTTCTTGGACCTGTGCGTCGCCGTCTGTGGACGAGTGGAGACCCTCGGCGAGCACGGTTTCCTCCACGGCGATCTCCAGCCAAACCACTTCCTCGTGGACGGTCACGACCGTGTCCATCTCGTCGATTACGAGCTGGCAGTGCGGATCGGCGACCCCGAACCGGCCTACGCGGGAGCCTTGGTCCATTACGTCTCTCCCGAGACCGCCCGAGGCATGTTGCAAGGCTCCCGGACGATCCCTCTGGACATCGCATCGGAGGTCTACTCGCTCGGCGCGGTCCTGTTCTTCCTCTACACCGGCCAGCCGCCGACGGACTACGGATCGGCTCGGACCCTCGATGAGCGGCTCGAGGCGATCGCCGCAGGCAACCTGTGTACCTTTGCGGAGGCGGGCGTTCCACCGTTCGACGAGCTCGAGGCGATCGTGCGCCGCTGTCTCCAACCGCGCCCCGATGATCGCTGGGCAAGCTTCGCCGAGGTATGCGCCGTGCTCACCGCGGCAGGCGACCGGCTCGGGGTGCCGCGACCGGGCGAGCGGTGAGCGAGGGAGCCGGCCGCGCGAAGGTCTTTGGGATCGGTCTGAGCAAGACCGGCACCAAGAGCCTGAGCAAGGCCCTGTCGCAGCTGGGATTGCGCACCATTCACTTCCCGCTCGTGCGCAATAACGTGCTGCGGGCCGCCTACGACCTGCCCGTCTTGCGCGAGTACGACGCGGCGACGGATTTACCTGTGGCCGCGCTGTTTCCTCACCTGGACGTCCGGTATCCCGGTAGCAAGTTCATTCTCACGGTACGAGAGAAGGAGCCGTGGCTGCGCTCCTGCGAGCGTTACTACGCGAGCGCGGACGCTATCTGGGAGCGTGAAGGAGCGTTGGACCGAGCGCTGTTCTGGCGTCTGCTCGTGTTCGGCTGCCACCGCTTCAACCGTGAGCGGTTCGCCTATGTCTATGACCGGCACGTTCGGGAAGCGTTCCATCACTTCCAGCGTCGGCGCCGCGACCTGCTCGTGATGGACGTGTGTGGCGGTGACGGGTGGGAAGCGTTGTGCCCGTTCCTGGAATGCGAGGAGCCCAACAGGCCTTTCCCGTGGGAGCACCGAACGGACTCGGTAAACAGCCAGCTCCGGCGGCGTCGATGATTGACCGCACGGGAGCTCCTGGGGTGCCGGTGATCTGCACGCAGGATGGGTTGTGGACGCTCGAGGGCGCGCGGGTTCACGCCAGCGTCTTCGCCGGGCGCGGCGTCATGGCCGGCGCAGTGACCCGCTCTCGGGTCGCGCTGGTCGTCGACCACCGGGATCTGTGGGAGCTGGCGGGAGGCTGCTGGCGCCGCGTCGCCACCGCTGACCGCCTCGTCCACTCGCTGCTTTACATCGATGACCAGGCGCTTCTGGTCGCCGGGGCGGACGGCGGCCTGGGGACCCTCCGCAACCACGAGGTGCGGTGGAACGCTCAGATAGGCGACCTTGCCGCTCGCGGGCAGTGGCGGACGCCATGGGGAGGCCCGCCCGACATCCACACGCTGACCCGAGCGGGCAACGGCAGCATCTACGCCTGCGTGCACGCGGGTTGGATGATCCGCTCCGACGACGAGGGCGCCTCGTGGAGGCAGCTGCGGGGTGGCCTGGCCCCCGACGTGCACGACGTCGAGCCGCACCTGCTTGAGCCCACGACCCTGGTGGTGGCCACAGCCGAAGGCGCCTACGTCAGCGAGGATGGGGGAGCGCACTTCGCCAGGCGATGGCCGGGCTCCGCCCTGCGGTACCTGCGGGCGTGCGCCGTCTTCGGCAAGGACGACGTCTGGATACTCTCGGCGCACGACAACGCCAAGCGCGGCTCCCGGGCATGCATATTCCAGGCCCTCCTGTAGAAGTTGTAGGTCGCCGGACGGGTTCGTGGGAGGAAAACGCTGGTGAGAGGTCAGAAGGGACTGGCCGACGAGAGCGGGAGGGCGGTACACAGGCGAGCGCTGGTCTGGAGGGTGCACGAACGAAATTCCCGCCGGCCTCGTTGCTTTTGTCAAACTATCCAGACAAACGCAACGACGCCGCGATTCCTACCTGGCCACAGGCCTGCGAGCGCGCGACGCGCTCACGGACAAGCCGCGTCACACTCCGTCCCAAGAAACGAGGAAGCCCTGGCCAGCATCGTTGACAGCGGCCCCACCGAAGGTGGGACGGCTGCCTGGCCGACGGTGTCTGCCGGGTATCGCGGCGCCGTGTCGGTGTGTTCCGCCGGGCCGCAGCCGGCATCGTCGGGCGTGCGGAGATCTGTGTAGCGGCCGTCACCGCGCGGGAAGTGACCTCAATGGCGACCTACAAGTTCTGCAATGGACCCATATTCCACTCACGGGACCGAGGCGCCACCTGGACCCGCGCCGAGGGGATCCCCGAGCACGGCACCGGCCACATCAACACCATCACGACGCTCGACGATCACGTCGCACTGGCCCTGTCGCCCGGGCGCATGTTCGCCAGCCACGACCAGGGCACGAGCTGGAGAACGCTCGACAACGGCCTGCCACCCCGGCGGTTCGATCCCAAGCTTCACTTCGTCAATCCAGTGATCAGGTAATGAGCGTCTCGCGAGGTTCCTCTTCTCGGTAGGTCGTCTAAGGACGGCGGGCTGCGCCACTTGCGCGATGGGTGAGCGGCGTGTGAGGGCGTCATGATCCACCCCAAACCGCGGCACTTTGCCTCGGATGAGGTCTTGCCGCATGGGGTGCAGTCCCTCGACCTCGGCGACGTCGAGGCCATCGGGGAATCGCTGTGCCCACCTACCAGCCGAGCTGGTCGAGGCGGTCGGCGACCGCCGGGAGGTAGCTTGAGCCGAACAGGCGCACGTGGACGAGGAGATGGGGGAGTTGCAGGGCGGGCCGGCGGTGTTGCCAGCCGTCCTGCAGTGGCCACGCCTCCTCGTACGCCGCCCAGAGCGCGGTGGGGAGGCCGCCGAACAGGGCCATGAACGCCAGCTCATACTCGCGGTCGCAGTAGGCGACGGCGGGGTCGATCAGCCAGCGGCCGCCCACGACGTTGCCGGACCACAGGTCCCCGTGGACCAGGCTGGGGTGAGGGTGGGCGGGGAGCAGATCGCCTAGCCCGTCCAGGGCCACCTCTATGCGGCGACGCAGCTCGGTGGGGAGGTCGGCCAGGTGTGGGCGGATGCGGCACTGCGCGAAGAACGCTGGCCAGTTGTCGTGCCAGCGGTTTGGCTGCTCCAAGGGGCCGATCCGGTTGTCCCGGTGCCAGCCGTACCTGGATTGCGCCTCGCCCTCACCTCGGTGCATGCCGGCCAGCGCGGTCCCGAGCGCCTCCCAAGCCGGAGGACCGCCGACCCGCTCCAGCACCAGTGCGTGCTCGGAGACCGAGAAGATCTCCGGCACCGGCGCTCCCGCCTCGGCGAGGGCACGCAGCCCCTCAGCCTCGATCTCCGCTGGGTAGGTCGTGCGCTTGACGACCGCCTCACGCCCGTCGGGCAGCCGCGTGTAGGACACGTGAGCCCACGCGCTCAGGCGTGCTGCTCCTGCTGCTGTAGCTCGCGGACGACGCCGCGCGCGGCGGCCCGGGCGATGCGCACGACGCTCGTGAAGCCGTCAGCGCCGCCGTAGTAGGGGTCGGGGACCTCGTCGTCGTCGGCGTCCGGGTCGAAGCTGCGGTACAGCCGGACCTTCTCACGCGCCTCTTGGGTTGGGGCCAGCGCGAGGACGTCCTGCAGGTTAGAACGGTCCATC
>JBOGED010000031.1:0-9763 GCA_050743625.1 Egibacteraceae bacterium | reverse complement strand
CGGGCCAATAGGTGTTGTGGGTGTCCCGAGATCCCTTGGTCTGCGGCTTTGCGCGTACGCGCGCAAAAGCAACGCTTGACTCAAGACCCTAAATTGGTGGCATTGGAGTTAGTCCGGTATTCCGGACCAACTCTGCACAATGGCAATGGAACGGCTTGCGGAAAGGACGAGGGTGCATCGGCCGCTGTGGCGTAGGCTGCTGTTCTTAGGCTGCTGGGTCGTCGGGCGGATCGTCTTGGCTCTTACCTGCAGGATCCGTATCGAAGGCGAGGTGCCGAAGGGCGCGGCCGTCCTCGTCTCGAACCATCCGAGCTATCTCGACGGGCCCCTCGCGTTCTGTATCTCTCCGCGGGTTCGGGTCATCGCCAAGCCCAATCCCTACGCAGCCGTGCGAGGGGCCTTCTCCCTGTTCGACGCGTTCGTCACCCGCAAGGGAGCGGTCCCTGACTCGAGGTGCCACCTGCGGGCAGGGGGCCTTCTGTGGATCGTGCCGGAGGGCCAGCTCTCGCGGGGCCCGATGGGCCGGGCGCGCCGCGGTGCCGCCCAGTTCGCCTCCGAGACGGGCGCTCCCGTAGTGGCAACCGCCATGATCGGTACCGCACACTTGCGGCTACGGGAATGGCGGCCGTGGCGCCGCCCGCGCGTGCGGATCGTCATCGGCAAGCCCCGGTACATCTTCCCCGGCGAGGACCTTATTGAGGCGGCCCACGAGTTCATGGGAGCGCTTTCCCGGCTATCGGGGACCCCTTACCAGCCGGGCTGAGTCTCGACTAGGACGGCGAAGTCCGCGCGGGCCACCTCGCGCTCGTCGATCTCAAAGACGAGTTGGTAGCCCTGGTCGGCGCATTCGAAGCGCTGGTCAGCGATCTCGTCGCTGATCTCGCTCGCCGTAGGTAGCACCTCACGAGTCACCGGTGGGCGCACCGTCCGGCCATGGGGATCAACGAGCCGCCACGTCTGTCGTGAATGCACCGTGGTCCGCCACCCACGACCTGAGCACCAGAAACGGCGCCGCCAACGCGGGCGACTCTTCCGGATCCGCCAGCAACCGCACCTCAGAGTCGAGAGAGTCGAGTCCCGGACGGACCCCCAGCGCGCAGGAATGCGTCCCGGTCGACCACCTTCGCGTACCGCAACGTCACGCCCATGCCGTCCTAGCCTTTTCGTCGCCGCTGGCTCGCGGCGTCGTCGATCTGGCGCCAGAGCTCCTCGCGGACCTCCGTCAACGCTGCGCGAAGGTCTGGGGTGTCCGATGTCGCGATGAATGGCGTATAGCGGGGCAAATGGCACTCTAACGTGACCTTCTGGGAGGCGCTGTCGCGGTCCTTGACCGTCAACAAGAGCTCCGTGCCCTCCGCGGGGAAGCGCTTGAGGCGGCGGTTAAGCTTCTCCAGCCGGCGCACGATCCGGTCGCGCTCGCGGTCCATGAAGCCCTGGCCGAGTCGCAGCTGCGCGACACTCGCCCGCCCGTCGTCGTCGGCAGGCTCGCCTTCGCCCGCGCCGATGTTCAGCTCTGGGACATCCAGCGTCCGTACCTCACGGTTGACGGCTTCGGCCGTCATGCCCGTCGCTCGCTGGACCAGCTCGAGCAGGCCGGCGTAGTCGTCAGCGATGGCCTCGAGATCGAGGCGGTCTACTCGCGGCCACCGCTCGAGCACGTAGGAGCGAATGGTCACGTAGTGCGCTTCCCAGACCTGGTGCGTCAGTGCCTGCATCCGTCGCCTCCCGAGATCTTGTAGGCCAGGTCTCGACCATGTGCTTGTGCCCTACAGTCCATCCCCGATCCGTCCGCTTGTCCAAACGTCACCGAGGTGAGCGCCATCTCCAGTCCCGCGAACCAGATACCTGCGCGTGACGTCCCGCTTTCCTCCGGATATGAAGGAAAACCGCAGGTCTGCGGTGGGGCCGGGACCGGTCGCCGCAGCTTTCCCTCGGATACGGAGGAAAGCTGCCTGCGTACGTTGCGGGTCCGCCGGCTCGATCCGCAGCTGCCCCTTCCCGCCTATGCGCATCCCGGGGACGCCGGGCTCGATCTCTTCGCGCGGCGCGACGTGACGCTCGCCCCGGGGGAGCGCGCGGTCGTCCCCACCGGCCTCGCCGTCGCCATCCCGCCGGGCTGCGCCGGCCTCGTGCACCCGCGCTCCGGCCTCGCCGCACGTCACGGGATCGCCCTGGTCAACGCTCCAGGAACCATCGACGCCGGCTACCGCGGCGAGATCAAGGTCATCCTCATCAACCTCGACCCCACCCACCCCGCCCACATCGGCCGCGGCGACCGCATCGCGCAACTCCTGATCCAACGCGTCGAGACCGCCCACGTCGAGGAGGTCACCGACCTCGACGCCACCGACCGCGGCGACGCCGGCTTCGGCTCCACCGGCCGCTGACCGGCCTGCCAGCTTGCGAGCCGCCCCCCGCCGGTGCAAGATGTGACGTACCGTTACTGCGGACGTGGCTCAGTTGGTAGAGCACCACCTTGCCAAGGTGGGGGTCGCGGGTTCGAATCCCGTCGTCCGCTCAAGGAGAAACCCCCGGCCAGCCGGGGGTTTCGGCGTTTCGCAGCGGCTCCACGCCACCCACGGGAGGGGCGCTAGGCCGCACGAGCTTCCTGGTAGACCACCTGGCGCGGCGACATTGTCCATGCGTGGGACTGGCGGCGCACAGCGGAAGGCGTCTGTGGCAGACTGCCTGCATGGCGGCCGAGGCTGAGCTGTATCGAGACCGGTGGATCACCTGTACAGACACCCACCTGCTCATCCATCGTTACTACTTCCCCCTCGGCAGCCCGAAGGCGATCCCCTACGCCGATATCCAATCCGTCGCGTCCGTCGAGATGGGTGTTCTCACGGGAAAGGGTCGGCTCTGGGGAACATCTTGGCCTCGCTACTGGGCGCATCTGGATCTCAGCAGGCCCCGAAAGCACACAGCGCTGGTCCTCGACCTCGGCCACCGGGTGAGACCCTTCATCACCCCGGCTAATCCCGAGCGGGTCCGGGACATCATCGACACCCACCACAGCCCATAGCCGTCCATCGCAGGTGTATGGCCGTGTCCCCGAACGCTCGGGTCGGGAGACGGTCCGAAGCGTCGGCTCACGTGTGAGCCATCGGTTGTCCAGGCGAGGGAAGCGGCACCCCGTTGTCTTCTGCCGCTCCGGTTCGCTCGCTCGTCGCGTTGACGCGGTTCGATCGGCGGTATGAGGTCACGCGCGCCGTGCTCGGATTATGCGGTGTGACAGGCTGTCGAAGCTTGATCGCTGATCTGAAGTTTGCGCGTCTGCGCGCAAAACCCAGCCAGCGGGCGGAAACGGGTGAGATAGCTGAGGTTGAGAGCGAGTTTCTGCGCGTCGGCGCGCAAGAGCGTCCACCGTGGTCAGGTCGCGACAGGCTTGCGAGGGACAGCGCGGGGATCGGTGGATTCATCCAGGCTACGGTCGGCGGCTGCGTCTTCTCAGAGCGATGGCGGTGCCGGTGAGGCTTAGTACGGCGGCGACGGCGGCGCTGGCGAGGGCGGGGGTGTAGAGCTGGCGCATCTGGCTCAAGGAGTCGGTTTGTTGGATGCGCTCGACGATCTTGCCGCCGTCGAAGAGGGCGTAGTCGAACATGTTCACCTGGTATGCCCTGCGCGTGGGAGGCAACCCGAAGAGGCGGCCGGTGTTGGTGCCGCGAACCGTCAACCGCGCGTAGATGCGATGGTCGTCTGCGACGCAGTCCTCTATCTCGGCGGTAAGGTCAGGGATCCCGACAAGCGCTCGCCGCAACGAGCTTGTCGCGTCGGTGAGGTCGACCCATCCGCCCGTGAAACCGATGCAGTCCTCCCGGTATCGGTCCGGATCGACCACCTCGGGCAGGGCGTTGAAGTTTTGGGTGTTCAACAACTCGACGAACCGGCGGTAGGTGGCCTTGTTCCGCTCTGCGTTGGAGGCGGGCATCGATCAACCCTCGCTGACAAGTAGGTCATCCACAGGGTGAGCACGGTGAGCAGCGTACGGCAGGGTACGGCGAAGGTTCAGGTATCAGGGTGGGGTGGGTCATGCTCTGCTAGGTGGCAAGGCCTCGTGCAGACAGGGCCCCGCTCCCCGAGATGGGCGCGGGGCCCTGTCACGTGAACAGGGCGGGCGCAACGGGGTTCCTCGGCCGATTGGCCTGGGCGGGTGGCGTCGTCGGGCTGGTTAAGGTGAGGAGCCCGCGCGCCCGCACGGATTGAGGATGCCTGCATGCCAGATCACCTTGTCTATACGGCCATCGATGGGAGTCGCGTCGTGCTGCAGACGGCGGGAGCGACGAGCGGCGCGCCGGCCTCGTGCACGGCGATCGCGCAGCTGGGCCGGCGGCGGTTGGACCTGGCCTCGGGCGTTCCCGCGCACGGCAGGGACCGCGCTGCTATCGTCGGCGTCGTACTGGACGAGGAGTACGAGTACCGGGGAGGCCGGCTGCGCGTCGGGGCGCGGGAGTCCCGAAGTCCCCAGGGGGTGCTCGACCGGGTTCGCACGGCCGTGTGGGAGGGCCGGCGGCGGTGTCTCTCGTTCCACCTGAATGGCGCCACGACCACCGCGGACGTCGTGGCGGTGCTCGACGGCCTGGAGGTCGACGAGACAGCCGATGGCCTACACGTTCGCGAGGCGCGAGGTGGCCCACTGCGGTTCGTGGACGGGCCGAGCGTCCTGAAGCCAGTGAGGGGAACCGGCGTGTTCGAGGTCGGGCCGCTCACCTCGCGCCTGGCCCGCTGGCTCCCGCGCTGGGCGGGCACCCGAGTTCCCGGCGGGGAGCTCTTCGTGACAGACCCTCGGGGACCGCGCATGCATTTCCTGCTGATCGCCCAGACGGCGTTCGCGTCGCTGGTTCCCGCGCGCGGCGCCGATCCGGACGTGGTCGCCGATCGGCTCGGGTCGACATCCATCTCCTGGGGAGCCTAAGCAGATGGCTGCGGCGTTCGTCGGTGAGGTCGCGCTGCTGTTGGTCTTCGGCACGTTGCTCGTCTGTGGGGCCGCGCATCTCGCGCATCCCAGCCGGGTTCAGGGTGCGCTGGTCGCCGCGGACATCCGCTCGCCCATGACCCGCCAAGGGATCGCCTTCCTCGTCACCGTCGCGGAGCTCGCCGTGGGAGGCACTGGCTTGAGCGCCGTCGCGCTGGGCAGGATGGCGGGGCTTCACGCCGCGGCCCTCGCAGCGGGTCTTCTCTACGGAGTGTTCGCCGGCTATGCCGGATTACTCATCCACCGTCACCCCGGTGCTCCCTGTGGATGCTCCGGCAACCTGGAGCCCGCGACGGTCGGGACCGTGGCGAGGGCGACCGCCCTATCGCTTGTGGCGACGAGCATGGTGGCCGCGCCGGGAAGGGTGGGTACAGGCTCACCTCGCCATCTCACGCTCGCGTTGTTGTGCGCGATCGGGCTAGGGATGGCGCTGTGGCAGGTGCCGGCCGCGTCCGCCACGTATTGAGATGGCGGGCCGATGACCGTCGAGTTCGCGGCGATCCTGCTGGCGTGGGTGGCCATCGTGCTTCTGGGCTTCGCGCTCGCGGGAGTGCTCCGCCAGCTCCATGAGCTACGGAGTCAGCTGGGGCCGCAGCTCAGCGCGACTGGCCCCGCGCCGGGGCAGCCGTTGCTCGCCGAGGCGATCGGAACCACGGGCCTCATGCTGTTCGTCAGCAGGACCTGTGGCGCCTGCGCCCAGGTGCTGCCAGAGGTCGCGCGGATCGCGGCTGAGCGTCCTCGCTGGGCGGTCGAGGTGTGCTACCGGGACGAGCCGGGGGCTCTGGAGGTGCCGGGCGTGCGCGTTCGCGGCGGGAAACGCGCGCTGTTCGACGCACTCGGCATCACGATCACGCCGTTCGCGGTCACCACCGACGGCCGCCAGGTCGTCGTGGCGGCACCTACCGGCTCGCCGGCCGCGCTCCGGGCGCTGGCCGACCGGCACGAGGAACTCGAGCGTGCACATGACGTTGCGTCTTGACGACATCACCGTGCTGGAGGGGGTTCGGCCCGCTCATGCGCCGCGCGTCCGCCGGAGAGGCGCGGTGGTCGTGCCCGGGATCCCACGGCGTACCTTCCTGCAGACGGCCGGCGCGGCGGGAATGGGGATCGGGCTGATGGCTCTGGGGGTGTTCCCACCCGCGCGGAGGGTGCTGGCGCACGACGGCCACGAGATCTATCCCGAGACGCACAGCGAGGGTCCATGCGCGCCGGGTCAGTACGCGGCGAGCGACGAGTGCTCACCCGGCTGCACCCGGACTCCGTGCGTGAACTGCTGCATGGAGGTCAATGATTTCTCGCTCGTGACCGGAGCCTCGCGTGAGACCGATGGGTTCGGATTCGATGACGCCGACAGCGACATCAACGCTCATGACCACCCTGCGGACGGCGGCGGCGCGGAGGCGGGACGCGAGGAGTACGTCGGCTACCACCGCTACGACTCCGACGGCACCTTGGAGTACTCGTGGCGGCCCAACCAATGCTGGGGAGGCTCTTACGACGGCTGGTTGTGGCGATGCAGCCCCGAAACGATGTACCGCTGCCACGACGGCTACGCCACGACCGGCGACGGCGGGACGACCGCGACCGTGTGCCGGTGGACCTTGTCGTGAGTGCCGTCGGGGGTCGATGCCGCCGGGTAGGGACAGATCCCCTCGCGCTGACCGCGGCGCTGTTGACGGGCGCAGTGGTCGCGGCGGGGCTCGGGGACGCGCCGTTGGTCGTGTGGGGTTGCCTGGCGGGTGCGAGCGGTCACGCGTTGTCCGGCTCGGTGTGAAGCCGCAACGCAGCGACCATGCTGGCCTCGCCAGGTTGGCGGGGAAGGGTCTCTCAGCGCGGAGCGATCGCCGCGCTCACCGCCGGCACGATCGGCGGCGGCCTGCTGTCGTCGGCCGTCTTGGCCGCCGTGGGCGGGTTGGTGGCGCCGATCCCCGCCCAGCTGCGAGCCGCCGCCTTGGCCTGTGCCGCACTGATCGCGACCCTCCGTGACCTTGGCCTCTGCACGGTGGTGCTACCGGAGAACCGGCGGGTCATCCCGCATGACCTGTTCGGAGGCCACCCATGGCGCGCCGCGGCCCAGTTCGGGTTCGAGCTGGGTACTGGCCTGCGGACCTACGTCTCGTCCTCCGCTCCGTACGTCCTGGCCGCCGCGCTGTTGCTGCTCGCCCCCAGCGTCCAAACGGCGGCGGTCGCGGGCGCCGCCTTCGGGCTCGGCCGAGCCGCGATGGTCTGGATGCGGCTCGCAGCGCCTGACGCTCCCCGCTGGGACGACCGCCTCACCCGCGTATGCGCGCTTCCGGGCATGTTCGGCCCGCCCGCAAGGCTTGCGAGAAAGAGGTCACCGTGAAGAACAGCAGGACGGCTGAGCTGGTGCTCGGGCCTTGCTTGCGGTACGTCGACGGGACGCAGGCGGTCGTATGGGTCGAGGCCGACGCCGCCTGTCAGGTGGAGGTCCGCGCGAGGGCCGAGAGGTCGGAGGTGACCGGGCGCGCCCGCACCTTCCACATCGAGGGCCACCACTACGGGCTGGTCGTTCTCGACGGCCTGGAGCCAGGCACCGTGTACCCGTACGAGGTGACGCTCGACGGTCTGCGCGTCTGGCCGGGACACGGATTGCCGCCGAGCAGCATCCGCACGCTGGACCCCCAGAGGCCGGTGAGGCTGGTGTTCGGGTCGTGCCGGACGGCCGCGCCTGGAGAGCAGCCGGCCACTCCTGAGTTGGAGACCCGTAGGGACCGGGATCTTGACGCCCTCTACGCATTCGGCGAGCAGATGCGGGACAGCTCGCCTGAGGACCTGCCGACGGCGCTGCTGCTGTTGGGCGACCAGGTCTATGCCGACGACGTGCCGCCCGCCACCGAGGCGTGGATCCGGTCCCGGAGGACCATGAAAGATCGTCGGAAGCCTCCTGGCACCCAGGTTGCGGACTTCGAGGAGTACACACGGCTGTACCGCGATTCGTGGTCGGAGCCGATGGTCCGCTGGATCCTGTCGACCGTGCCGACGGCGATGATCTTCGACGACCACGATATCCACGACGATTGGAACACTTCGGGCATCTGGCTGCGGCGGATGAGGAGGAAGCCGTGGTGGGCCCAGCGGATCACCGGCGGGCTCATGTCCTACTGGATCTATCAGCACCTCGGCAACATGGACCCCCAAGAGCTGGCCGCCGACGAGCTGCTCGCGCGGGTCCGGGCGGCCGACGACGCCGGCCCGATCCTCCGGACCTTCGCGCATCGGGCCGACCGCGACCCGCAATCCGCGCGCTGGAGCTACCGGCGGGATTTCGGGCGGATCAGGCTGGTCGTGATCGACAGCCGTTGCGCCCGTGTGGTGGACGTCGGCGAGCGCCAGCTGCTCGACGACGCCGAGTTCGCGTGGATCGAAGAGTCCGTGACCGGCGAGTTCGACCATGTCCTGCTCGCCAGCTCGGTGCCGTACCTGCTCACGCCGGCCCTCCATCACGTCGAGGCATGGAACGAGGCGGTATGCGCGGGGGCCTGGGGTAAGGCCGCGAGCTGGGTCGGCGAGCTGATCCGCCAGGGCTTCGACCTGGAGCATTGGGCGGCCTTCAACCACTCGTTCGAGCGGCTCACCGGACTGATCCGAGCAGTGGCGTCTGGCCAGCGTGGCCCCGCCCCCGCATCGGTCATCGCGTTGTCGGGCGACGTGCACCACGCGTATCTGGCGGACGTGGACTTCCCCACTCCGGTGTCGAGCGGGGTGTGGCAGGTCGTATGCTCACCGATGCGCAACCCGCTGCCCCGGCTTGTCGCCGCCGTCTATCGCGCGGCGGTCGGCCGCCCGTTCGAGAGGCTCACCCGCCTGCTCGCGCGATCCGCGGGCGTCCCGCCGCCCGCGATCGGCTGGCGGTTGACCGCTGGTCCTTGGTTCTACAACCAGATCGCCACCCTCAGGTTGGAGGGCCGCCAGGCCACGCTCCGCCTCGAGCGCGCCGTGATCGCCGACGGCGACGCTCGCCTGGCGCCCCTGATGGAACGGCAGCTGGGCGGGCCTCTGTCACGACGGTGACACTGCCGGCGCCTCTCCCGGTACAGATCGATCGGCCCTCGCTCCTTACCGTGCTGAGCAGTCGGGCACGGAAGGGGAGCGTCATGGCGGTGCGGCAGTTGGACCCGAACCATCTCACGGAACACGGGGATCGCTTGTATCGAGCGGCGCTAGGGCTCTGCCGCTCGCGGCACGACGCGGAGGACCTCGTTCAAGAGACGTACGCGCGCGTCCTCGCCAAACCGCGGTTCCTTCGCGACGAGCACGACTCGGGCTTACCTCATGCGCGCGCTCCGCAACACCTTCTACAGCCGTCACCGGACGGCGACCCGCCGCCCCCTGACTGTCGGGCTACCCGAAGAGGTCGCGCTGCTGGCGGATCGGAGAACCCCTCCCATGGAGACCCTGGTCGAGGCGCTCGACGCGCTCGGTGCCGTGGCCACGCTAAAGGCGGCCCACCGCAACGTCGTCGTCGCGGTCGACCTCCAGGGGATGAGCTATGCGGAAGCGGCTCGTGCCCTCGGGATTCCCGAGGGCACGGTCATGAGCCGCCTACACCGCGCGCGTCAGGCTCTCGCGCGCCGGCTCGGTCCCGCCTGAGCCCTACTTCGCCCAGGGGCTGGAGCCGAGTCGGACGTAGTCGTAGACGATGGCGGCGACGACGATGACGAACATGATCACAACGATCGGAGTGGCTTCCATAGGCGGGAGTATCTCAGGGTCTGGATCGCGTGGGAAGGGGTTCCCGAACAGGGATTTCGGGGCGTATCTGCCCCT
>JBOGED010000030.1:0-5168 GCA_050743625.1 Egibacteraceae bacterium | reverse complement strand
CCCACGCCCTGTCCCCGTCCCCGTCCAGCCTCGGGCCCGCAACTTCTGAGATCCCCGCCGCCGTATCCGTTGACGCCTCCCCCGCGGGTATCCGCGACCACGTGCTGGACGCGTACCTCGCGACGATGGACCGGTTCCTTGACGTCCAGCGCAACATGATGCAGTCCGCGCTGGCGTCCACGGCCGCTCCGGTCGCTGCGGAGCGCCGGTTCCCACTGTTGGGCTCGGTGGTGTCGCGGACCGAGGGCGAGCTGGTGGCGCTGCGCCGCTTTGATCTGGACGAAGACCTGTTCCTCCACGATCACGCCTTCGGCGGGAAACAGGTCTCGATGACGGACGAGACCCTGCTCGCGCTCCCGGTCGTTCCCATGACCGTGAGTATGGAGATGTGTGCCGAGGCCGCCCTGGCCCTGTGCCCCGGCCGGGTGGTCGTCGGCATGGAGGCGGTCCGCGCGTACCAGTGGATCGACTTGGAGGACGGCCATGCCACGCTGCGCATCACGGGCCGGCGGCAGGATGCCGCGGACGGCTTGCGGGTCAAGGTCGAGGTGGCGCGGCTCACGGAGGGTACCGAGACCGGGGTCCGGGTGGCCGAGGGGACCGTCGTCCTCGCCGAGGCCTACCCCGCGGCGGAGGCGGCGACGCCCCTAGCGCTAGAGGCCGAGCGGGGATACCCCTACGGGGCTGAAGACCTCTATGCCGGGCGGATGTTCCACGGCCCGCGTTTCCAAGGTGTCGTGTCGCTCGACCGCTGGGGAGAGCAGGGGACCGAGGCCACGCTCCGGATCCTGCCCACGGCGGACCTGTTCGCCTCGACGACCGATCCGGACCTGATCGTCGACCCGCAACTGCTTGACGCGGCCGGCCAGATCGTCGGCTTCTGGGCCGACGAGGAGCACGACTACGCGGCCCTTCCCTTCGCGCTGGAGGGGCTCCAGCGCTTCGCGGACTCGCCGCCGCCAGGCACGCAGGTGGTGGCCCAGGCGCGTGTTCGGCTGCTGACCGACCAGCAGATCCGCTCCGACATCGACCTGGTCGGCCCGGACGGGCTCCTGCTCGCTCGGCTGACGGGCTGGACCAACCTCTGCTTCCCCGTGCCCAAGCCGTTCAACCGCCCGTGGGCCTCGCCGCGCGACGCCACGCTCGGCGCGGGATGGCCCGCGATGTTCGACCGCCTCGCGGTCCCCGCCGGGTTCATCGCCCGGCGCATGGACCTGCCAGCGACCCTCATGGGCCCGGGTGCGGTCATGTTGCGGCGGGCGGTCGTCAAGCTCTTGCTCAACCGGCGTGAGCGGGCGATCTGGGCGGACCTGCGGGGCTCGGACCGCGACCGGCTGGACTGGCTGCTGAGGCAAGCGGCCGCGAAAGAGTGCGTGCGCGCCTTCCTGGAGGCCACCCACGGCATCGAGCTGTACCCGGCCGACATCGAGGTCGTCCCGGGCGAGCACTCCAGGCCGGTGGTCACCGTACCGTGGGCCCGCCAGCTCGGGCGAGCGCCGTTCGTGTCGGTGGCGCATGCTGACGGGACCGCGGTAGCCATCGCCGGCGACGACGGAAGCTGCCATGGCGTCGGCATCGCGCTCCAGCGAATCAACCCGCTCGACGACGCCTTCGACGACCTCGGTCTCTCCTCGACCGAGCATGACCTGCTCGCCGCGCTCGAGCCATCACACCGGCACGAGTGGGCCGTGCGCCTCCGGTGCGCGAAGCAGGCCGTCGGTAATGCCCTCGGGACCGACCTGGAGCATCCGAGCGGCCTACTCGCCGACAGCCTGGACCTGGCGGCCGGCGGAGCGATTCGGCTGGTCACCGGCCGCCCCCCGACGTCTGCCTTCGCGGCGTCGGACGCCGAACCCCTGACCGTGCGCACGATCCGCGACGGCGACTGGATCGCCGCTGTCGCCATGTGGTGATGGGAGCCGGGAAACGGGGAAGGCGCGAGCCTTGGCCACCGCCCCAGCGTTCCGGGCCTTCAGGGTCGCGGCGCCCAAGAAGCCCCTCTGGAAGGCCCTTTCGACGGAGGCAATCCAATGAGCACGCCCGACGGTCCTATCCTGTTCGTCAGCCCGGCTCCCGCTGGACTGTTCAATCCCTTGTTCGCCATCGCCCGTGAGCTCTCACACCGGGGTGTCACAGGCGTCTGTTTCGCCTGTACCGAAGACCGGCGCGCGGATGTCGAGTCCCTTTCCGGATCTACCCCGGTGCAGTTCGTGTCGCTGGGAACCAGCGCGATCTCGTCACCGGCCGACTGGGACGAGGCCACGTACGCGGCGATGGCGCGGCAGTCGAAGGCCAAGAGCGCTGCCGCGTTCTTGAGCCATCTCGCGGACTTCGAGGACTTCGAAGCGATGTACCGCCGCATGCTGGCGGAAGTCGAACGGCTCCAGCCATCGCTCATGGTGATCGATTTCATCACCGCGTACGCGCTGGACGCGGCCATGACCCGAGAAATCCCCTTTACTCTCAGCGTTCCACATCTCCCGAGCCACCTGTTCAATATGCGCTTGCCGCGGGACTACCCAACCCCCTGCTCGGGTCTGCCACGGCACATGACGGCTGCGCAGAGGTGTGCCAACATCCTCTTCAAGTTCCGCCTGCTGGGCGCTTTGCTGGGCGAGAAACCCCTGCGAGCCTTTGTGCGAAAACGACGCGCCCTTGGGCTCGGGAACCCGCTCTTCCTCTCGGCCCCATACTGCGATGCCGCGGTCGCCATTTTCTCCTACACGGTCTTCGGCTTGGAGTACCCGTTCCCCGCGGCCCCACCCAAGCTCGAGATGCTCGGCGCCATCGTGCCACCACTCCCCGAAGCCGAAGACGGCGATAACGAGTTGTCACGGTGGCTGTCGCGGCACGATTCGATTGTCTATATCGGGTTCGGGACGATCATGCGGCTGGATCGCACCCAGATCGCCAGCATCCTCGCCGCGATCGCTCGACTCGGGCCGTCGCATCAGGTCCTATGGAAGCTCCCGAAGTCTCAACAGGTGCTGCTCCCGCGGTCAGAGCTTCCCGCCAACCTCCGCATCGAGCACTGGCTGCCGTCTCAGCTGAATGTTCTCGCTCACCCGCATGTGCGCGTGTTCTTCAACCACGGCGGCGGCAACGGCGTCAACGAGGGGCTGTATTTCGGTAAGCCGCTCCTTGTACTCCCCTTCTGGTTGGACTGCTACGACATCGCGGTGCGCGTGACGGACAGCGGCGCGGGTCTCTCGCTTCAGGACACCCAGGGCATCGACCCCGACGAGGTGGTCACCAAGCTCTCACGCCTTCTCACCGACGCCGGCTTCCGAGAGCGCGCCATGTACTGGGGACAACGCCTCCGGGAGGCGGGAGGCGTGAGCGCTGCGGCGGACATTGTCGTGGAACGTCACAGGCAACCTCGAATCCTCGAATCCTCGAATCCTCGAGCCAGTAGGGCCATAGCGGCCCGAGCAGGCAAGATCTAGGAGACTGAAATGATGTTCAAGGCTCCAGCCGATGACCGAAGCCCGCGAGGCCAACCGCAGGTCGAGTACCGCAACCGGCGATCCCGGATCTTTCTGAAAGAGACATTCGAGCGCCAGTTCGTCATCCCATTGGAGGAACCACCGGCGCTCCTCGAGCGGGCGTTGCGCTCGTACGAGCGACGGGTCCTCAAGGTCGACGCGAGCGCCATCCCGATCGATCGGCCGATCTTCCTGATCGGCCTCCCCCGCTCGGGCACGACGATGCTGCAGGACATCATCTGCGCGCACCCCGACATCGCGTACGTCACCAATTCGATGCACCAGTTCAGGAGCTGCTTCTGCGCCGTCGAGCACGCGCGCAAGCGCCTGAAGCTCGACTTCAAGGGAGAGCGCTACATTCTGGACGGCGTCGAGGTCCAGCCCGGCTCACCCAACGAGGGCCACGGGTTCCTGATGGATTGGCTCAACATCGACCCCTATTCCTTGCGCTTCAAGACGTGCAGGATCGGGGACATCCCCGAGCGCAAGGTCGAGGAGCTGCGAGAGATCATCCGCAAGGTGATCTGGTGCTACGGGGGGCGGGCCACCCGGTTCTTCAATAAGAGCCCCGCCTTGGTCGCGCGCATTCCCCCTATCCGCGCATGGTTCCCGGACGCGAGGATCGTTCACGTGGTCAGGGACGCCAGGATGACGGCCAACTCGATGATCAAGCTGTACCACCGCCACGCGGAGCAGGAGGCCTGGATCAGGGCCAGGTTGGGACTGCAAGCGCATCCCACTGGCCCCCTGATGCCCTACCCCCGGGTTCCGAAGCTGGAGCAGTACATCGACTCCTACGGCTGCGACGATATCAGGACGACGGCGAACATCTGGAACGACGCGATCTCGCTCATCAACGACGCCAAGGTGGACGTGCCGTTCTTCTACGAGGTGCGGTACGAGGACGTCCTCGCCAATCCGAAGACAGAGATCGCAAAGCTGATGGAGTTTTGCGAGCTGCCAGAGGTCGCCGATCCTGGCGCGCCATTCTGGCGGCAGGTGCGGCGGATCAGGACCGGCGCCGTGCCTGCACCATACGGCGACTTCGAGGTCGTGGAGGCGATCTGCCGTGAGAACATGCGCAAATATGCGTACCTGTGAGCCACCTTGGTGTTGCGCTCAGGCCATTTGTCGCTTAGCGCGCGGCTCGGCGCCGGCCGGCCTTTTCCTGCACTGTGCAGAGTTAGGCCGGTATTCCGGCCTAACTCTGCACAGTACGGCGAAGGGCATCGTCTCTGTAGTCGATTTGCTTTAAGTCGCCGCGCTTGAGCGACTACTCCGAATGGTCCATAGCCCCGGCCGCGTTGCGACAAGCTTCTCTGAGCCGGCAACAAGTCCGAATATTGACGGCTTTTTTCCTCGCCAAATGGTGACTCGAGAGGCACTCTGGATGACGTGCATACGAATTGGTCTCGGGTCGTGGTAGCCCTGGTAATGGGCGGGGCGTTCTTGGCGGCATGTATGGGGGGTGAGCGCCCCGTCGTCACCGTCGAGGAGGTGCGGCCGGGTGAGGTGGCCGAGACGGTCACCGCTCCCGCCCGGGTCGCCGCGGCGGCCAGCCAGGCGGTCGTCGCGGCCGTGCCTGGCGCGGTGGTCGGGATCGATGCCCCGGACGGCGCGCAGGTTCAGGCGGGCCAGGTGGTCGTGCGGCTGTCGTCGCCACAGGTCGACGCCGCGCAGCAG
>JBOGED010000029.1:0-2545 GCA_050743625.1 Egibacteraceae bacterium | reverse complement strand
GTCGAAGGCGATGCGGCGGCGGCTCTGGGCGGCGAGGACGTCGGCGACGCGGCCCAGTCGCTGCCCGTCGACGTGCTGGACGCCGTCGACCGTTGTCCGGCCCGCTGTTGGGAACGCGGGCACGACGAGCGCCCGGCTCGTGGCGCCCAGCGCGTCGAGGATGGCGTCGAGCTCGGCGCCGACGTTCCCGCGCAGCGTCGAGTCAACGCGCTTGGCGACGAACCGCACTCCCGCACCGGCCTGCATCACTGCCCGCACGCGAGCCGCGGCCTCCACCGCCGGCAGGCCCCGCGAGCTGGTGCTGACCGCGACGACGTCGGCGGTCCGCAGCGCAGGCTCGATCTCGCCCAGCTCGACCACCGTACGCGCCGACAGCCCGCCCATCGCCATCCGCGCAGCGGAGGTGTTCGCGCCGGTGACGTCGTCGGCGACGACGAACGCCCTGGCCATGATTATCGCCGCCAGACGCGCTCGGGCGTCAGCGGCATGTCGAGGGTAGGGACGCCGAGGTAGCTGAGCGCGTCGAGGCTGGCGTTCATGCCGGCCTGCGGCGCGGCGATGGCGCCGACCTCGCCGAGCCCCTTCGCGCCGAGCGGGTTCGCGAGGGTCGGGGTGACGACGAACTCCGTGCGGTAGTCGGGCAAGTCCGGGGCGGTGGCACGAGGTAGTCGACGAACGACGAGGTCAGCGGCTCCCCATCCTCCGAGGAGACGACCTCCTCGTACAGCGCCTGGACGATGACGCCGTGGACCTGCCCCTCGGCGAACGGGTTGAGCACGGTCCCGCAGTCGTCGACGCGGCAGTGGGCGCCCGATGGGTAGGTCAGGGCGGACGGCTCGTGGAACGCGACCCGCTCGGCGGCTTGTATGCGCTCCGCGCCAACGGCGCTCTGTTGTTTGTCGGTCCGAGCGAGAGGGTGTTCGTGCCAGTGACCACGGCAGGATGAGGCACAGTAGCAGTAGCGGCTCTCCGCTTGCCTACGCCTTCTCGGGCTAGGCGCTTCGCTCCGCCTGCCGCGCTGTGGCAATGGACGGTTCATCTACGTCGTTTGACTCCGCATCTGAGGATGCGATTCTCGACCTGCCTCGCCCTGGCCCCGTTCGTCGCGACGTGCTTTCGCCTGGCGAGGTTCGCGGGTTGAGTATACCGGCTTTCAGTCCGCTATCGATTTCTTTGCGCACTACGGCCTCGCCATGTCCGTCGATGTACGCGCATGCCTTCGCAGCTTCCCAGAGGGCTTCGCGTGCTTCGCCGTGTCGATCTCGCCGCCACCGATTAGACGGCCGAGGCGACCCGCCACGATGCCCCGCCGCGGGACCGCAGCTCAGGCTCACGGGGCGCGATCCGCGATGGTCCCCGCCCCCAAGCCGCCGCAACCAGTTTCGGGATAGCCCTCGACCGCGCTTGGCCGCCTCGATAGGGTGCAGAGGGTCGCCTCGGCGGGAGCCGGCGCGACCGGCGGCTGTCAGTGAGCCCTAGATCCCTCGCGACGGCACGTCCCGAATAGGCCACACGGCGGTGGGTGCCAGGCCAGCGCGCCCATGGGGCCCGGGCCGCATGCGAAAGGAGCCGCGATGGCAGACATGATGCGCGCGTTCGTGATGTCGAAGGTGGGATCGGTCGAGGTGGTGGAGAAGCCCATCCCCGAGCCTGGGCCTGAGGAGGCCATCGTCCGGACGACGGTGGCGCTGATCTGCACCTCGGACGTCCACACCGTGAAGGGAGCGCTGCCGATCGAGGACGGCCGCACCCTCGGCCACGAGTCCGTCGGCGTGATCCACGCGCTCGGCTCGGCCGTCGAGGGCTTCTCGGTCGGTGAGCGGGTGGCCGTCTGCGCGATCACACCCTGTTACCGCTGCAGCTACTGCCAGCGGGGGTTCACGAGCCAGTGCGGCGGGATGCTCGGCGGCTACAAGTACACGACTCAGATCGACGGGAACATGGCTGAGTACTTCGTCGTGCCGGCCGCGGCTGCGAACCTCACCCGCATCTCCGACGATCTGCCCGACGAGAAGGCCGTGTACGCCACTGACATGCTGACCACGGGCTTCGTCGGCGCCGAGCACGCCTATCTGCAGCTTGGCGAAACCGTGGCGGTGTTCGCCCAAGGTCCGGTCGGCCTGTCCGCGACGATCGGCTGCAACCTGCTCGGCGCGGGGCGCATCATCGCGGTCGAGTCAAAGCCGGAGCGGCAGAAGCTGGCGCAGCAGTTCGGCGCCGACGACATCGTCGACTACACCAAAGGCGACCCCGTCGAGCAGATCATGGACTTGACCGACGGGCAGGGCGTGGACGCCGCGATCGAGGCCTTCGGCTTCCCCGAGACGTTCGAGGCCTGCCTGCGCGTGACGAAGGCGGGAGGGCGCGTTTCCAACATCGGCTACCACGGCGAGAACCCCGCTCCACTGCAGCTGCCGCTCGACGCGTTCGGGCTCGGTATGGGCGACAAGGCGATCCACACGGGGCTCTGCCCGGGCGGCAGCGAGCGGCTCACTCGAATCTTCCGGCTGATGCGGACCGGCCGGGTCGACCCCACGCCGATGAC
>JBOGED010000028.1:0-16165 GCA_050743625.1 Egibacteraceae bacterium | reverse complement strand
GACCTGTGAACATGCAGCATTTGCGCGCCCACGCGCAAATGCTGCCAGCTACTGGCCGATCCGTGGGATGCCCGCTGCTGGACCCCTAGAAATTGCGCGTTGGCGCGCATTTCCTGGTGGATTCAGGCTTGGGCGCTGTGGCCGGCGACCACCTTGGCGAGGCGCTCGAGCGCACCCAGCGAGTGGCCCTCGACGAAGTCGTCGATGTATGGGAGGGCGGCGGCCATGCCCGCGGCCAGGGGTGCGTAGCCAGTGTGACCCTTGCGGGGGTTGGACCAGACGACGCGGTGGGCGAGGCGGTCCAGGCGGGCCATCTGCTCACCGAGGAGCCTCGCGTCGTCGCGCTCCCAGCCGTCGGACAGCAGGACGGCGACGGCACCGCGCGCCATGCCGCGCTGGCCCCAGCGGTCCAGGAACTCCTTGAGCAGCACGCCGAGCCGGGTGCCGCCGCTCCAGTCGGGGATAGCCCCAAAGACCCCCGCGAGCGCGGTGTCCGGATCGCGGGAGGACATCTCGCGGGTGACGCGCGTGAGGCGGGTGCCGACCGTGAACACCTCGGTGCGCACCCGGGTGCGGTGGGCGGCGACGTGGGCGAAGCGCAGGAGCGCGTCCGCGTAGGGGCTCATCGAGCCGCTCACGTCGACGAGCAGCACGACACGGCGTGGCTTGTGGCGGTGGCGCTTCCACCGCAGGTGGGCCGTCTCGCCTCCGGCGTCGAGGAGGTCTCGCACGGTCCGTGCCCGGTCGATCGCGCCACGGTGGGCGGGGCGGAAGCGCCGGGTCCGGCGCTCTTCCCCCTTCAAAGTGAAGGCGGCGATCAAGCGGTTCGTCAGGTCGCGGTCCGCGGGGCTGAGGGTGGCGAGGTCGCGGGTACGCAAGGTCTCGAGCGCGCTCGCGCTCGCTCGCATGCCTGGCAAGGAGTCGTCGCCCTCGGGCTGTCCCGGGTCGCCGAGCGGCGCGTGGATACTGAGCGGCGCCTGCGCCACCCGCGGCGCCGTGGCGGGGCGTAACCGCTGGTGGGGAGCCTCTCCGGAGAAGTAGGCGTCGAACGCCCGGTTATATCGGGTGAGATCGTCCGGTCCCCCACACAGCGTCAACCTGCCCGCCCAGTACACGTCCTGGCGGCGAGACGGGTCCAGGGCCGCGAGCGCACGCACGAGCTGCTGGATCCGGTCCGTGGTGACCGGCACGCCGGCCGCCCGCAGCGTCCGCGCGAACCCGACCGCCGAGGCCGTCGCGTCGGTCATGGCGCCTACTGTGCAGGAAAAAACCGGAGCCGCGGCACGGGCTACGCCCCCTTGGTAAGGGCCTTGGCCACCAGGTGGCCGATGTTCAACCGGCGCGCGCGCTCTTGGTCCTCGCGGTACTTCAGCACCGAGCCGAGCGTGGCGGTGGCGAGCTCGGCGTCGAGATCCTGGGCGCCTAAGGCGACAAGCGCCTCGGTCCAGTCGAGCGTCTCGGCGATGCCGGGTGGCTTGAACAAGTCTTCGGCACGGAGCGCGTGAACGGCGAACGTCACCTGGGCGGCCAGGCGGGCGCTGGCCCGCGGGACGCGCAGCCGCACGATGGCGACCTCGCGGTCGAAGTCGGGATGGTCGAGCCAGTGGTAGTAACAGCGACGCTTCAGCGCGTCGTGGACCTCGCGGGTCCGGTTAGACGTCACCACAACCACGGGCGGGACGTCGGCGCGCAAGGTGCCAATCTCGGGCACGGTGACCGTGAAATCCGAGAGGACCTCCAACAGGAAGGCCTCGAACTCGTCGTCCGCGCGGTCGATCTCGTCGATCAACAGGACGCTCGGAGTCGTCTCCAGGGAGGCGAGGATGGGGCGCGCGAGCAGGAAACGGCGGTCGTACAGCTCGGCCTCGAGCTGGTCGGCGTCATGGCGGCCAGCGGTCTCGGCGGCCCGGAGATGCAGCAGCTGGCGAGGGAAGTCCCAGTCGTAGAGCGCTTGCGAGGAGTCGATGCCCTCGTAGCACTGCAACCGGATCAGCGGCGCGCCCAGCATCAAGGCGAGAGTCTTGGAGATCTCGGTCTTCCCGACCCCGGCTTCACCCTCTAGGAACAGCGGCCGATGCAGGAGCAACGCGAGGTAGCACGCGGTCGCCAGCCCGTCGTCGGCGAGATAGGAGTGTTCGGCGAGGCGCGCCCGGAGCCCTCCGGGATCGTCGATCCCAGAGGGCAGCAGGCCACGTGTGGAGTTCAGGTTGGGGCTCAACGCCGCCAGGCTACCCACCCACCGCCTTTTCGAGCGCGCGGCGGGTGAGGACGCGGGCGAGGTGTTGGCGGTAGTCGGGATCGGCGTTGAGGTCGGTGGGCGGGTCGGTGCCCTCGGCGGCTTGCGCGGCGGCGTCCTCGATGCTCGAGCCGCTAGCGAGTGCCGACTCGGTCGCGGAACCACGGATGGGCACCGTGGCCATGTTGGTCAGGCCGATACTCGCTTCGATCGAGCCGTTGGTGCGGCGGGCGATGGCTAGCGCGCCGACGTTCGCCCAGGCCTGGGCGACCCGGGTGAACTTCTGGTAGTTGTAGCCCCAGCTCGAGTCGAGCTTGGGGAAGGCGACCTCGACGAGCATCTCGTCGGGGTTCAGCGCGGTCTCGAGGTAGTCGATGAAGAACTCGCTCGCCTCGATCGTGCGCTGGCCATTGGGGCCCTGAACGACGAACCTGGCGTCCAGGGCCAGCGCGGTGGCGGGCAGGTCACCCGCCGCGTCCCCGTGGGCCAACGAGCCACCCAAGGTGCCGCGATGACGGACCTGGGGGTCACCTACCCCTGCCGTGACATGGGCCAGCACCGCGCAGTGCTGTTGCACGAGCGGGTCCTTCATGACGGCCGCGTGGGTCGTCGCCGCGCCGACGACGATCCCGTCGCCGTCCTCGCGAACACCCTTGATCGCGTCGATGCGGCCGATGTCCACCAGCAACGCGGGGGACGCGAACCTCAGCTTCATGAGAGGGAGCAAGCTGTGTCCGCCGGCGAGCACCTTGGCCTCGTCTCCGTGCTGCGCGAGCACCGATACCGCCTCGTCCACCGAGCCGGCCCGGACATAGTCGAACGGTGCAGGGATCACTGCGCACCTCCCTGTGCAGCCTGGATGGCGCGCCACACCCGTTGGGGCGAGGCGGGCATGCGGATGTCGTTGATTCCCAGGTGACGGATGGCGTCGACGACCCCGTTGATGATCGCGGGGGTCGAGGCGATGGTGCCGGCCTCGCCAACACCCTTGACGCCCAGCGGATTGGACGTCGCGGGGGTCACGGTGCGGTCCGTGACGAAGTCGGGAAGGTCAGGCGCGCCAGGGACGTAGTAGTCGACCAGCGTGCCGGTGACCAGGTTGCCGTCCGAGTCGTAGATGGCCTCTTCGAACAGGGCCTGCGCGATCCCTTGGGCGAGACCGCCGTGGACCTGACCCTCGACGATCAGCGGGTTGATCACGTTGCCGACGTCGTCGACGCAGACGTACTTGCGGATCGTGCACTCACCGGTCTCGGTGTCGACCTCCATCGCCGCGAGGTGCGTGCCGTGGGGGAATGAGAAGTTCTCGGGGTCCATCGTGAAGTCGGCGGTGAGGGTCGGCTCCGCACCTTCGGGATAGTCGTGCGCGGCGAATACCGCGAACGCGATCTCTTGGATGGTCTTGCCGGCCTCTGGCGATCCCTTCACGCTGAACCGGCCGTTCGAGAACTCTATGTCGTCCTCGGACGCCTCGAGCAGGTGCGCGGCGAACCTCTTCGCCTTCTGAACGACCTTCTCGGCGGCCTTGTGCACGGCGATGCCGCCGATCACAAGCGACCGTGACCCGTACGTGTCGTAGCCTGCCGGGGCGCTCTTCGTGTCGCCGTGGATCACCTCGATGTCCTCGAACGGCACGCCGAGCGCGTCAGCGGCGATCTGGCTCCACGAGGTCGCATGGCCCTGGCCGTGCGGCGACGTGCCAGTGACGACCTCGACCTTGCCGGTCGGCGTCACTCGGATGGTCGCGGTCTCCCAACCGCCGGCGGCGTAGCTCAGGCTGCCGAGCACCCGCGACGGCGCGATGCCGCACATCTCGGTGTAGGTCGAGATGCCGATCCCAAGCTGGACGCGGTCGTTCGACTCGCGCCGCTTGGCCTGCTCGGCACGCAGCTCGTCGTAGTTGAGCAGGTGAAGCGCCTTGTCCGTCGCCGCCTCGTAGTTCCCGGAGTCGTACGTGAGCCCCGAGATCGTGGAGTAGGGGAACTCCTCGTGCTTGATCCAGTTCCGGCGGCGCAGCTCCATAGGCTCCATGTCGAGCTCGGCGGCGAGCTCGTCGATGATCCGCTCGATCGCGTAGGTCGCCTCGGGCCTGCCGGCGCCTCGATAGGCGTCGGTGGGAGTCTTGTTCGTGAATACACCGGTCGTGTAGAAGCCGTACGCGTCCATCTTGTAGATCGCGTTGTACATGAACGCGCCGAGCAGCGGGATGCCGGGCGTGATGAGCTGGAGGTAGGCGCCCATGTCCGCGGTGAGATCGGCCTTGAGACCGCGGATCCGACCGTCGCGATCCGCGGCGATCGAGATGTCCTGGATCATCTCGCGGCCGTGGATCGTGGCCTGGTAGTTCTCGCTGCGCGACTCGGTCCACTTGATCGGGCGGCCGAGCTTCCCCGCGACCTGGAGCACGAGGACCTCTTCAGCGTAGAACTCCAGCTTGGAGCCGAACCCTCCCCCGACGTCGGGGGCGACGATACGGAGCTTCTGCTCGGGAATACCGGTGATCAGAGCCATCAGGACCCGCAACACGTGCGGGATCTGCGTGGCCGAGTAGAGGGTGTACTCACCGGCCGAGGCGACGGGGGCACAGACGACGGCGCGTGGCTCGATCGCGTTCGGGATCAGCCGGTTCTGGAAGAAGCGGCGCTCGACGACGACCTCGGCGCCGTTGAACGCGGTGTCAAGGTCGCCACAGGGCATCTCGAAGCGGTAGCACTTGTTGTTGTCGATGTCGTCGTGGACGAGTGAGGACCCCGTGAGGGCGTCCTCAAGGTCGACGACCGCGGGCAGCGGGTCGTAGTCGACGACGACGTGCTCGACCGCGTCGGCGGCTTGGTACCGGTCCCGGGCGATGACGACCGCGACCGCGTCGCCGACGTAGCGGACCTTGTCGGTCGCCAGCGGGAGGTGGGGTGGCATCTTGATGTCCGGGGTGACGGGCCACGCGCAGGGCAGGCCCACGTTCAGGTCACCGAGGTCGGCGCCGGAGAAGGCGGCGACGACGCCAGGTTGTTCGAGCGCGCCCGATACGTCGATGCTGGTGATGCGGGCATGTGCCATCGGGGAACGCACGACCGCCATGTGCAGCATGCCAGGGAACTGGATGTTGTCGGTCCAGTTGGTCTGGCCGGTGATCAGGCGGGCATCCTCTTTGCGCGGGCGCGCGGCGCCGATGTTCCGCTCGGCGATATCGGTCATGCCTGAGCCCCCTCTCGCATCTCGGCCGCCGCGGTTTCGACGGCGTTGACGATGTTGTGATAGCCGGTGCAGCGGCAGAGGTTGCCCTCCAGCCCGTGCCGGATCTCGTCACGGCTCGGATTGGGATTGTCGGCGAGCAGCGCCACCGACGACAGGATCATGCCGGGAGTGCAGTAGCCACATTGCAGCCCATGCTCCGTGTGAAAGGCCCGTTGGACGGGGTGAAGCTCCCCGTTGGTCGCGAGCCCCTGAATTGTCGTGACCTCACCGCCATCCGCCTGGACGGCCAGCATCGTGCAGCTCTTCACGCTGAGCCCGTCATAAAGGACGGTACACGCCCCACAGTTGGTCGTGTCGCACCCGATGTTCGTACCGACAAGACCGAGCTTGTCGCGCAGGTAATGGACGAAGAGGAGCCGGGGCTCGACCTCGTCCTCATAGACGGTCCCGTCGATCGTGACCTTGATCCGTGCCATCCGGCCCTCCCGATTCACGCTGGGGGTTTGGAGCACCCCCAGCCATGCATGAGGGGGACGCGGGAGTCCACTCCCGAATCCCCGGCGGACTGCATCACTGTGGCAGCACCCTATGACGAGGGTGGGCGGTTGAAAAGGGGTCTCACCACTCGGCGCGCGTAGCGAGGTGCTGACAAGCCGGTTGGCCAGGGTGGACGCCTATCCGTTCGGACAGGTCCATTCCGGTCGAATGAGGAGTGCCGCCCAACGCGGTCCCCGCGTTAGGTTCATCGACGCGGCGCTCACGTGACCGATCGAGTCGAGCGAGGAGTGGCAGCACATGGATTTCAGCAAGATCGTCGAGTTCCCGATCCACGAGTTCTTCCGCCAGCCCCGATCGCTGTTAGGGCCCGGAGCCTATGAGCTCGCAGGCCCGGAGGCCAAGGCGATGGGCCTCCGGCATGTCCTGATCGTCACCTCGGGGTTGCGGGGAACCGGCATCCTGGACGAGGTCAAGCGCAACTTCGAGGATGCCGGGGTCGCGACCAGCGTCTATGACAAGGTTGAGTCCAACCCCAAGGACTACAACTGCATGGACGCCTACCAGATGTTCACCGAGGATCAGTGCGACGGGTTCGTCTCGCTTGGCGGTGGCAGCTCCCACGACTGCACGAAGGGCGCGAGGGTGGTGGCGGCGCACGACGGCCGCAACATCAACGAGTTCCAGGGCTTGTTCAAGTCCGAGAACCTCGACAACCCGCCGCAGATCGCGATCAACACCACGGTGGGCACTGGCTCCGAGACCACCCCGTTCGCCGTCATCAACGACATGAGCTCTGAGAAGGCCCCACACAAGTGGGTCGCCGTTGACCGTGCCATGACGACCACGCTCGCGATCAACGATCCCGTGCTCTGCATGACCCAGCCCGCGGCCTATGTAGGGTTCACCGGCTTCGACACGATCGCCCACGCCTCCGAGGCGTACGCCGGTCGCGTCCAGCACCTCTCCGGCACGCCGCAGGCGTTGAAGGCGCTGGAGCTGTCCGGGAAATACCTGCGGGAGGCCTACGCCAACCCGCACAACTTCGAGGCGATGTCGGGCATGGTCTGGGCGCAGTACATCGCGGCCCAGGCGTTCAGCTGCAGCCTGCTCGGCATACTCCACTCCCTGTCGCACGCGGTCTGCGCGCTCTACGACATCCACCACGGCCTGAATAACGGGGTGGGCATCGCCCGCGTATGGGAGTTCAACATCCCCGCCGCCGGCGAGCGCTACGTCGACATCGCCAAAGCGCTCGGTGAGGACGTCACCGGCCTGTCGAAGCCGGCAGCCTGCGACCGCGCGTTGGAAGCCGTCGTCCGCCTCGCGAGAGACGTCGGGATCCCCGACAACTTCTCGTCCGTCGACCCGACCTACCCGAAGTCGCGTATCGGCACGGGCTGGTACGAGGGCCGGCCCACCAAGATCGAGAGCGACGAGAAAGAGCTTCAGGCGATGGCGCGGCACATGCTCGACGACCCATGCACGCCGGGCAACCCGCGCGACGTGAACGAGCACCAACTCGTCGAGGTCCTCCGCGACTGCATCTACAACCCGATGGACAGGGGGCACAAGCAGCCTCGCGCCGCCGAGGCGGGTGGCACCCGTGGCGGCCAGACGCCAGTGACGACTCAGACGCAAGCCGCGGCCGGGGCGTAGGTCGCGCATCTAGGCTTCTGGGTGCGCCCGCATCCGGGTGCACCCAGAAGGCCCGGAAGGAAAGCATCGTGCCATTCTCGAGCGTCGACGACGTCCAGACCCTGCTCGGTGCACAGCGCTACGTGTGCGACCGCCGGTTGGCCACCGTCGTATACCTTGCGAGCCGGCTCGACAAGCCGATCTTGGTCGAGGGCCCGGCAGGCGTAGGCAAGACCGAGCTGGGGAAGGCGGTCGCGGGCGCGCTGGAGCGCAAGCTCATCCGTCTCCAGTGTTACGAGGGTCTGGACGAGACCAAGGCCCTGTACGAGTGGGAGTACGGCAAGCAACTGCTCTACACGCACGTGCTGCGCGGCAAGATCGACGTCGCTCTTGAGAGCGCGGGGGATCTCCGTGAGGCGGCTCAGACTCTGCGTTGGCATGAGGACGTGTTCTTCAACGAGGACTTCCTGGTCGCGCGCCCGGTGCTCCAGTCGATCCGCGAGAAACACCCGACCGTGCTGCTCGTGGACGAGATCGACCGCGCCGACGAGGAGTTCGAGGCGTTCCTGCTCGAGCTCTTGAGCGACTACCAGGTGACCATTCCCGAGCTCGGGACCCTCCGCGCCCGGTCGATTCCTCTCGTCGTGCTGACGTCCAACGCGACGCGTGAGCTGTCCGAGGCCTTGAAGCGTCGGTGCTTCCACGTGTATCTCGGCTATCCCCGCATGGACGTCGAGCTGGAGATCGTCCGGCTGAAGGCGCCCGGGTTGCGGGAAGACCTCGCGGACAAGATGGTCGACATGATCCACCAGCTACGAGCCCTCGACCTTAGGAAGGCCCCGAGCGTGGGTGAGACCCTGGACTGGGCGCAGGCGCTCGTCGCGCTCCAGGCCTCGGACCTCAGCAAAGAGCTGATCGAGGAGACCCTTGGCGTCATCGTCAAGCACGACCGTGACGCTCAGAAGGTCGTCGCCTACCTCGAGGGCGCGCCGCCAGAGGCGAGCTTCGGCCAATCCGAGATCGGCGAGATTCCCGGCAGCTTCCTCGAGGCGAAACGCCGTCCCGCGCTGAGGCCAGGCGAGAGGTAGAGGTTATTGCCAGGCGAGCGATAGCGAGCGGTTGATATGGACCGGCTGGTCAACGAGTTCGTCGCGGTCCTGCGCGACCACGGGTTGCGGGTGTCGCCCGCGGAGACGATGGACGCCCTGCGGGCGCTGACGGCGGTCGACCTCGCGCGACGCGAGGAGGTCCAAGACACCCTCCGGACCACGCTGTGCAAGAGCAGCGCGGACATCCCCGCGTTCGATCACTTGTTCGACCTGTTCTTCAGCGCGCCGCTGCCGACCAACGGAAGCGCCCATGCGCACCACCACCATCATCATCACCCTCACCGGGAGCGTGAAGAGGAGCCGCCTGGGCATCTCGAGGTGGACATCGAGACGCCGGCCGAGCGTGGCCGCTCGGACGACCATGGTGAGGCAACGCCGGAGCTGCGACGCTTCTTCGACCAGCGGCGGCTGCGCCAGACGCCCGGAGGCGGTCACGACGACAGCGACCGCCTGCGGCTTTCTCTGTTCGCGCAGCAGCTCATACTCAACCGCAAGAACGACGCGCTCGACCGTGTGCTCCGCCGGGTAACGCAAAACCTACGGGTGCGGCGCGCCCGGAACATGCTCATGCCAGGCTCGTTAACCAGGCTGGAGGGCGGTGACGAGCTGCCGCTCGACGTGAGCGCCACAGAGCTGTCCGAGCTCGTCGACCAGCTCCACGAGCTGGACGTCGACCCTGAGCTGATCGCCGAGCTCGAGGCTCAGGCGGACGCGATCCGCGCCCAGCTCCCCCAGCTGATCCAGCAACTGCTCGATCGGCAGAGGCTCTTGAGCGAGGGACTCAAACCGGAGGTCTGGCAACGCAACCTCGTGCGGGTCCAGACGTTCTCCGAACCTGAACGGCGCCAACTCGAAGCAGCGATCCGTCAGCTCGCGAAGCGCTTACGCGGATCGACAAGCCGGCGGCGCACGCGCGGGCACCGGGGGGAGATCAGCATTCCCCATACGCTCCGCCGGAACATGCGCTATGACGGGATGCCATTCGAGCCAGCCTTTCGCGCCAAGCGCCAGCAGAAGCCCAACCTCGTGGTGCTCTGCGATGTCAGCCTGTCGACACGCAACCTCGCGCGATTCTGGCTACAACTTATCTATCAGCTTCAGGACTTATTCTCGAAGGTACGCACGTTCGTCTTTGTCGCTGACATCGTCGAGGTGACGGATATCTTCCGGGAAAAACGGTTCGAGCGGGCGGTGGAGGAGGTGTTTTCCGGCCAACTTCTCGACGTCGACGTGAACAGCGATTTCGGCAAGGCGATCGGCCGGTTTGGCGATGAGTACTTGACTGTGGTGGGCAGGAGGACGACTGTGGTCGTACTCGGCGACGCGCGCAACAACGGGCGCCCTCCGAACGAGCAGGCCCTGGAGGAGGTAGCCCGGCTCGCGAGACGGGTGATATGGATGACCCCGGAGCCCCGGTGGGGGTGGTCGTTAGGTGGCTGTGATATGAGGCGCTACGAGCCGCTCTGCCAACGGGTCGAGGTCGTACGTACCGTAGAACAGCTCTCCGATGTTGCTGAGGAGCTGCTTCACGACCGGGTATCCATCCCTCGCTGACCCCTTAACTAGGAGGTGCGCATGGTCCCACTGAATCCGATTACGATTGCGTTTGTCGGCTTGTTTCTCGGACTTTGGATCGAGGGGATGGCGTTCATGGGCGCCTATCCGGAACAGGAAGGTGGCGCGCCCGTGTCACCGACCTTGGCTTCCGGAGGCTTTCTCCTCGCTGGGTTCAGCATGCTGTTCGGTTCTCTCTGGCTCATTCTGAGCACGCGGACCGAGGCGGCTCTCGGGTTGGACCAGATCCCGTTGCTGTTGACGGGCACGATGGGGATGTATGCAGTCATCCTTCTTGTTGCTGGCGTCGCGCAGCTCAACGGTTGGGATCTGCGGCCAGTCGGTCAGATGGCTATCGCAGGTGCCATCCTGCAGTTGTTCATGACGCCTGCGTTGGTGCTCGCGCTGGGTGCCGCTGCCCTGCCTACGACAGGCGTCACGATCGCCCTCGTCATCTATATCGTGTTGCTCCTGGGCTTCTTCCTTCTCACCAACGGCAAGCTCGGTCTGAAGCCCGTGGGCTTGGTGTGTCTCCTTGCGTCGCTGGCCTCGCTTTGGGTTGCCATCGGCTTCACAGGAGCCGTGCCTATGCTGTAGCTGTCCTGACCCCGAGGGGACAGCGCACTGCTGGGCCGACCAAGGCCACCACACGGCGTCTTGGTCGGCTCAGTGTGTTGCAGGGGGCTTTAGAGTGGAACGCCAGGACGGTCGATACTTAATCCGCCCCTCAGGGATCGAAGCACCTCTCGATCCCTTTGGACCCCCGCGGGCCCGACGTCTCCCCCCCGGCGGGCCCGCGGGTGGTCCGTGTCCTTTGATTCACGAGTCTCTCCGAGACCTGAGCACGAACTCGCCGACGCACGCGCACCCGACGCCTCACCGCTCCACACCAAAGGAACAACCCGCTCCATACCAAGAACAATGCCTCTAGACTGGCCTGTCATGCCCCCGGTCCATGTCACTGCTCTAACGCCGTTGTCGTTCCTGGAACGGTCGGCCGAGGTCTACCCGGACAAGATCGCGATCGTCCACGGCGAGCGGCGGCTGTCGTACCGGGACTTCGCTGACGAGGCGACACGGCTCGCGCACGCGCTCCGGGATGTGGGTGTCCAGCGGGGCGATCGCGTCGCCTATCTCTGCCCCAACATCCCCGAGATGCTCGTCGCCCACTTCGGCGTGCCGCTGGCCGGCGCGGTGCTCGTGGCCGTCAACACCCGCCTCGCCCCCGAGGAGGTCCGCTACATCTGCGATCACTCGGGAGCGAAGATCATGGTCGCTGATACCGAGCTGCACGACACACTCGAGCCGGTCGCCTCCGAGCTGGAGACCGTGCGGGAGATCGTGTCGATCGATGACACGGGGAGGGGATCTCGGGTCCCCAGCATGGACTACGCAGATTTCCTCGAGCGCGGCGGCACAGATCCCCTTCCTTGGACGGTCGAGGACGAGGACGAGACGATCTCGATCAACTACACGTCGGGCACGACGGGACGCCCGAAGGGCGTGATGTATACGCATCGAGGGGCGTATCTCAACGCCCTCGGCGAGGTCATCCACTCGCGGCACACGCCCGACAGCGTCTACCTCTGGACGCTGCCGATGTTCCACTGCAACGGCTGGTGCACGACCTGGGCGGTCACGGCGATCGGCGGGCGCCATGTCTGCCTGCGGGCGGTGAGGGCGGACACCGTGTGGGACGCGCTGGCCAACCAGGGCGTCACGCACCTCAACGGCGCCCCGACTGTCCTGGTGACCATCGCGAACGCACGCGAGGCGCGCTCGCTGGATCGCGAGGTCGTGGTCACGACCGCGGGAGCGCCGCCCAGCCCCACGATCATCGGGCAGATGTCCGAGCTGGGCGCTCGGATCGTGCATGTCTACGGTCTGACCGAGACGTACGGGCCCTACTCGATCTGTGAGTGGCAAGAGGGATGGCAGGGAGTGGAGCCGTCGCAACGCGCCCGGCTTCACGCTCGCCAAGGGGTCGCGATGCTCATCGCGGACCCCATCCGGGTGGTCGACGAGCAGATGCGCGACGTCCCCCGCGACGGGCAGACCATGGGCGAGATCGTGATGCGGGGCAACGACGTCATGAAGGGCTACTTCGAGGACGCGCAGGCCACCAAGGAGGCGTTTCGCGGCGGGTGGTTCCACTCCGGCGACCTGGGCGTCTGGCATGCCGACGGCTATGTCGAGCTACGCGACCGCGCGAAAGACGTGATCGTCTCGGGAGGCGAGAACATCTCGACCATCGAGGTGGAGCAGGCGGTGGTGAAGCACCCGGCCGTCCTCGAATGCGCCGTGATCGGCGTGCCCAACGAGCGATGGGGCGAGCGGCCAAAGGCGTTCGTCGTGCTCAAAGAGGGCCAGCGCGCCAGCCCGGAGGAGCTCATCGAGCATGCGCAACGTCTCATCGCCCGCTACAAGGCTCCTGACACCATCGAGTTCGTCACCGAGCTGCCCAAGACCTCGACAGGCAAGATCCAAAAGTTCGCTCTGCGCGAAAAAGAGTGGAGCGGCGAGGCCTCCCGCGTCAAGGGTTGAGTCCCACACATTGGAGGAATGTATGGCGAAGGTGACAGTGACGCTTGACGAGCTGAAGGCGAAGGCCGGGGAGGATCTCGGGACCAGTGAGTGGCACGAGATCACTCAGGAGCGGGTGGACCTGTTTGCTGACGCGACCGAGGATCATCAGTGGATCCACGTTGACCCTGAGCGGGCGAAGGAGGGGCCGTTCGGGCAGACCGTCGCGCACGGCTACCTCACGCTGTCGCTTGGCCCGATGCTCCTGCGGGAGGTGCTCGCGGTCTCGGACGCGACGGTCGTCGTGAACTATGGCTTGAACAAGCTGCGCTTTCCGGCGCCGGTTCCGGTCGGCAGTCGTGTGCGGGCGCGTGTCACGCTCGCGGGCATTGAGGAGGCGCGCACCGGGTTGCAGGCGACGCTTGCGGTGACGTTCGAGCGCGAGGGTGGGGACCGCCCTGTGTGCGTTGCCGAGATCCTCTTCCGCTACGGCGCATGACCGGCTAGCGTCGGACCGATGCCCGACGACCCCTGACCATCATGAAGCTCCCCGAACAGGGACTTGGAGGCAGATACGCCCTGACATCCCTGTTCGGGTGGTCAGATTCGCCTCGAGAGCGCTAACAGGGTAGGACAATGGAATATTCAGCACTGATGACTGGGGCGGCCGAACGGGTTGACGAGGTCGCCAAGGTGTTCGAGCAGGTTGGCTACCACGTCACCCGGGCGACCAACCACGAGCGGCTCAGCGAGATCTGCGCCAGCCTGGGACCGAAGTCGATCGACTGCTACGTGCAGCTCCCCGGGCGTATCGAAGCGCGCGGGGACACTGTGGTCGCCCGGGTGCGCAACTTCCTCTCGGATGGGCTGATACGCCGGTTCGACGCGGTGGCCGAGATCCTTCCGGCGCTACGGCCCGGCGGGAGCGTGCTGCTGGTCGCCGGCAACCACCCCGCGGATTCCACGGGTCCTGATGATCAGCGGGCCCGTCTGTCGCTGCTCTCCGTCCTCGCCCACGCGCTGGTGACCGAGCGTGGTGGGACGGGGGTGACCGTGACGATCCTCGACCATCAGCGCACGCCGCAAGAGCTCGCCGAGATCGCCCAATCCCCCGGCGACCGCCCGGTCCGGTTGATCGCACGGCTCGCCGAGATCGAGCCCGAGCTGGACTACGACGACTGGCGCAACGAGGTCCTGGCCCTGACCACCACCGACACGTAGATCCCACGATCGCGCATCGTGCAGAGTTAGTCCGGGATACCGGATTTACTCTGCACAGTGCAGGAAGGCGCGGGAAGTGGATCAGGAGAGGTCCTCATGAGCGCATCTGAGTTTGCAGAGTCCACCGCCGAGTCGGCTGCCTTGTCGCTCGCGCCGGAATCGGGATTGCTGGCGGACCTGGACCCGGCGCTTTGGGGTGAAACCCTATTGAAGGTCGCGGCAGGCGTGGCCCGCCACCCCACTGCGCTGGCGAGGCTATCGACCCGGTATGCGACGGATGTCACGCGCAGCCTGTTCGCGGCGTGGGCGCGGACGATGGGCGCGAAGATCACGGGACCGGTGCCCACTGGCAATGACCGGCGGTTCAAGGACCCCGCGTGGGAGCAGAACTTCTTGTTCTTCGCGATGCGGCAGCAGTATCTCGCGCTGTCCCGCCTGCTGGACGACCTGGTCAACGCCGCGGCGCTGGAGCCAGCCGTCAAGGGCCGCGCCGATCTCGTCATGGGGCTTGTATCCGACGCGATCGCCCCCACGAACTTCCTGCTCACGAACCCCGACGCGCTGAAGAAGGCGTTCGAGACCGGCGGCATCAGCGTCGTTCGGGGCATGCGCAACTTCATCGATGACCTCGCGAACAACCAGGGTCGACCGCGCCAGGTCGACACGTCCTCGTTCCAGCTCGGCGAGAACCTGGCCGCCACACCCGGCCGGGTCGTCTTTCGCAACGACCTGATGGAGCTGATCCAGTACGAGCCGCAAACCGATCGGGTGGGGTCCATCCCGATCCTTTGCAGCCCCCCATGGATCAACAAGTACTACGTGATGGACCTCGCGCCCGGCCGGAGCCTCATCGAGTGGGCGGTCCAGCACGGCCACACGGTCTTCATGATCAGCTACCGCAACCCCGACGCCTCCATGAGCGAGACGACCATGGACGATTACCTCATCCACGGGCCGTGTGCGGCGCTGGACGTCGTGAAAAGCATCACTAAATCAGACAAAGTGAACATGGTCGGGTTGTGCTTGGGTGGTGCCTTGACCGCGATCCTCGCCGCGTACCTGAAGAAGGTGGGAGACGACTCGATCAACTCGATCACGCTACAGAACACCCTTCTCGACTACAGCGAGCCGGGCCCGTTGGGCTGCTTCACCGATCCCGAGATCGTTCGCAGGCTCGAGATCAAGATGGAGCGCCGCGGCTACCTGGACGCGAAGGAGATGTCGGCAACCTTTGACATCCTGCGGGCCAACGACCTGATCTTCAACTACGTAGTGTCGAGCTGGCTCAAGGGCGAGGGTCCACCGGCGTTCGACATCCTGGCATGGAACAGTGACAGCACGCGCATGCCCGCGACGATGCACTCGTTCTACCTTCGCCAGTTCTACCTCCGCAACGGCCTCGCGAAGGGCGAGCTGAAGATCTGCGGCCAAACCATCGACCTCAGCGACATCGAGGCGGACACCTTCATCGTCGCCGCCGAGAACGACCACATCGCACCGTGGAGATCCTCCCACAAGTCCACGCAGCTCCTCGGAGGCACGGTCCGCTTCGTCCTCACGAACGCCGGTCACATCGCCGGGATCGTCAACCCGCCGAGCCCGAAGGCGAGGCATTGGACAGGGTTGGACACCGAGCCCGACCCTGTCAAGTGGCGTGAGCAGGCCACGCGTATCGACGAGACGTGGTGGGAGACGTGGGCCACATGGATCGGCGAGCACAGCGGCGACCAGCGGAAACCTCCGCCGATGGGGAACAAGAGCTACCCGGCGGGCGATCCCGCGCCGGGCGCCTACGTCCGAGGTTGACCGCGTGGTGGACAGCGCCACATTGCTTGATATGCTAAGCGCCAGCTTTGGATAACGTTCCGATCGAGAGGTGAGGCTCCTCATGGCCACCGACGTGAAGCAACCTGTTGACGAGACGCAAGACCAGATCCTCGACTACATCCGGCAAGGCCAAGACGCGTACGTGAAGACCGCGCAGTCCTGGTGGGACGCATGGACCGACCTGATCCATCAGGCCACCCCAAGTGAGACGATGGAGGAGCGTCCTTACGGACCCCGCGCTTTCGTCGACCGGTACTTCGACGCCTGGGAGAAGAGCCTAAAGCTACAGCGCGAGGCCTGGCACCGTGTCCTTGACGCGTCCACTTATGCCGTCCAGGCCAGCGAGGATGTCGCGGAGAAATAGACC
>JBOGED010000027.1:0-17155 GCA_050743625.1 Egibacteraceae bacterium | reverse complement strand
TCTGCACAGTACGGCGAAGTGCTCCACCAGACTGGGGTGTTTCACCCAAACGGGACCGCACATCGTCCCGTATGCCGACGTGGCGGAGGAGCTTCCACGGCCACCGGCCGGGCTGTCGCGTTCGTCGACGTGCCTGGCGAGGCGGCCCGGCAGGCCGCGAGCCACGCACCTTCGCCGAGTCGCCCGGGACACGGCGGTCTTCGTAGCGTGAAGGATGGCGGTCATGAGAGACCTGCGTACAGCGCGTCGCGTACCCCGTTGATCAGGGCGTGGGCCAGGCCAGGAGCCACGAGGCTGCCCGTGCGGCGCCAGGCGAAGGACAGCGGTACCCCGATCACCCAGTGCACGACCAGCAGTTGCGCCACCGTGGCCAGGACGCCTTGGCTCGTACCGACGACTATCGGCAGGTGCCACAGCCCGAACAGCGTGGATACGAAGAGCGCGGACAGCCATACCCGGCCATCGCCCGGCCCGTGCACATGGGAGTCGAGCGCCCCACGGAACGTCACCTCCTCAAGCACGAACAGGGCGGGGATGAGAAGGATAGCCGTGTGAAGACCCGTCACGAGCATGCTCGACGATCGCAACGGCTCCGGTGATGCGATCAGCAACGGGACGAGGGAGGCGACCATCGCGGCGACGCCGGCGACCGTTGCGATCGCAGTCCAACGCACGGTGATCCTGACGCTGTCAGACCGCAGGTGACATATCGCGTAGGCGGCTGGCACGGCGCCTACCACGCAAGCCATGAGCCACACCGAGAGGAGCCACTGCCCGGCAGTCAGGACGAGCGTGATCACGGGCAGGATCATCAGCGCGCCGGCGATCACTTTTCCCTTGCGGTCCAGGTGGAACGCCTGGCCGTCGCGCACCCAGAGCTCACGCAGCAGCCTGCGGCGCACGACCAGCTGGAAGACAACGGTCAGCGGCACGCCTACCAGCAGGTACAGGTACAAATCGCCGAGCGCGAAGCCGAGCGCCATCCACACGGCGACGAACACCGTGACCTCTGTGAACCGGCGGGCGTATCCGGCCGGCGCCCGGATCTCTTCCGCAGCCGTGGTCGATACCATCTCTGGTCCTTCTCTCATCGACGTTGGATAGGACCGTATATGGGGTCGCCGACCGTGATCAGACGCTCGCCGGATTTCGTGCCCCCGAGTATTCCCTCCCTGGAGGGAGGCCTACCTCCTCCGCATGAACGAGGACGCGCCGCCGTGGCGTCGTGACGCTCACCTCGATGGATGAGATCAGGCTCGCTTTGGGGCCGCTCGCGGTGCTCGCGACTGTGCTGATTGCCTCGCGGTGGTCACAGCGCTCGTACTCATCCCCGAGAGTGTGACACGAACGCAGGAGGTAGCACGGTGTAGGTCGAGGTGGTCCCCTCGGCGCTCTTCTGCGCTGCGCATGCGGCTTGGCCGGCCATCGTCCGCGACCACCGCAACGCGAAGACTGGAACAGTTGCTCCGGCTTTTGATCGACGTCGGTTCGAGGCCGACCGCTTGAGGCCGCCCGGGCGGATCCCCCCGGGTGCAGCCAACGACGCCCGCAATATCGTCACGGCAAGCCCGTGGCGCATCACGTGGAACACCACGGCAATGGCGGGCCAACGCTGACCTCTAACCTTTCGCTACTCTGCGTAACCCATCACCACGCGGTGCACGATGGGGGTTGGACCGTCACCGGCGATGCCGACGCCACTCTGACCTTCCACCCGCCGTTGGGCTGGCCTCACCGGCACACGTCTCATCGGCACACGCCTGGCCGCCCCGCGCGACCAGCTCCGCGGAGGACACCTGCAACCAACTCGGCTGGCTGCGGCGTGCAACCACCACATGCCCGTCGGACCGATGGCGGCCATGCTTGTGATCCCGCTCCCGCACAACTGGTCTTGATCGAATGAGTTGGCCATCAGTTGGGTTCCAGGTGACGCTCCACGGCCCCCGGAGGTCGACGGCACCCAGCTCGCCCAGATCGGTTGTGAACGTGTGACCGGATATCAGCATGACCACGCCGAGTACTGGTACTGGATGGTCTTGGGAGCATCCGCGGACTCGTTAGTCGCAAGGGCCGGTGTAGGGCTGGGTGAGGGTGGGTTGGCCGTGGGAGGCGATGACCGCGGGCAGCAGGCAGGCCGCCATCGAGCCGTCTGGGCGGACGATGAACTCGGCGACGGCGGTTACCGATCCGGCGGCGGAGAGGCGAGGCCATACGAAGTTGCCCAGCCCCCAGGCGATCGGGCGGTCACGGTACCAGCCGAGCGGCTGGAGGCGATGGGAGTGGTGGCCGAAGATGCCGTCCGCGCCGGCATCGATCATTGCCTGCGCGCGGGCGATGTCCTCGGCCCTGGGTTGGGTATCCAGCTCACGCCCCCAGTGGATGGTGACGAACACGAGGTCGGCGACCTCGTCGGCCGCGCGGACCGCGGCGGTCATGCTGTCGATGTCGTCCCCGTCGGCCATGCCGGGATGCTCAGGTCCGGCCAGCCAGCCACCGTGAGGTACCACGCCCCCGAAGCCGAGCACGGCGATCCTCCAGCCGTTGCGCTCGACAATCGCCGGGGCGTTCGCGGTGGCACTGTTTGGACCGACGCCGACGGGCGCGATGCCCGCCTGCCCCAACTGCCCGCGCGAGTCCAACAAGGCTTCAATGCCGTAGTCACCCCCGTGGTTGTTCGCCAGGTTGGCCACCTCGACACCAGCGGCCCGCGCGGCGGGCAACGCCGCGGGGTCGCAGCGGAAGTTGAACTCCTTCGGCACCGGTTGTCCCAGCTGAGACACCGCGCATTCCAGGTTGATGATCGTCAGGTCGTCGCCCGCGAACAGCCCCCCGAGCTTCTCCCACGCATGCGCGTAGCCGTTCGACGCCAGGGCGGGGATGTACGCCGGGTCGAGGTTGACGTCACCGGTCCCGCGGATCACCAGCTGTCCACGCTCAGGTGGTTGTGGCTGCGCGAACGACAGGCCAGCCGCGCACGAGATGGCGAGGATCGCCGCCCATACGAGCGCTGCCACCGCCCGCGCCGCCATCGCTTTCACTGCGATGATGGTGTGACAAGACCTCGCCCGCTTCAAGGGTCTCGCGGTAGGATGTGCGGTATGCCAATGGTCATGGTGCGCCGCCGTGGGTCCCGCGCGGCCCAGCCCAAGGCGTACGCCGCGCGATCAGCGACGACGTAGCCTCGGACAGAACTTCCTGATCGATTCGTCGCTGGTCCGGCGTCTCGTCGCCGACGTCAAGTCTGACGACCTCGTGTTCGATATCGGAGCAGGTACTGGACCTGTCACGCTCGCGGCTGCCGCGGCGGGCGCGCGGGTTGTCGCGATCGAGCGCGACGAGGTCTGGTCGGCGCGTCTTCGTGCACGCGTTCGTGATGCGGGCCTTGACGACCGCGTCCGTGTCGTCCGTGGTGACCTTCGGGACCTTCGCGCTCCTGAAGGGCCATGGAGGGTGATCGCCAACCCGCCGTTCAACCTCACGACGGCGTTGTTGAGGCTCCTGCTCGACGATCCCAGTCGAGGTCCCTCCGCTGTCGACCTCGTGATCCAGTGGGAGGCCGCGCGCAAGTTCGCTGCCGCTCCTCCGGCGACCCTCCTCGGGTCGTCTTGGGCGCCGTGGTGGAGCATGACACTCGTCGAGCGCGTCCCCCGAACCTCATTCAGGCCCGTCCCCGATGTGGACGGGGGATGGCTGCGTATCCGCCGGCGCCAGCCCGATCTGTTGACACCTGGACTCGCCCCGGTGTGGGAGGCCTTTCTCCGCGAGACCTGGCCCGCCTCGGGAACATTGCGGGGTGAGGGCCGCTGGCAACGCTCATGACACGCACATTCCCGCATCGTTTTGTTCCTTTTCGTCGTACTCTTTGTGTATGACGGTCGTCAAGCTTGATCCGCAAGCCGTCCGAGCGATCGCGGGTCGCCTGGAGGACGTCGCCGACCGCCTCGCGGTCCGGCGCCGGCGTATCGAGCGGCTTCTTGAGGAAGTGGGAGCGAGCTCAACGATTTCCGTGCGGATCCGCGAGTTCGAGGGGCTGGTCGTCCAGCTATGTCCACAGATGCGGCTCCGGGCTGATATGGCCGCCGCCGCCGATCAGTTGCTCGCGGCCAGTGTGGACCCCGGGTTCGTGGCCGAGGCGCCGCTCGCGCCCGGCTCGCTCGAGGGTGTGTGGTTGGCGCGTGACCTGCTGAACATCCTCAAGCGTCCAGGGCCGACCCGCGCGTTGGCCGTGCGGCGGTGGGCGCAGGGGCTTGACGCGGCTGATTGGGAGGCGCTGCTGCGAACCGCGCCCGAGCTGGTCGGCCCTGTCGGCGGGATGCCTCTGGAGCGCCGTTACCAGGCGAACCGCTGGTTGATCCAGCGGGCCCTGGAGGCAACGTCGGCGGAAGTGGCTCGACTGGCGGCGGGTATTGACAGCGACCGAGCGAATGCGTTGCGCCAGCGTGAACAGACCTTGCGCGGCTTCCTGGCCGACCCGACCCGCCAATTCTTGCTGTTCGACAACACCGGGGATGGCCGCGTCGCGGAGGTCCTCGGCGACCTGGCGAACGCCAACAACGTCGCCTTCGTCATCCCCGGCATCACCAACACCCTCGACAACTTCGACAAGCACGCTGCCGCCGACAGCCGCGCATTGAGAGATGAGATCTCTCTGCGTGCCCCACACTCCCGAACGGCCGTGATCGCCTGGCTCGGCTACGACACTCCGGGAGTGCCGGACGCCATCCTGAAGGTCAAGGCGGAGACCGGAGGGAAAGCGTTGCATGACTTCGTCGACGGGCTGCTCCTCGAGGAGCCGGTCGTGACCACGGTGGTCGGCCACAGCTATGGGTCGCTTGTCGCGGGGAAGGCGCTTCAGGGCGGGCTCGAGGTCGACACCGTTGCCGTGATCGGCAGCCCTGGCATGGGCGTCGATGCCGTCGAGGAGCTGGGCCTCGCCGAGGGCACCAGCTTTTTCGCCGCGGGCGCGCCGATGGACGTGGTTGCCTGGTCACAGTGGCACGGTGCCGATCCCCGCGACCCACGCTTTGGCGGGATCCCGTTCGAGACGGGAGGCGCGGGAAACGGCGCGTACCCATTGGGACACTCCCGCTACTACGAGCAGGGCTCCGAGTCTTTGAGGAACCTCGCGCTCATCGTGACCGACCAAAGGCATATCGTGACAGTCGAGCGGCCGACGGTGCTGGACCGAGGGCTCATCGGGGTCGACCGGTTGCAGGCGGGCGCGGGCCAACTCGGCCAGGTTGGCCAGGTTGGCCAGGCGCTGGTCGACAAGGCTCAAGAGAGGATCGACACCGTGGGGGACGTTGCGAGTGACATCGCCGAGCTTGGTGGAAGGATCGTGAGGAGGCAGCAATGACCGCACGGAGCTGTGCCGCCCTTGTCGCGTTGATCGCGCTCTCGACTGCCTCGTGCGCCGGACCGGGCCGAAGCCGTATTCGGGAGGACCTCACGCTCGACGAGGCATTGGACCAACTGCAGCGGATCATCAGCGACACCGCGCAGGCCGCGTCTTCTCGCGACGCGTGGAAGGTCATCATTGACAATGGGCCCCGAGGCTGTGAGGACGCGGAGGTGTCGCCCCACCTTTTCTATACGTGGGGAATCACGATTCCCGTCGCGCCTGGGCATCAGCCTTCTGAGCTGCTCCCGGCCGTCGAGGCGCACTGGGTGGAGCAGGGCTACGAGGTCGCCCGGGACCGGCTGGACGATTTCCAGCCAGAGCTCCTTGGGCGCATCCGGGGGTTCGGGTTTCGGGCGCTTGCGGTTCCCGACTCTGGTCAACTCGTGATCTCGGGGGACACCGCCTGTGTTCCTCGTTAGCGGCGGAACAGCGCGAGCAGGAGGCTGAGCACGACGGAGACGAGGATCATCGAGGTGATCGGGATGAAGACGCGGGTGCGTCCGCCCTGGATGCGGATGTCGCCGGGGAGCCGGCCGAACCAGGACAGCGCACCGGTGGTGGCGAGGACGCCGACCACCACGAGCACGATCCCGATGCCGATGATGAGCAGCCCCGTGGAGCGATCCATGGAGCCGAGTGTATGAAACCGGCGGGCGATGAGCTGATCACGTTCCTTACCGACTACGGGCTCGGGGACCCGTTCGTCGGGCTGTGTCATGCGGTCTTTGCGGTTGGAGCACCGCGGGCTCGGGTCATAGACCTCACGCACGGCATCGAACCTCAAGACGTCAGAGGCGGCGCGGTCACCCTGGCGGACTGCGTGGGGTATCTCCCACCCGCGATCAACTTGGCGGTCGTCGATCCAGGAGTGGGCACGGCCCGGCGCGCGGTGATCTTGACCTGTGGCGAGGCGGTCCTCGTCGGGCCCGACAACGGGTTGCTCTGGCCCGCGGCATCGCGGCTTGGTGTGGATGGGGCGTATGAGATCCGCGACCGCGCTTCTGGCTCCGCGCGGACGTTCGACGGCCGTGACGTGTTCGCGCCGGCGGCGGCGCGGCTGGCGGCCGGCGAGCCGCCGGCCAGGCTCGGGCCGAGGGTAGCGGTCGGCTCCTTGACGCGTCTCGACTTGCCGGCGGCGCGGGTAGCGGCGGGAGTACTGGAGGCGGAGGTCTTGACCGTCGACCGCTTCGGCAATCTTCAGCTCGGCGCGCGACCGGCTGAGCTTGACATGGCGGGCTTCCTGCCCGGCCAGCCGCTGACCGTCAACGGCCACGCGGCCACGCGTTGCGAGGCGTTCGCCGAAATCGCTGAGTTGGGGGTATTGCCCGATGCGTTCGGGCGGACCCAGGTCGCCGTGAACCGGGGGAGCGCCGCACGCGCCCTGGGGCTGCGGCCCGGTGACGGGGTGAGGGTCGAACTCTAGGGCTACGGCGCGTGATGGAGGATCTGCGGACGCGGACGACCGAGCTGGCGGACCAGCTGCGCGACACGATCCAACAGATGCTCGATCGCGACCTAAGGGAGTGACGCTCCATCTTCCTCTACGACTCGCCACCAATGGCGAAAAGGGGACGTTCCGGTTGACGCCTAGCATGTGCGGTAGTACCGTCCAGACGTCACTTTGGGGCGATATCGCAGGTGTATGCGAGGACCGGGGGTTCCAGGGTCATGCTCGTTTCGATTGCGCATCCTAGTGAGCTGGCTGCTGCGGAGCTGCAGAGTTGGCAGGCCATGCAACACGCGACAGCCACACTCCAAAACCCGTTCCTCTCCGCAGACTTCACCCTTGCGGTCGGCCGGGTACGCCCGAACGCTCGCGTGGCCGTGCTGGAGCAGGACCAAGGGCTTGCGGGCTTCTTGCCCTACGAGGTGAAAGGTTTGGGGATCGGGAAGGCGATCGGCTCCGGGCTTTCGGACTGTCAAGGGCTGATCCACCAACCCGACCTCGAATGGGACCCCAAAGCGTTCCTCCGTGCGTCTGGCCTTGCGGTCTGGGAGTTCGATCACCTCGCCGGGAGCCAGCTTGGCTGGTTTCCTCAGCATGCCCGTCGATCCCCCTCGCCCATCATGGACCTCACGGATGGGTACGAGGCATACCTCGAGCGCAGGCGGCAAGCTTCGAAGAAGATCGTGAAGACGACGTTCGCGAAGCAACGAAGGATGGCGCGCGAGGTCGGCGACGTCCGATTCGACTTCGACGTCCGGGACCTCGATGTGCTGCACACGCTGATGGACTGGAAGTCCGGCCAATACGCGCGGCTCTTGGAGCACGACCGGTTCGAGGATCCTCGCACGGTACGGCTCGTGGAAGACCTCTTCGTCACGCGGACACCGGAGTGCACCGGCACGTTGTCGGTCCTCTACGTCTGTGACCGACCCGTCGCGGCGCATTTCGGTCTTCGCTCGACCTCCGTCCTCGCCTGCTGGTTCCCGGCCTACGACGCGGCGTTGGCGAGGTACTCACCCGGACTCCTGCTGCACTTCATGATGGCCGAAGCGGCAGCAGCCCGTGGCATCCGTTACCTCGACCTGGGCAAGGGGCACTCGGAATACAAGGAGTCAATCAAGAGCGGGGATCTAGAGGTTGCGGAAGGCTGGATCGAGCGGCCGTTACCGTTCGCCCTGATCCGCCGTCTCCAGCGCGCTCCCCGCCGTCACGTCGGACCCTTGATCAAAAGCCATCCTCGTCTCGCTCAGCAGGTGCGCCGCACCCGGTGGCAGCTGAGGCAGTTCGGGCGGGCGACGTGCGCGTGGATGGGCTAAGTGCTCCCTGACGGGAGCACTGGCGCCTCGGGCCAGATCGCCGCCTTCATGGCCCGGCGATTCGGTCGCGACTGCCTGCTCGTGCCCTCGGGGCGGCTCGCGTTGTTCCTCGCGCTTCGCCGGTTCCTCACGCCCGGCGACCGGATCCTCATGTCCGGCGTGAACGACGACGTGATCTTCTTCGTTGTGCTCGCCGCCGGGCTGCGCCCCGTCATCGCGCCGCTGTCCCCGCTGGATGGGAACATCGATGTCGAGGCGGTACCGGCCGAGACGTGGTCAAGCCTGTCCGCGGTACTGACGACCAACCTCTACGGCCTGCCCGACCGGATGGCTGAACTCCGCGCCCGATGCGCTCGCCATGGGCTCATGCTGATCGAGGACTGCGCACACGCCATCCTGACCGACATCGACAGCGCTCCCGTCGGCACCTTTGGCGCCGCCGCGGCGCTCAGCCTGTCGAAGCATGTCAACGCGAAGATCGGCGGCGTGCTGCTCCTCGAGCAGGGTGGGCTGATGCACGAGTTCGGACGCTTGCGCGACGGTTTGATCGTTCCAAGGAGCGCTCGGCAGCGGATGGGCGAGCGGGCTGGCCGCACGGCCAGGCACGCGCTGGACATGGTGGGGCTCATGGGCGCCGCGCGACGAGTCCGCCGGTTGGCGGGCAGCGCTGAGCGGACGGGATATCGCATGCCCCTCCACCCCTCGCGCTTGAGCGAAGCGGTCGCTGGCCAGGACACCGACCTCGACCTGTTCGATGCGTGGGTGCGCGTCGACCGGCACGACTATCGCGCGGAGCTGACTGCGAGCCACCTTGATCGCATCGCGCGGCACCTTGACGCCCTCGAGGCCCAACGCGTGCGTCGCATCGAGGGCGTGCGGCGGTTGCGCGAGTTGGAAGCCGCCGCCCCCGCGGTACAGCGTGGTCCGGCCCAACCGCTGTTCCGTGTCCCGCTGCTCGTGGAGAACCGGGACGAGGTCCGGGCGGACCTGGCCCGCCGGGGCATCCCGACGCACTACATCTACGACCCGCCGTTGGACGACTACGCCGGTCCCGCGTTCGCCGAGCCCTCGCCCAACCCTGAAGCCGCTCGCTGGTGGGCGAGCCACGTGCTCCCCGTCGACCCACTCCGTGCCACAGAGGTGCTCGACGCGCTCCAGACCGGTCGGCCTCTTGTTCCCGCGTGTTGAGTATGACACGCCCGCGTGCCATACTCTTGTTCTAATTAACTCCTCGGGTTCCGGGTAAGCCGTACCCGAGCAATTAGCTCCAGGGGGGTCCATGCGACCCCCCTGTTTCTCGTATGTCGGGGCAGTCTTGTGGACCGGAGGAGCCAGCGTGACCCGCGTGTGCGTGTTCATCGACGGCAGCAATTTTTACCATAGCTGCCGTGTAAACCTCGGACGCACAGACGTCAAGCTGGTGCCTTTGCTGAATTCCTCGTCACGGCAACCCGCCACCTCGTACGGACGTACTACTACAGTGCCCCTGTCCATCCTGACAGCACGGACGAGGCGAAACGAGCTCAGCAGAAATTCTTCGGCGCGCTTCACCGGACGGCGTATATGGAGATCCGGTTAGGGCGCCTCGTCAGGCGAGATGTCCGTTGCGAGGCTTGTGGCGACCACCACCAACGATATGTCGAGAAGGGCGTCGACATGTACATCGGCGTCGACATGCTCGCAGGAGCCTCCAAGAATCTCTACGATGTGGCGGTGCTTGTCACGGGTGATGGTGACCTAATCCATGCCGTGAAGGCGGTCAAAGACCTTGGCAAGCACGTTGAACTCGCGACCTTCCCGATAGGTCGTTCCGATGAGCTAGCATCCGTCGCAGATGTGATCACAGAGCTGTCGCTTGCGAATCTCAAGCCCTTGTTCATTCGGCCTTGAGTGAGTGTCACCTCGCGGCCAGCAGCTGGACGATGAGCGCGCCGACGATGACGAGCATCAGCAGGGCGATCGCGACGGTCGTGGCGGGCCTCATGGCCTCGCCGGTCTGGGCTCGATCTCGCCGGCCAGGAGCTGCTCGGCCTTGACGCGCTCTTCGCCCAGGAACGACACGAGCGACTCGCGGCTGTCGAGGTAGGAGCGGCAGTCCAGCTCCAACGTACAGGTCCCGTTCCAGCCTGACGCGCCGACGTGGGCGAGGAACTTCTCGAGGGACAAGATGCCGGTGCCGATGGGGGCGTGGCTGTCCTTGCCGTTGCCGAAGTTGTCGGAGACGTGCAGGTGGACGACCTTCTCGTGGAGGGCCTCCCACGCCTCGAACAGGTCGATACCGGCGACTCCGAAGTGGCTCGTGTCGAACACGATGTGCGAGAACGGGCTGAGCTGCTCAGGTGTGACGACGCACGAGAAGCTCATGTTCCGGACCGGGAACAGGTTCTCCATCGCGAATGTCGTGCCGACCTCGGCGGCCTCCGCGTCGGCCTCCGCATGAGCCCAGTCGCGGGCGTGCCGCTCCCAGCGGAATGGGGCGTGCGCGACCATCACCTCGGCGCCGATCTCGGCGGCGACCTCCAGCGACCGGCGGCTCTTCTCCACGTACTCGGCCCCAAAGACGTTGCGGAGCAACAGCATGTAGGGCCCATGAATGACCGGGACCTCCAACCCTGACTCCTTCGCGCACTCCAGGATCCGGTCGGGGTCGCGGGTCTCGGGGTTGTGGGCGAGCAGCACCTCCACCCCGCTGAAACCTGCCTCGGCGATGGCGTCCATCACCCAGTCGAGCGGGCTGAGGAGCAGCGGGCCCGTTGCGGCGAGAAGACGGTTCATGGCCCCCAGCGTACCCAGCGCGCGTTGTGTGCTGGATCCAGGGATCTGGACACCGCCGGGATCCAGCACGGATCGGCACGCTAGGCTTGCCGCCGTGGCGTTTCCACTCGTTGCTGCCCTGGTGGCCGCCGTGTTCGCTGGTCAGCTGGCGCTCCAGTACAAGGCGAGGCGCCGGCCGCACGCGCTTGCGTGGGCCATGTCGCTCGCGCTGTTCGCGCTCGCGGCGGTCGCGGTAGGGATAGGGATAGGGACGGGGTGGTCGCCGGCGGTGTTCCGGCTGTACTGGATCGCGGGCGCGCTGTTGAACGTGCCGCTCTTGGCCACCGGTCAGCTGCTGCTCTCCGACCCGAAACGGTCGGCGCTGTGGTGGACCGTAGCGGGAGTCTGCGCGGCTTGGGCGGTGCTGTTCACCGTGATGGCCGGGGTGGCCCCGGACGCGCTCGCGCAAGCGAACCAGGCCGGCGCCATCCCGTTGGGCCGCGAGGCGATCGGCGGGCAGATGGCCTACGCGCTCGTCGGGCCGTTCAACGCGACCTTCCTCGTCGTCGTCGTCGGCTCGCTCTTGTCGGCGGTCCGGTTACGGCGCCCGACTGTCGGGCTGATCGCGCTGGGCGTCTGCCTGGTGGCGGCGGCGTCCTCCTTCGTGAGCAGTGGCCAAGGGCAGGCCTTTTCGGTCCTGCTCACCTTGGGCGTCGCGGTCATGTACGGCGGGTTCCTCGCAACGGCGAGAGCGAAGCCGAGATCGACATGAGACACCGCCGGCCAGTCGTCACGGTGTATACGCGGCAACAGTGTGGGTTGTGCCGCCAGGCGGAGGCGGTGGTGACCCGCGTCGCGGGATGGGCGGCTGACGTCGAGCTGGTGGATATCGACGCCGACCCCTCCATCACCGAGCGTTACACGGTACGGGTGCCAGTCGTCGCGGTCGACGGCGTCGAGATCGCGGAGTTTCAGGTCGATCCCCGGGCGTTACGGGCAAAGCTTCGCGCCGCACGCCGCGTGGCACGTTGAGAAATCAGTTTGTGGGCGTTTTGAGCGCCCCCTCCTCACGCACGTACCATTGTGAACGACGGCGTTGTCGAGTACGGCGATCGGAGACTCCGTGACGCCCCGTGCGATTCCTGAGGCCAGCATCGGCCGGCTGCCGCTGTACCTCCGTGCCTTGGTGGATATGGCGGAGCGTGACACCCACACGGTGTCGAGCGAGACGCTCGCCGCCGCCTCGGGCGTGAACTCGGCGAAGATCCGGAAAGACCTGTCCTACCTTGGCTCGTACGGCACCCGGGGCGTCGGCTACGACGTCGAGTACCTCATCCACCAGATCAGCCGTGAGCTGGGGTTGACCCAGGACTGGTCGGTGGTGATCGTCGGCATCGGCCACCTGGGGAAGGCGCTCGCGAACTACAGCGGGTTCGCCGAGCGAGGCTTCCGGATCGCCTCGCTGCTCGACGCGGACCCGAGCAAGGTCGGCCAGGTGTTCGGCGGCGTCACGGTCACGCACATTGACGAGGTCGAGCGCATCGTGAAGGAGGAAGAGGTCTCCATCGCGATCCTCGCCGTGCCGGCGGCCGTCGCGCAAGAGGCCTGCGACCGCCTCTGCTCCGCGGGGATCACGTCGATCATGAACTTTGCGCCGGTCGTGCTCCAGGTCCCCCCCGGTGTCAGCCTCCGCAAGGTGGACCTTTCGATCGAGCTGCAGATCCTCTCGTTCTACGAGCAGCGCAAGGTCGCCGAGGAGTCGGTCCGCCACGGCACGGCGCGCCAACGCCTCCAGCAGGTGGAGGGCGGTTGAGCTTCACGCCGTTGGTCGTCGACCTCGCGGGGGAGCGGGTCGTCTGCGCGGGCGCGGGCCCGGTGGCGGCGGCGAAGGCGCTGCCGCTCCTCGACGCTGGCGCCGACCTCGTAGTCGTGGCGCCCGAGGCGAGCCCCGCGCTCCGGGCCGCCAGGCTGACCTGGCACCCGCGCGCGTACCAGCCGGGCGATCTCGACGGGGCGATCCTCGCCATCGCGGCGACCGGTACCGTCGGCGTGAACGATCGGGTCGCGCGGGATGCCGCGGCCCGGCACATCTTTTGCGTGCGCACGGATGGCCATGGCACCGCCGCATTTCCCGCCGCCGTCCGGCGCGGCCCGCTACTGCTCGCCGTTTCCACCAGCGGTCATGCTCCGGCGCTCGCGCGCCGGGTTCGTGAGCGGTTGGAGGACGAGTACGGGCGGGAATGGGGAGAGCTGGCTACGCTGCTCGGGGAGTTGCGAGCATCAGAGGGGGTAACGGCGGCGTTGAAGGGAATCGACCACGCCGAGCGGCGTCGTAGGTGGCATGCGGCGCTCGACGCGCTGCTTACCGATGGGCGTCCCAACGCCGACCGGCACGCTGCCCTCGCGGCGCTCGGAGTCTCTGGAGAGCAATCGTTATCCTGAGTATCAATATCCTGAGTATGAGTATCAACCATTCGTGAGTGCCGACCCGCAACGCTAGGGTTCCCGTGTGTCCGTCCTCGTCCTTGGCCTGAGCCACAAGACCGCGCCGGTCGGTCTCCTCGAACGGGTAGCCGTACCCGCGGAGCGCCTCGGGAAGGCCCTCGCCTCGCTGCTGAGGCGAGACCACGTCACCGAGGCGGTCGTGCTCTCGACCTGTAACCGTGTCGAGGTCTACGCGAGCGTCTCGCGGTTTCACGGCGGCATGGGGGACCTGCGGAACTTCTTCTCCGAGTGGGGGGGGCTCGCGCCGGAGGACTTTGCCGACCTGGCCTACGACTACTACGACGAGGCCGCCGCGGCCCACCTGTTCGCGGTGGCGAGCGGGCTCGACTCGATGGTCGTCGGCGAGCGGCAGGTTCACCTCCAAGTCCGCGAGGCGTTGAAGGCGGCCGAGGGCGAAGGCAGCTGCGGCCGCATCCTGCAAGCGCTGTTCCGCCAGGCTCTTCGCGTCGGCAAGCGCGCCCGGACCGAGACCGGCATCGCCTCGGGTGGGGCGTCGATGGTCGACGTCGGGCTCGATCTCGCGACCCGCGTGCTCGGTGGGTTGGAGGGCCGGACCGTCCTGCTCCTCGGCGCCGGCAAGATGGGCGGCATGGGGGCGGCCCGCGTCGCGGGGCGCGCCAGCCGCGTCCTGATCGCGAACCGCACACCCGACAAGGCGGAGCGCCTCGCCCAGCGCGTAGGCGGTGAGGTCCTGCGGCTCGGGCGCTTGGACGACGGGCTCCGCGCGGCCGACCTGGTCATCGCATCGACCGGCTCATCCACACCGTTGGTCGAGGCGGAGGTCGTGGCATCCGTGATGGAGCGCCGCGCCGAGCGGCCGCTCGTGCTCCTCGACCTCGCCATGCCTCGTGACGTCGACCCCGCCGCGGGCGCCGTCGAAGGCGTGACGGTGCTCGACATCGACGACATCGACCGGCTCACCCGAGGTGGCCCGGCCGGGGTCGAGGTCGCGCAGGCCCGCGCGATCGTCGAAGAGGAGACCCGCAGGTTCGTGGCGTGGACGCGAGCGGTCCGCGTCGAGCCTACAATTGCGGCGCTTCGCGAGCGCGCCGAGGCGGTGCGGCTTTCCGAGCGGGAGCGGTACCGCGCAAAGCTCGGCGAACTCGACGAGCGGCAAGCACAAGCACTCGAGGCCTTGACGAAGGGGATCGTGAACACGCTCCTGCACGCTCCGACTGTCCGGCTCAAGGCCTTGGCCGACGTGCGCGGCGCTGATCTGTACGCCGCCGCGCTCCGCGAGCTGTTCGACCTGCCCGAATGATCCGGATCGCTACCCGCCGCTCCGCCCTCGCGCGAGCGCAGGCCTTCCAAACCGGCCAGCTCATCTCACAGCGCACCGGCGAGGACTTCGAGCTCGTCCCGATGGCGACGACCGGTGACGCGCATCCCCTGCGGCCAGTCGGCGCGTTCGAGACGAAGGGCCTGTTCGTCGACGCGCTACGCGAGGCGCTGCTGGACGGCTACTGCGACATCGCCGTCCACTCCTACAAGGACCTTCCTACGCAAGCGGCGCCAGGCATCGCCATCGGTGCCGTTCCCCCGCGTGAGGACCCACGGGACGTGCTGATCACCCGTGGCGGTGAGCGGCTGTCGACCCTCGCGCCGACCGCCACCGTCGGCACGTCGTCGGAGCGGCGACGGCTCGAGCTGCTCCGCTCGCGCCCGTCACTGCAGGTGTTGCCCTTGCGTGGGAACCTCGACACTCGCCTGCGGAAGGTCGCCGAGGGTGAGTTCGACGCGGTCGTCGTCGCGCTCGCCGGGTTGCGGCGCCTGTACGTGCCGGAGGAGCTGGGCGGCGTGGGCCCGCTCGGTTTGCCGCTGGCCGCGATGCCGCTCGAGCCCGGTGAGTGCCTTCCCGCCCCCGCGCAGGGAGCGCTGGCCGTCGAGTGCCGCGCGGAGGACGCTCGCGTCCTCGCGCTGTGCAAGTGCGTCGACGACCTCGCGACCCACCATGCCGTCCGCGCCGAGCGGGCCTACCTGCAGCGGCTGGGCGGTGGCTGCCTCGCGCCAGTGGGAGCGCTCGGCCGTCTCGTCTCCCCTGCCCAGATCGAGCTGGTGGGCATGCTCGCCTGCCCGGTGACGCGTAAGGTGATCCGCCGGAGCCTTCGCGGCCCGATCGGCGACCCTGAGCAGCTGGGTATCGCGCTGGCCGAGGACATCGACGCCGCGGGCGGCGCGGCGATGCTGGAGATGATCGGGGAGCTGCGGGCCCAGCGGGATCACGCGGCCCATTGACGGCGTTCCCGTTCGGGGGGCCGCCGGCACGGCGTGGGACTGTCCACCTCGTCGGTGGTGGTCCAGGTGATCCCGGCCTGCTCGGGCTCCGGGCGGCTCGGTTGCTCCAGACCGCGACATTCGTCGCATACGACCGGTTGTCCCCTCCGGAGGTCCTGAGCCTTTGCCCTGACGGCTGTGAGCGGGTCTACGTCGGGAAGCTGCCCGACCGCCACGCGCTCGCGCAGCCCGAGCTTTCGGCGTTGCTCGTCGAGCGCGCGTTGGCCGGTGACGCCGTCGTACGGTTGAAGGGCGGCGACCCGTTCGTGCTGGGCAGGGGCTCCGAAGAGGCCGCCGCCTGCGCGGCGGCCGGCGTGCCCTTCGAGGTCGTCCCCGCGGTGACGTCGGCGGTGGCGGTGGCGGCTTACGCGGGGATCCCGGTCACACACCGGGGTCTGTCGACCGGTTTCGCGGTCGTCACCGGCCACGAGGACCCAACCAAGGCAGAGTCCCAGGTGGACTACGAGGCCGCCGCGCGGTTCCCGGGGACGTTGGTGCTGCTCATGGGCGTGGGGCGCATCACCGAGATCGCGCGGGCATTGGTGGCTGCGGGTCGGGAGGTCACCACCCCGGTCGCCCTTATCCGCTGGGGCTCCACGCCACGGCAGGAGACCCTTGTCGCGACGCTCGGCGACGTGGGTGACCGCGTGGCCGAGGCCTCGTTCGGCCCGCCGGCGGTCGTGGTCGTCGGTGAGGTGGTCGGGCTGCGTGAGGAGCTGCGCTGGTTCGACCGCCGGCCGTTGCATGGTGTCTCCGTCCTGGTTCCACGTACCCGCCACCAGGCCAGCGAGCTGTCGGACCGGCTGCGGGTGTTGGGCGCCGAGCCGGTCGAGGCGCCGACCATCGCGATCGAGCCGACCCGAGATCCTGGCGGGCTGCGTGAGGCGCTCGCGATGGTCGCCGACGGCGCCTACGACTGGGTCGCGTTCACGTCCGCGAACGGCGTCGACGCGGTGTGGGAGCAGCTGGATGGGTTGCGGTTGGACGCGCGTGTGTTCGCCGGGACGCGGTTGGCGGTCGTGGGACCGGGCACGGGCCAGGCGCTGGCCGCTCGTGGGTTGCGCGCCGACCTGGTGCCGCGGCGGTACACGACGCGGGGCCTGGCGGAGGCGCTGTTGGCGAAGGGGGGTAAGCGGGTCCTGCTGCCCCGCGCCGACATCGCGACGCCGACGCTGACCCAGGTGTTGGCCGAGGCGGGCTGGGAGACCGTGGAGGTCGAGGCGTACCGGACCGTGCGGGTTTCGGCCCTGCCGCCGGCTGTTGCGGAGCGTTTGGCCGCCGGGGAGATCGACGTGCTGGCCTTCGCCTCGTCCTCGACCGTCCGGAACTTCGTGGAGCTGCTCGGTGGGCCTCCGGATGCCCGCATGCGGGTGGCCTCGATCGGTCCGGTCACGACCGAGACCTGCCGGGCGCTCGGCCTGCGCGTGGACGCCGAGGCCGATCCTCACGACCTCGACG
>JBOGED010000026.1:0-3092 GCA_050743625.1 Egibacteraceae bacterium | reverse complement strand
GGTCCAGCAGCGGGCATCCCACGTATCGGCCAGGAGCTGGCAGCATTGGCGCGTGGGCGCGCAAATGCTGCATGTTCACACCGACGAGCCGCGCGTCACCTCGCTGATCGTGCGCATCGACGGCTCGACCAGGTTCGCGTCACCCAGGACGACCGTCACGAGTCGCGTGGGCGCGAGGAAGCGGGCGGCCTGCTCCAGCACCTGCTCGACCGTAACCGCCGCCAGCAGCCGTGAGTGCTCCTGCAGCCACTCGGGGCCGAGCCCGGCTCGGAGCGGATGCCGACGTCGTAGTACACGGCTACGGAGATCACCGGCGCGCGTGAGTCGGGCGAGAGCACCACACGCAGGCCGTTGTCGAGCGTCGCCCGTTCGATCGGATACGCCACGGAAGGCATAGTCAGGGCAGGTGAGCCGGCGCGGCCGTTCGCAGCTGGCTCGAGGGACTCTTGCTCACTGCCCAGGCCCGCCGATGAGGCAGACGGTGAGTGAGACACGGGCATACCAACCTCCTGCTCGCCATCACTGACTCAGGCCAGTGATGATCCTTGGCTGAAGGGGGACCGCCGGGTCGGCGGCCGTCCAGTGGCCGACCAAGTCGCGGTATAACGGCGAGGCCGCCAACAGGCCCTCGTGAGTGCCGTCCATCACGTGCGCGCCGTCCATGACGAGGATCCGGCGCGCGCGCATCGCCGAACTCACCCGGTGCGCGATGACGACGAGCGTGCCCGGACGGCGGGCGAACGCCTGCTCCGCCCACACTTCCGCGACTGGGTCCAGATGACAGGTGGCCTCGTCCAGGATGACGAGTCTCGCTGGCGAAAGATAGGCGCGCGTCAAGGCCACGAGCTGGCGCTCGCCGGCCGAGAGCGCCGTAGGGTCCACCTCGGTGTCATAGCCGCCGAGCCGCTCGACGAGCGGTCTCAGCCTCACTGCGTCGACCGCCTCGTCGATCTCCGCTTGTGGAGTGTCGTGACGTAGATAGGTGAGGTTTTCCCTGAACGTCCCGGTAAAGACGTACGCCTCTTGAGGAATCAGCACGCGGTGCAGGGCCCGGCGGTGCGCGTCGAGCTCGCGGACGGGGATCTCGCCGATTAACACCGCTCCGGCTTGAGGTTCGAGCAGGCCAGTCATGAGGCCCGCGAGTGTCGACTTGCCGATGCCGCTTGGCCCCACGATGGCGACGTGGTCGCCGTCGGAGATGGTGAGGTCGAGGGCACGGATCACTGGTTCGGCGTGCGTCCCGTAGCCGAAGGTGACACCGCGAAGCTTCAGGTCATGGCCGCGGAGCTGCGGCTCCTGCCGCTCGGCAGACTCGCGGACCCTGTCCACGGCCGGCTCATTGCTCATCTCAACGATCCGGTCCAGGGTGACCGCCAGCCGTAAGCCGCTACCGCCGAGTCCCTGGATCAGGGTGTGCAGGGCTGGGTGCAGGCCGTAGGCCACGTACGTGAACGCGCCCAGGACCGCGCCCGTGGTCGCTCCGTGACGCAGTAGCCACGATGCGCCAGCCAGGAGGCACAAGAGCGGCAGCCAACCGCCAATGGCGAGAGCCAAGGTCTGGATCGTGGTGAGGCGCGCGAGCGCTTTCGCGGCGCGGGCTTGGGCGTCGACGTGCTCGCCCACCGTGGCGCCAACCTGCTCCTCCCCACCACAGGCGAACACGTCCCGCAGGCCGGCCACCACGGTGCTCGCGGTCTCCGCGAGGCGCTCGTCGGCCAGCAGGAAAGCCCGCTGCCGCGCTGCCATCGCAGCAAGCGCGGCGAGGAACAATCCGAGGCCAAGTAGCACGGGTGGAAGAACGAATACCAAGACGACAGGTACGAGGGAAAGCAGGCCGAGCACTGCGCTTGTCGCGGTGAAGACGAAGTGGCACGAGACCAGGATCACGCCACCGAACGTGTCGCGGACGATCTCAACCTGCTGGGTGAGTCGCCCGACCCCTGCAGTGTCGGGAGCATCCCCGCCTACAGTGGAGCGGTGGAGTACGCCGGTCACGACACGGCGGACCAGGTCGTCTCGGAACGGTTCGACGATCCCCGCCAGCCGTGCATAGACCTGGCGGGCCCCCCACGCCCCGGCCACGATGGACAGTCCCATGAGGCCTAGCCAGGCCAGCCCCGTGGCGGTGCGGCCGACCAGGAAGCCGTCGTCGACAGCGCGCGCGACGGCAAGACCCGACAAGAACGCGGGCAGCACCTCGACGATCGACCATCCCGCAAGCTGCGCGAAGGCCCAGCGTCGGCGTCGCAGCGAAGAGAACAGGACGCTGGCAAGCGTGCGACTACGGTCCGCGCGGCTCACGCCGCCCCACCTCCACTCCCGTTCCCGTTGCGGAAATGTGCCATGTCGGCGGTCGCGAAGCCTCCCGCGTGCGACGTGAATGCGGCGCGGTAGTCCGGGTCCTTCCACAGCTGGTGGTGTGGCCCGAGCGCTCGGATCCGATTCCCGTCCAGCCAGGCCACGAGGTCCGTCCGCGAGGCCGTGGAAGCCCGGTGGGCGACGATGAGACGGGTACGGTCGCCCAGCTCTCCGGTGAGCGCATGGCTGATCTGCAGCTCGGTCACGGTGTCGAGGCTCGAGGTGGCGTCGTCCAGCACGAGCACACGCCCCGCATGGGCGAACGCGCGTGCCAGCCCGATCCGCTGGACCTCGCCCCGCCGGACATCGGCGCGTCGGCGAGCCGCGTCTGGTAACCCCGCGGCAGCTGGCGGATGAAGACGTCGGCACAGGCGGCGCGGGCAGCGTCCTCCACCTGCCTCTGAGAAGGCGCATGTTGCCCGAAGCCGATCACCTCGGCAAGGGTCTGCCCGATGAGCGCTGGACGGTCGAAGCCGTAGCCGACCGCACGGCGCAGCTCGCGGCGGTCCACGTGGTGGAGTGGGACACCGTCCAGCAGCACCTGGCCTTCGTCGGGGTCGACGAGCCTGCCCGCAAGCACGGCGAGTAGCGACTTTCGGGCCTGTCAGATTGTCTGTGTAAGTGACTCAGACCTGACTTGCTACTAATACTTTATCATCCTATTCTTATGCTGTCAAGCCTCCCGGGAAAGTAGATATGGAATTGATTGAGCGCGGCTTTCCAATCATAGGTGC
>JBOGED010000025.1:0-2179 GCA_050743625.1 Egibacteraceae bacterium | reverse complement strand
AGCGCCACCAACCCAGCGCACACGCGCCGCCTCCGCGGGCGCTTCTTAACCGCGCCCTGACCACGCCGAACAACCCCAAGAACCGGCCGGCCCACCCCCAAAACACACGGCAAAACCGAATACTTACTGCTGACCGATCTCCTGATCGGCGAGTCGCCGCGTTGGCACGAGGATCGGCTGTGGTTCTGCCACTGGGGCGCGGACGAAATCGTCGCGGTCGATGTTGACGGCAACAGTGAGGTCGTCACCCGCGACTCGACAGCCAGCCCGCACTCCATCGAGTGGCTGCCCGACGGGCGCCAGCTGGTCGTGTCGAAAAGCATGGGGAGCCCAGGGTTACTCCTGCGCAGGGAGCCCGACGGGTCGCTGGTCACCCACGCCGACCTGCGCGGTCTCTCCGATGTCTGGAATGAGATCGTCGTAGACGGCCGTGGCAACATCTACCTCAACAACCTCGGCTTCGACTTCATGGCCTTTCTGAAAGGACAGGCGGAGTTCGCCCCCGGGATCATCGTGCTCGTCACACCCGACGGCTCGGTTCGCCAGGTGGCGGACGGCATCGAGTTCCCCAACGGCATGGTCGTGACGCCCGACAATTCCACACTGATCGTCGCCGAGTCCTTCGCTGGCAGGCTCACCGCGTTCGACATCGCCGCCGACGGCAGCTTGTCGAACCGCAGGGTGTGGGCCGATGGCCTCGGCCCAGACGGCATCTGCATCGACGCCGAAGGCGCGGTCTGGACCTCGACCGGGACGGATGATTGCGTGCGGGTCCGCGAAGGCGGTGAGGTGCTGCAGCGGGTCGAGCTCGATCGGAAGCCCTTCGCGTGCATGCTCGGGGGACCGGAGCGCAGGACGCTGTTCGTCATGGCGGCCCAGTGGCGTCCCGATAACCCGTTCGGCGAACCTCGAACCGGCCAGGTACTGACCGCGCCCGCGCCCGCGCCGGGGGTCGGCTGGCCATAAGCGGTCTGTCCGGCCTACTCGGCGAGGCTGAGGCCGAGGACCGTGACGAGGCCGACTGTGCTCGAGCGCTTCGGGCATCATCGTGTCGGCCAGCATCGTGAGCATGGCGCCGGCGGCAAAGGCCTGGATCGTGGCGATCACGAGTGGGGACACACCGTCGAGCGCCACGAACCCGAGGGCGGCCGCGAGCGTTCTTCCCGAACAGGGATTTGGGGGCGTATTTGCCCCGAAATCCCTGTTCGGGGAACGGTGTCATGGTCAGTCTCGCTGGCCCGCGGCTTGCGTGATCGCGTCGGCGAACGTCGGGACGAGCTGGAGCGGCAGGTCATGCCCCATTCCCGGGACGATGATCAGCTCGGCGCCGGGAATGCTCGCGGCGGTGTCCCGACCGTTCTCGACCGGCACGATCAGGTCCGCGTCGCCGTGCAGCACGACCGTGGGAACGTCGAGCCGCCGAAGGCGCTCGCGCCGGTCGCCGGCCGCGAAGATGGCGGCGTCCTGCCGTTCGTGATCGGTCGGATCGTAGCTGCGTTCGACCTCGCGCCTGATCCGCTCGCGCAGGACGTCCTCGTCGGTCGGATAGGCGGGGCTGCCGAGGACCTCCCAGACGAGTACCTCACTCGCGATGATCGTCTCGATGTCGCTGCCCGCGGGTGGCGGTGGGGGGAGCGCCAGGACGTCCTCTGTCGGGCCGGGCATCTCGGGGTTGCCCGTGTCCCCAGAGATCGACGTCAGGGAGCGGGTGCGTTCTGGATAGTCGAGCGCGACGAGTTGGGCGATCGCTCCACCCATCGACCCCCCGACGATGTGGGCGCTGTCGACGCCGAGCGCGTCGAGGAGCCCGACGGCGTCGCCCGCCATGTCCTCCAGCGTGTAGGGGACCGGCAACGGCTGGCCCGCGTCGTACGCGTCCTGCATGGCCTGCCAGTCAGGCTGGCCGAGATGGTCGAGATGGGTCGACAAGCCGACATCGCGATTGTCGAAGCGGACGACGCGATAGCCGCGGCGCACCAGCTCGTGGCACAGCTCGTCCGGCCACATCGTCATCTGCGAGGCATAGCCCGCGATGAGCAACACCGTCTCGCGGTCGACCGGCCCAAAGCTCTCATAGGCGATCGTGATCCCATTGGCTTCGGCGACGCCCGCCTGTACCGGCGCCGGCGTCAGGTCGGGTGATGGCGCGGCGCACGCCGAGCCGAGCACGGCCATGCAT
>JBOGED010000024.1:0-1516 GCA_050743625.1 Egibacteraceae bacterium | reverse complement strand
CAACCACACACCGACGCACTCGCCCTCGTCGGACTGCTCGTCGGCAGCGACGCCCGAGCCGCCCCGGCCGCACCAGCGACGTGGGTCCGCTCAGTCGCCGGCGGGCGCCGCACCATCACGCTCACCCCCACCTGACCGACCCGCGGGCGATAGCCTCACATACCCCCGGCGCGCTTGTCGCGGCGTTCACCCGCCGTCAGGCCGCTCAGGCTGTGATGGGTATTGTGATTTCCATTGGGATGCTCGCGTGATAGTGTCTGTTCTCGATAAGGAGCCTGAGATGACTGTCGCCCACGCCCGACCCGATCTCGTCGCCCACACGCGCGCGGTCCGTGCGAGCTTTCCCGAGGTCGCGGACGAGCTGCGCGAGCTGCTCGGCGCCCGGCTCGTCGCCTATCTGGGGTCCGTGCGGGAAACCCGCGCGGTCCACCAATGGGCGGATGCGACGCGCACGCCGAGCGAGGAGACACAACAGCGCCTGCGCGTCGCGCTGCAGGTCGCGCTGACGATCGCGTCCGCCGAGTCGGCACGGATCGCCCAGGCATGGTTCCAGGGGCTCAACCCCCAGCTCGAGGACCGCTCACCCGCCCGCCTGCTGCGCGAAGGCGAGCTGCAGGAGGTCGGACCCGCGGTGATCGCGGCCGCGCGCGCGTTCCTGGTCGGCGGATGACCCCGCCGCTGGCCAGCCGCCAGCCCGACAACCCGATTCACCGGATCAGCCGCCGGCCCGACGCGTGGGCCTGGCCGGACTGGGCCTACGCCGGCGAAGACGGCACGTTCGGCAACCGCTACGACGACCCGCACGGCGAATACCGCGCCCTGTACGCCAGCAGCCGGCGGCTCGGGGCATTCCTGGAGACGCTCGCCCGCTATCGACCCGACCCTGCTGTGATCGCGGCCGACGCCGAGATCGCCGGCGATGAGCCCGACGAGGCGTTCCCCACGATCGCGCCCGGCCTGGTGCCGGCCGAATGGCTTGAGCGCCGCTGCATCAGGACAGCCAGCTACGACGGCCGCTGCGCCGACGTCGGACACTCCGACGCGCTCGCGCACCTGCGCGTCGCGCTCGCTGATCGAGTGCTGCATCATCGGCTCGGCGACCTCGACGGCGCCGAGTTTGCGGTGGCGCGCACCGCGAGCGTTCACGCAGGAGATCTCGCGCTACGTCTTGGAGACCGCGCACGAACACGACGAGGAGCCCGTGTGCGGGATCAGCTACCTCTCGCGGCTGGGCGACGAGCTCGAGAACTGGGCGATCTTCGAGCCCAGCCAGCCCATCGACGCGATCAGCCGGCCGCTCGAGCGCGCTGATCCCGACCTGGAGATCGCGCTCGATAAGTTCGACTTGATGCTCGACTAGCCGGCCCCCGGCGACGGGCAGGCGTCGGGTCGGCTCACGCGTGCGACGAACCCGTGTGATCGCTCACGGCCAATCTTCGACGTCCTCGATGTGCGCGAGCTCAGCGGGACGGAGCCGGCGACCGCACGCCAGCGGCGATCGCGAGCCGACCTCGCG
>JBOGED010000023.1:0-8823 GCA_050743625.1 Egibacteraceae bacterium | reverse complement strand
CCCCGGCCGGCGGGTAGGGCGGGCCGCCGACGGCACGACCGAGCAGCAGCGCGCGCTGCCGCGCCGCGTGAGCGGCCTCGTCTCGTACCTCAAGGTCGGTCGAGCAGTGGAATCCCGTACCCGTGTTGAGGCCGTACACACGGGCGCCGTCGGAGACCAACGCCCGCAGGACCTCCCGCCCCCGCGCCACCCGCGAGAGCGCCGTGGGGTGCAACGTGACGCGACCGCGGTGGAAAGCGATCCGTTCTACCGCTTCTACGGTGAGATCGCCGGGACCACGGATCACACTCGTGGGAGCCAATCCTGTTGACAGGGGAACGATCCTACTGCTTCACTCGGAGCTGCGGACACAGGGGCGGCAGTTGATCAGCTTTGACGCGGTGACGAAACGGTTCCCCGACGGGACCGTGGCGGTGGACGAGTTACAGCTAGAGATTCCCGAGGGCGAGGTCGTCGTCTTGGTCGGTCCGTCGGGATGCGGGAAGACCACGACCATGCGGATGGTCAACCGCATGGTCGAGCCGACCAGTGGCACGGTCAGGGTGAACGGCAAGGACGTGATGGCCCAAGATCCCGCAACGCTCCGGCGGGGGATCGGCTACGTCATCCAGCAGATCGGCCTCTTCCCACACCGCACGATCGCGGACAACATCGCGACCGTGCCTCGCCTTCTCGGCTGGGACAAGCGGCGGATGCGGGAGCGGGTCTCCGAGCTAATGGACCTGGTCGGCCTGCCCCCGCAAGCGGCCGAGCGCTATCCCCACCAGCTGTCCGGCGGTCAACGGCAACGCGTCGGCGTCGCGCGGGCGCTCGCCGTCGACCCTCCGGTCATGCTGATGGACGAACCGTTCGGCGCCGTCGACCCGATCGTCCGAGCGAGGCTGCAGGAGGAGTTCCTGCGCCTGCAGCGCGAGGTGCGCAAGACCATCGTGTTCGTCACCCACGACATCGACGAGGCGATCCTGATGGGCGACCGCATCGCGATTCTCGCCCAGGGCGGCCGCCTGCAGCAGTACGGGCCGCCGCGAGAGCTCCTCGCCGACCCCGTCAACGACTTCGTCGCGTCTTTCCTCGGTGCCGAGCGTGGCTTGAAGCGTCTCGCGCTGATCCCTGTTTCCGAGGTCACCGCCGAGCCGGGCCCGGTCGTCTCCCCGGACGACACCGCGGAGCAAGCCGCCCGCGTCGCGCGCTCGTTCGGCACGGATTGGGCCGTGGTCGTCGACGGGATCGAAGGCAATGGACACCTTCGCGGGTGGGTCTCGCTGCACGAGCTGGAGGCCACGGTCGGCGAGTCGGTCCTCCACCCGTTCGCGCTTCAGGTCCGCGCGACCGATTCGCTCCGCACGGCCCTGAACGCGATGGTCACCTCCCGCACCGGCGTCGCCGTACGCGTCGACGATGATGGTCGATACCAGGGCATCCTCACCCAAGAGCTGATCTCCAAGGAGATCCTGTGACGCCGGTCGCGGTCCTCGCCGCGCCCCTGATCCGCTGGGACTGGATCGCCCGCAACGGCGACGAGATCTGGCTGCGGACCCAGCAGCACCTGGTGCTCACCGCGCTGCCGGTCCTGCTCGGGCTCGTGGTCGCGTTCCCCCTGGCGCTGGCCGCGATCCGCTATCCCCGGCTCTATGGCCCGCTGCTCGGGGTCGGCGGCGTGCTGTTCACGATCCCGTCGATCGCGCTCTTCCCGCTGCTCGGCCCGTTCACGGGGATCCTGACCCGCACGACCGCCCTGATCGTGCTCACGATCTACACCGTGCTGATCCTGCTGCGGAACACCGTCGAGGGCCTGCGCAGCGTCCCCGCGGACATCCGCGAGGCCGCCGAGGCCATGGGCTATCGCAGGACCGCGCAGCTCTTCAGGGTCGAGCTGCCGCTCGCCCTGCCCGTGATCATCGCGGGCTTGAGGATCGCCACGGTCACCACGATCGGGCTCGTCACCATCACCGCCGTCATCGGGCAAGGAGGGTATGGGCAGTTCTTCATCGACGGGTTCCTCAGAAACTTCGCGACCGTCACGATTGTGGGTATTGTTCTCTCCGTCGCGCTCGCCGTTGGCGCTGATCTCCTGTTGCTGTCGATCCAGCGAGCGTTGACGCCGTGGACACGGGGGACCGCGTGATCGAGTTCCTGGGGCAGCTCGCCGGCTGGTTCACCGACCCGATGCACTGGCAGGGCAGCGACGGCATCCCCACTCGGGTGTTCGAGCACGTGTGGTACTCGCTGTTCGCCGCGCTCGCCGCGGTGGCGATCGGGCTTCCGATCGGGTTGCTCGTCGGCCATACGAACAAGGGCGGCGAGATCGCGGTGAACATCTCCAACTTCGGTCGCGCGATCCCGTCGTTCGGGATCCTCGTGCTCGCGTTCGCGCTGGCGGGGTTCGGGTACATCCCGATCTTCGTGGCGCTGACCGCCCTGGGGCTCCCGCCCATCGTGACAAACAGCTACGTCGGCGTCCGCTCAGTCGACCCCGAGGTGCGAGAGTCCGCGGAGGGCATGGGGATGACCGGGTGGCAGGTGCTCACCCGGGTCGAGATCCCCGTGGCGATGCCGCTGGTCATGGCCGGCGTCCGCACCTCCGTCGTGCAGGTCGTCGCCACGACGACCTTGGCCGCGTTCATCGCCGCAGGAGGGCTGGGCAGGTACATCTTCGACGGGTTCACGCAGCTGAACGACGCGGAGGTCGTCGCTGGCGCGCTGCTCGTCGCCGCGCTCGCGCTCCTCACCGAGTTCGGGCTTAGCCGGCTCCAGCTCGCTGTCGTGCCGCGCGGGTTACGGGACCGCGCGGCATCGGCGGCGCTCGACGCGAGGATCGCGACAGGGAGATCGGGAATGGGCGCGGTGTAGCGCCCGGGACGGAAAGGATCACTAAGATGAGGCGGGGTTTCCGATTCTTCAGCGTGCTCGTGGCGGGTGTCCTGCTGGCCGCCTGCGCCGCCAACGAAGGCAATATCGCGGGTGGCCAGGCCCAGTCCGGGACCGTAGTAGTGGGGGCGGGCAACTTCACCGAGCAGCTCATCCTCGGCAACATGTACGCCGACATCCTGGAGGATGCCGGCTTCCCGGTCGACCGGAGCAAGATCGGCGTCGGGGCGCGCGAGATCTACTTCCCGGCGATGGAGAACGGCGAGATCGACGTGATGGCCGAGTACCTCGGAGCCACCTACGGGTTCTTGTCCTCCCGCGCGGAGGGGGCCGGCGAGCCGGACGTGCTCACCGAGGTCGACGAGCTGCGGACGGCCGTCATGCAAGCGTTGGAGGCGCAGGGCACCGGCATCGTGCTGCTCGAGTCCTCAGAGGCGCAGGACCAGGACGCGCTGGCCGTCACGCAAGAGACCGCCGAGCGGTACAACCTCCAGACGGTATCGGACCTCGCGCCCGTCGCGGGCGAGCTGGTCGCGGGCGGCCCGCCCGAGGAAGAGACGCGCAGGACCGGTCTGCGGGGCTTGGAGGAGGTGTACGGCATCGTGTTCGCCGACTTCGTCGTCACTGACGCGGGCGGGCCAGTGACCCTCGAGGCGCTGAGGCAAGGCCGCATCCAGGTGGGGCGCGTCTTCACGACCACCGGGTTTATCGCCGAGGAGAACTTGGTGATCCTGGAGGAGGACAGACCGCTGATCCCGGGCGAGAACATCACGCCCATCGTGCGGCAAGAGGCGCTCACCCCGGAGATGGAGGAGGCGCTGAACGCCGTCTCCGCCGCCCTGACCACCGAAGACTTGACCGAGCTGAACCGGCGTGTCGACATCGACAGGGAGGACCCCTCCGACGTCGCCCGCGACTTCCTCGTCCAAGCGGACCTGCTACCGGCCTAGATCTGGATGCAATCCCTGTTCGGGAAACCACGGCGACTCGTGGCCCGAGCGGCCTAGCCCCAGATGGCCTCGGCCGCGCGGACGAGCGTGGCGAGCTTGCGGCGCTGGTCGTCTGGCGTGATCGCGTTGCCGATGACCGACGTCGAGAAGCCGCACTGGGTGCCGATGGACAGGCGGTCCATCGGGATGATACGGGCCGCCTGCCGTACCCGGCCGGCGAGCCCCTCCACGGTCTCACGGCGCGGCGTCTTCGTGGTGACCAGACCCAAGACGACGGTCGTGCCGTCGCGCACGAACCGCAGCGGGTCGAAGCCGCCTGACCGCTCGTCGTCGTACTCCAGCAACAGCCGGTGGGCGCGGATCCCGGAGAAGACCTGCTTGGCGATCGCGTCGTAGCCACCGGCGACGAGCCAGCGGCTGCCCTGGTTGCCGCGGCAGAGATGAAAGCCGAACGTGACCGCGGGCGCGGCGCTGATCAGCGCGTTGTCCAGCTCGAGGCCGTAGCCGATCCACCGGTCGGCGGTCCAGCCCCGCGAGGTGTAGAAGGCGCGCCACACCGGGTCGATCAATAGCGGGTAGTGAGGGGCGTCGAGCTGTACGTAGGTGCAGCCAAGGCGGGCCAGCTCACGGACGGCGTCCGACAGGATCGCCAGGACATCGGCGAGGAAGTCGTCAAGGCTGGGGTACGCGTCGCGTGAACGGTCGGGGTCCCAGAGGTTGGCCATCAGGCTGGGGCTCGGCAGGGTCACCTTCGCCCACGCCGCGGTGAGGCCGCGCAGGAACGTGAACTCCTCGGCCGCGACGGTGCGGCGCGGCGTCAGGGGGGCCACGACGGCAAGGCCGGCCGGTCGTTGGGTGCGGACGTCTCCCACGTCGTCCGAGTGCCAGTCGCCCCACAGCCACGCGTCGATCGTGACGCCCTCGAACCCGTCGACGGCCGCGCAGAGGTCGCTCTGGAAGGACTCCCGGCGGAGCTCGCCGTCGGTCACCACCGGGAAGCCGAGCTCCGACTGCATCGCGACCACCTCGCGCACCGCATCGTCCTCGACCTGCTTGAACGCGGCGGCGTCCAGGTCGCCACTGGCATGAGCCTCGCGCGCCTCGATGAGCTCGCGGGGGCGCAGCAGGCTGCCGACGTGCTCGGCGCGGGCGGTCACGGTCGCCTCAGAGCCTACTCGGCGACCAGCGCCTCACGCCGCGATCGCGCGAGGCGCAAGGCCCCGGCCAATCCGGGATCGGCGATCGCCATCGCCTCGTCCCAGGCGAACCAGCGGCAATAGGGGCTCTCACCCGAGGGTGGGGTGCAGTCGACGTCGCCGGCCATGAGCAGGTAGCGCAAGTCGAGATGCGTGTGCCCCTTCGCGCCCGGGTGTACGTCGACGTGGAAGAGCAACGGCTGGTCGTGCGGATGGGTGGCGACGATCCCCGTCTCCTCGGCGACCTCACGGACGGCGGCGTCCCACGGCATCTCACCTTTGTCGATGTGCCCACCAGGCTGAAGCCACACCCCCAGTCGTTTGTGGCGGTGCAGCACGGTACCCCGTGGCCCGGACACGACCGCTGAGGCGGTGACGTGCACGGGGTCGGCGTGCTCGTCGAAGGGGCTCTCAAGCCGGTTGAGCTCGGAGAGGAACCGCTGCTTCGACTCGCGGGTCCTCATATCGATCTCGAGAAGCTGGGCGATGTCGGTACGCAGACGTCTCATCCGTGACAGTCTGCATCAGGCGGTCGCTTCCTCAAGCGGGAACGACGTAGACCTGCTGGGCGGTGCCCTTGCCGACCTCGACCTTCTCGACGTCGGTGCTGGCGACGACTTGGCCAGCCGTGACGCTGAAATCGGCTACGGCACCGGGACGGAGACCGTGCTCGCGCAGGAAGCGCATGGCGTCGACGTCGACTTGCAGGTGCTCAGAGATCCGTTGCACCGTCGCGCGACCCCCGATTCTCGCGGCCTCGGCCATAGTGAGAAGCGGCGCGTCGGACTCGTCGACCGCGAGCCCCGGGATGGGATTGCCGTGGGCGCACGTCGTCGGTGAGTTGAGCAGCTCGACGAGATGGTGCTCGACGGCATCGGAGATCACGTGCTCCCACCGGCACGCCTCGACGTGGGTGTGCTCCCACTCAAGCCCGATGACGTCGGTGAGAAGCCTCTCCGCCAGCCGGTGTTTGCGCATCACGCTCGTCGCGCGGGCGCGACCCTCGTCCGTGAGCTGGAGTGTCCGGTTCGAGGCGATGCGAAGCAACCCCTCCTGCTCCAGCCGCGCGACGGTCTCGCTCACCGCCGGTGCCGAGAGCCCGAGGCGCTCGACGAGTCGCGCGCGGATGGGAGTGATGTGCTCCTCCTCCAACTCCCACACCGTGCGAAGGTACATTTCCGTCGCGTCGATCAATGGCGTCATGGCCCCTCCTTACGCTGCAATATCATGCTACCGCCGAAGCGCGAGAACAGTTCTCAAGAGTTCACCTTCCCTGGTTCTGGTGTACGGCGGAGTACCCTGGGGCCCCATGGCCACCGACCACCGCGCGGCGCTCGCTGAGTACACTCGCCGTCTCGCTGAAGTCAAGGAGTACCTTTGACGTCGAAGGGAAGCGCTCCCGGCTGACCGAGTTACGACGCCTCTCAGCCGCCGCTGACCTCTGGGATGACCCGACGCGCGCTCAGCGAGTCATGGCCCAGCTCGCGAGCATCGAAGACGATATCCGGTTGTTCGATGACTTCGCGAGCCGGTTGGAAGATCTGCGGATCTTCGATGACCTTGCGCGCGAGGAGGACGACGACGAGACCGCTCGAGAGGTCGCCCACGGCATTGACGGCCTTAGCGACGAGTTCGCGGAGCTAGAGATCCGGGTCCTGCTCTCGGGCGAGTACGACCATCGGGACGCCATTGTCACCGTCCATTCCGGCGCTGGTGGAACCGACGCGCAGGACTGGGCGGAGATGCTGCTGAGGATGCTGCTGCGCTGGGTGGAGCGGCACCGGATGAAGGTCGACATCCACGATCAGCAGGAGGGTGAGGAGGCCGGCGTCCGCTCGGCGACCTTCACTGTCCACGGCACGAGGGCATATGGCTTACTCCACGGTGAGCGTGGTGTGCATCGGCTCGTACGGATCAGCCCCTTCGACGCGCAGAACCGGCGTCACACGGCGTTCGCGAGCATCGACGTCGTACCCGTGATGGACGAGGCCGACACGGAGATCGTCATCCCCGACGAGGATCTTCGCGTCGATGTCTTCCGGTCCTCGGGCCCTGGCGGCCAGGGCGTGAACACCACAGACTCCGCCGTCCGGCTGACTCACCTGCCGACCGGGTTGGTCGTCAGCTGCCAAAACGAGCGTAGCCAGCTGCAGAACAAGGCGACCGCCCTCCGGCTCCTCAAAGCGCAGCTCGCCGAGCGTGAGCGCGAGGCTCGCGCGGCGCACCTTGACGCCCTGCGGGGCGAGCAGCGCGAGGCGGCCTGGGGCAGCCAGATCCGCTCCTACGTCTTGCACCCTTACCAGCTCGTGAAGGACCACCGCACGTCTGAGGAGACCGGTAACACCGCGGCCGTCCTCGACGGGGACATCGACCGGTTCATCGCCTCCTACCTGCAATGGAAGGCGAAGGGTGAGGCCGCTGCCGAAGGCGGCGGCGGTGGGCGGGGATCGAAGGGTGAGGGCGAGTAGCGATGGGAGAGGCCGAGTCGCTCTTCGACCGGGTCGAGGTCGGCACCGTAGAGGCGGCCGCGGCCGGCTTGGTGGGACCGGGCGCGAGGCTCGTCGCCGCGCTCGCCGAGGGTGTGCTGAGCCAAGGGTCCGACCGGCTCGTCGTTGGCAGCCAGCTGCTGCACCCGGCGGTGTCGTCGGCGCTGCCCTCAGGTTGGATCGACGAGACGGCTGGCCGTGCCCTGGCGGTGGCGTTCGGGATGGCGGTGGCGCTGGGAGGCGCGGAGCGGGTGTGGTGCCTGCTCGATCTCGAGTCTTGTGATGAGGGCGGAACGTGGGAGGCTGCGCGCGCGGCGGCAACGGCACCGGTCACGACGCTCACCGCCTGCGTGATGGTCCCCGCTCAGGAAAATAAGGCCTTTCGGGCCTTTTGGGACGCAGCGGGATGGTCTGTCCGTGAGATTGACGGCGGAAATGTGTGGGAAATCCTCGGCGGACTGGATCAGGCCCTTGCCTTACGGACTAGACCAATCACACTACTAGTCATGTCCGAGCTACGCGTACCATGACCCCTCAGCTGCTGATCGCCTCACCGCTCGAGGAAGCGACCGCCACCGCGCTGCTCACGTTGGCGGAGGCTTCCGTCGCCATGATCGTCGTCGGCCGTGAGCCGGGGCCGACGAGTGAATGCCTGCGCCGCTTCCCCGAGGCGGTCTTGACCGCGCCGGGAATGACCAGCCGTTTCGCCGTCGCTGACGGTGTCCGGCTCGCCGGTCGCCGCGCCATCACCGTCCTGGACGGCCGCGTCAGGACGCTCGCGGTGGCGGTTGACGCCGGGCGCCCGAACGTGCTGCTCACCGCAAGTACCGCGCACCTGGCCGCCGCTCGCGACATTGGCCTCACCGTCATCCAGCCTGGCTGGCCTGAAGACGTCGAGCCGCTCCTCCGCGCGGCACTCGACGCTCCAGAGCCGGTGCTCATGCGGCTCCACCGGCACCCCATCGAAGCCGCGCATCCAGGGGGGAAGCCGCAGCTCGGGACGCACCGGATCCTCCGCCGGGGGCGATCCGGCCTTCTCGTCGGCGCCGGTGTCGGAATACCCGCGCTTGTCCAGGTCACGGCTGTTCTTGCCGCTCGCGGGATCCGGGTCACGGCAGCCGAGATGCACACGATCCGCCGTGGGACTGGGGTGGATCCCGTCCACACGAACGGCGCGCTGCTCATCGGCCCGGCTGGCTTGGAGGACGCGCGCCACCTCGTGCCCGTCCCATTCGGCTCTCGATCCCCCACCCAGCTCGCCGATGCCATCCAGCTCGTGCTCCCGCGCCGGTAGCATTTGTGGAGGATCCGCGCGGTATACCG
>JBOGED010000022.1:0-10237 GCA_050743625.1 Egibacteraceae bacterium | reverse complement strand
TACAGGCTGTTGTTGAATCTCGCGGTACCGCCGGTCGGGGGTGCTCGAGCCTGACCTGCAGTTTTCCTCCGGATACGAGGGAAAGTCGCGCCTCAAGCTTGACCGAGCGAGCCTGACCTGCAGTTTTCCTCCGAATACGGAGGAAAGCTGCGGTGTGGCTGGCCCAGGGCGGCCTACAGGCCCTTCGACGGTTGGCCTGCGCTCACCGCCACGCGCCTCGATTTGGCGACAGCCTCAATACCGCCGATATCCCGCACACAACACGCCGACCGCGACGGTCAGACCGAACCAGGACAAACCACAACGTTATTCCTGCCCAGACCCTATGTCGTGGAGAAGGGCGGCGTGATCACCGACGCGATAGCCAGCCAGAAGTGGCCAGGCGAGGCCAAGGTGCACGTGTCGATCGTCAACTGGGTGCAGTCCCCGCCCGAGCGACCGGGGTGGTTCACGCTCGACCTTCAACCGGTGCCGGACGGGATCGCGGCCGACCTTGTCCCGCTGTGGCTGTCAACGCTTGCCGCACGACCGCTCGGGGCGAACAAGGGAGTCTGTTTTCAAGGGCCCATCCCGGTCGGCGACGGCTTCGTCCTCAAGGAGAGCGAGGTGACAGAGCTGCTGCTGCTGCGGGACGCCCGCTACGCCCAGGTCGTACGGCCGTACCTGATCGGTGACGACATCGTCGAGGACCCCGCCCAACGACCTCGCCGGTGGATCATCGACTTCGGACTCATGCCGCTGGAGGAGGCCGCGGGATTCCCCGCAGCCCTCGCCATCGTGCGCGAGCGGGTGAAGCCGGAGCGCGAGGCAAACCGGCGTGAGTACTACCGGCGGCATTGGTGGCGACTCGGTGAGCCTCGGCCAGGACTGCGCGCGGCGCTCACCGGCCTCGACCGCTACCTGGCTGTCGGCCGGATCGCCAAGCGAACGCTCTTTATCTGGTGTGACGCCGTCTGGTGTCCAAGCGATCTGGTGGTTGTCGTTGCCCTCGATACCGACTACGCCTTCGGCGTGCTCTCCTCCCGGCCCCATGAACTCTGGGCCCGGTACCGCGGGTCGACGCTGAAGGGCGACCCGCGCTACACGAACACGACCGTCTTCGAGACGTTCCCGTGGCCGCAGGCTGACCTGGCGGCGCGGGAGCAGATCGCCGCCGCCGCGAGGCAGGTGATAGTGGAGCGGGCGCGGGCATGTGCAGGGGTACGCGGGCTAACCGAGGTCTACAACCTGGTCGAGGACGGCGGGTTCACCGCGCTGGCATCCGCTCACCGCCAACTCGATGCCGCGGCCGCAGCCGCCTACGACTGGCCAGCAGGGATCACCGACGATCCCTACGAGGTGATCCCAAGGCTTATGAGCCTCAACGCCGACATCGCGGGAGGCCGCCCGTACAACCCATTCCCTGATCGCGCGACCACGGCGGACCGGGCACCACCGCTCGATCCCGAGCCGACGTGACGGTGGGTCACCAGCGGTCGCGGTGCACGACCTCTTCTAGAGGTTTGCGGTCGCGCGCCAGTGACCCCGACCGGCGGTCAGGCGCGGGGTGGCCGATCGTGACGACGCCTAAGGGGGCGACGTCCGTGGGGATGCCGAGGACCGCGCGCAGGCGGTCGGCGTTGGCGCTCAAGAACCCCGCGGCCAGCCCCTCGTCGACAGCGGCGAGGAGCAGCAGCATGAGCGCCGCTCCCCCGTCGACCCACCAGAACGGGACCGACCAGGCCGCCATCGACGACCCAGCCTTGTCCGGCTCGGCGTACCGCTCCTGGTAGTCGGCCAATCGCGTACAGGGCACGACGTGGACGGGTGCCCGCGAGACCCATGGCGCGAACCCACGAGCGACGTACGTGGGCTCGTCGCAGGCCCACGCGATCAGGTCGCGCACCTTGGCGTCGGTGACCACGACGAACGACTGGCCTTGGCTGAACCCCGCGCTCGGCCCTCGCCGGGCGGTGTCGAGAATGCGGTCGATCACCGCGGGGTCGACGGGGTCGGGCCGGTACGCCCGGACCATCCGCCTGGCCCGAACCAGGCGGGAGAACGCCGTCATGCGGTCACTGCGTGGTCCCGGGGCGGACGATACCGGTCTAGTAGGCGAGGATGACCGCTTGGACGCGGTCGCGAAGTCCAAGCTTCCGCAAGAGGTTGGATATGTGGCTTTTGACCGTCGCCTCGCTGAGAAACAGGCGCTCGGCGAGTTCGGCGTTCGAGAGCCCACTGGCGAGCAGCTTCAGTACCTCCCGCTCGCGCTCGGTGAGCTCCGTCAATCCGGCGAGCGGCGTTCCGTTCTTCGGCGGCAGGACGTCGGCGAAGCGATTGAGTAGTCGCTTGGTGACCGAGGGAGCGAGAAGCGCCTCGCCCGCGGCGACGACGCGGATCGCATCGACGAGCTGAGCTGGTCGGACGTCCTTGAGCAGGAACCCGCTGGCTCCGGCGCGGATCGCCTCGTAGACGTACTCGTCCAGGTCGTAGGTCGTGAGGATGATGATGCGGGCGGGCGAGCCCTCCGCGGCGATCCGGTAGGTTGCCTGGACCCCATCGATGTTGGGCATGCGAACATCCATGAGGATGACGTCGGGCTCCAGTTGGCGGCAGAGCTCGATGCACTCGCGGCCGTCGGAGGCCTCACCTACCACGGAGAGATCCTCACGGGCGTCGAGGATCATCCGAAATCCGGTGCGGACGAGTGCCTGGTCGTCGCAGAGCAACACCTTGATCGTCCGGGCGGCGGTTGCTGTCACGATCAGCGCTCCTGAAGAAGGGGAAGGCGAGCACGCACGGCGAAGCCTCCACCCTCGCGGGCTCGGGCGTCGAGTGACCCGTTGAACAATGCTGCCCGCTCGCGCATCCCAATCAGGCCTCGGCCGGAAGGGCTCCCATGACCGGTGTCACCGAGGCCGTCGTCGTAGACCTCCACCACAAGGTCGTGGACGCCGTACCGTACCGTCACCGCGGCGTGGGACGCGTGGGCATGGCGCAGGGTATTGGTCAGGGCCTCTTGGATGATCCGATACGCGGACAGCTCCATGCCGGGCGGCAACGCGGATGGCTTGCCATCGATCCGAAGCTCCACCGGCAGCCCCGCGGCACGCACCTGCTCGATCAAGCCGTCGAGACGGTCGAGGCTGGGCTGAGGAACCTTCGCCTGGATCTCCCCCGGAACTTCCCCCTCGCGGCCGTCGGGCCTGACGGCGCCCAAGAGCCTGCGGAGCTCGGTCATGGCCTCTCGCCCGGTCGCCTCGATCGCGCCGAGTGCCTCCTGCGCCCGAGCGGGTTGCAGCTCGAATACGTCACGGGCGGCGGCGGCCTGGACCACCATGACGCTGACATTGTGGGCGATGACGTCGTGCAGCTCACGCGCGATTCGCGCTTGTTCCTCGGCGACGGCTCGTCGGGTCTGATGCTCGCGGTCCTGCTCGAGCCTCGAGGATCGCGCGCGCAGCTCACGGACGTACGCTCCGAACATCCAGGAGGCGGCGTCGAGTTGCAGCCTGAAGAGGATCTGTGTGACCGTCGCGACGGGGTCGAAGCCCTCAACGATCGTGATGGCCACCGCGAGGGCGACGCTGGCCGCGAGCCCCGCGCGCACGGCGGTGCGCCGGTCGCGATGAGCCGCCACCGTGTAGAGGGCGATGGTCACCCCACCCACCGTCACCCCCGGGCCGGTCAGAAGCGAGACGATCTCGGCTCCACGGGTGACCGCAAGCACCCCAAGCGGTCGCGAACGACGCAAGACCAACGGCAGCGTTTGCAGCAGGAACAGGCCCCAATAGCGGGTGAACGCCGAGTCCACCGGATCCTGTACGGCCTCGCCGCTGACGAGCACCGCGATGACGAAGGTCGCCGCGACGAGCAACGCGAGCACGGTATCGGCGACGAGAAGGTTCCGGCGCCACGCCGACACGACACGAAGTCCAGGTCGGCGGACCGGCCTGGACTCTGCTCTCGGTTGAACGGCTGTCATAGGTCTCGGGTCTTGGTCCGCCACGCGCCCGCCGCGAGCGCGGCCACGAGCCACACGAGGATCACTCCGACGGCTACCGTGACCGACAGCTCACCAGCCGGATTGGGATCGAAGCGGAAGGCTGGTGGCTCCAGCCGTCCCACGGCTTCGGTAAGGCCGGCGTAGCGCCAAGGGGTTAACAAACCCGCGCTGAACACCCCGAGAACCGGTTCGACGACGAACTGCCAACCGAGCACGATCCCGATCGCGGCGGATCGCGAGCCGACCAACGACGCGACTCCCAACGCCACGACGAACCAGATCACCGGGCGTAGCAGCACCCATGCCATCCCCAGTGACACCAGGTCAGCGGTCGGCACGGGTGCGGGCCCGGTGAAAAGGAACGAGCCCACGACGGCGGTCGCGTACCCCGCCTCCAGGAGCGGTACGAGGAACGCGAGCCCACCAGGCACTCGGGCGGCGAACAGGGCATATCTCGAGCGACCCGTCGTGACGAGGTCGCCGAACACTCCCGCGTCGACGTCCGCGGTCCCCGCGATCGCTCCGGTGATCACCGCGAGCAGCACTCCCGAGGTCGTGAGCAAGGCGACGCTGTTCGCCAGGCCGCTCACTCCGCCTGCCGGGATCAAACGCGTCGGGTTGGTCTCGTGGAGCGCGACGAGCAGACCGTACCGAGCGAGGACCGTCCCGATGGTCAGCACGAGACCCCAGGCGACCAACCCGCGCCGCGTGCGGAGCTTCAGCAGCTCGGCCTGGATCATGCGGCCGTCTGGGAGCCAGTCAAGCCGCCGCGCGAGGCGTGCATGCATGGTCATGCCGCGATCCCTTGCCGTGGCGTCATCGGCAGGAACCGCTCTTGCAACGAGACCCTCCGGATCTCAAGGCCCGCGACATCGATCCCCGCCTCGAGGAGCCGCCGGTTGACGTCGGCCGCGGCCCGCGCGGGGTCCGTCCCCGGGTGGAGAGCGATCTGGATGCCATCGGCCGTTCCCACCGCCGACTGGATCGCCCTATGGGTCGAAAGCAAACCCAGGGCGCGACTGTGATCGGCGCAGCCCAGCCTGATGGTGTGCGGGAGCCCCGCGGCCAGCTCGGCGACGGATCCTTGCGCGACGATCCGACCGCGATCGACGATCGCGATCGCGTCGCACAGCTTCTCGACCTCCGTGAACACATGGCTGGACAGGAAGACGGTCCGCCCACAGGCCACGAGGCCACGGATGAGGAGCCTGAGATCGTCAACGCCGCGAAGATCGAGCCCGTTCGTCGGCTCATCCAGGATCAACACCTGCGGGTCGCCGAGGAGGCAGCGGGCGATCCCCAGGCGCTGGCGTAAGCCGCGCGAGTAGGTAGCCACCCGGTCGTCGGCCCGTTCGGTCAGCCCGAGCCGCCGCAGTGCGGAATCGATGCGGGTCTTTGCGGCGGCCTCACGACAGGCCGCCGAGGTGAGAAGATTTTGGCGGCCGGTGAGATGGCCGTGAAAGCCTGGTTCCTCGACCATCCCACCGACCTGAGCAAGCACGCTCGCCGGCCGCGCCGGCACCGGCTGTCCGAGCAGCCGTACGGTCCCGGCTGAGGGCTTCTCTAGGCCCAGCAGCATACGGATCAGCGTGGTCTTGCCAGCGCCATTAGGCCCCAGGTAGCCAAAGGCGCAGCCGCTCGGTACCTGCACGCTCACATCGTCGACCGCGACCAGCCCCCCGAAGCGCTTCGTTATTCTGGTCGTTTCGACGATGTGTTGCATGGTTCCCCCTCCCGTGCGGCTGTCTCAAAGATAGACAAGCGGTAGCTCCCGGACATCAGGCTCAAGGCGGATTTACCAGCAGTTTAATCTCGTCCGTACGACGGACCGCCGGGCAACTGGGCGCCTTGCTCGGCCGCGGGCGCCCCCTCAACCTGGCCGCTCACCGCGGATGGCTTGCCCGCGCGCCGGGTTGCCGGAGCCGCGACTGGGCGCAGTACCGAGGTGTGCTCACCCTCCTGGACGTGGAGATCGGCGGCGAGGCCGCACCACGCGATCGGTCCAGGCCCGCACTTGACGCCCTTGCCTCCCCGACTTTGGAGGGGGAACTCGGCAAGGGGTGCGCGCATCGCCCTCCCGTCCCGGCAGAGGGTCACGACCTCGCGGTCCACGTCCACACCGTCCGGCACGACCGTGACGGCGATGACCTGGCCGCCGTCCGGTACGGCGATCCCGGCGACGCCGGCCGCGTTCCGGCCCATGAGGCGGACCTGCGCTGCGGGGAACCGGACCGCCTGCCCGCCGTCGTGGGCCATCAGGATGTGGTCGCCGTCGCGGCATGCGATGACGCCAACTAACCGGTCCCGGTCGCGTACGGCGGCCGCGATCATGGTGCGGGCTCGTCCCTCGTACTCGGTACGGTCGGTGCGCTTGACGAGGCCTTGGGCGGAGGAGAACAGCACGGTTTCGGCTTGTGAACTCAACGCGACCGCACCCGCGAGCGGGGGCGCCGGGGCGATCCTCCCCTCGGCGAGCAGCGCGCTAAGCGCGACACCACGCTGGCGCATGGTGGTGACGGGAATGTCAGCCAACGCGACCCGGTAGCCGCCTCCCGACTGGTCAACCAAGAGCAGCGTGTCCTCGGTGGACGCGCGCACGACCGCCACGACAGGGTCCCGGGGGTGGGAGTGAGGAGCCGAGGTCGGTCGCTGCGGCACCGCCTTGAGCCACCCTCCCGCTGTGACGTAGACCGTGACCGGCGCGGCGTCGAGCAGCGGGCGGGGCTCGGCGCTCTCCTCGCCGGGTGCTAGGGGGCGATGGATGCGGCTGCGGCGTGGGTTGCCGTGCTGAGTCTTGATCGCGCGGAGCTCCTCAGAGATCAACCCGTCCAGCGCCTCCGGGCTCGCGAGGATCGCGTCCAGCTTTGCGATGAGCATCAGCAAGTCCCGATGCTCCTGGATGAGCTTTTCGCGCTCCATCGCCGCCAGGCGGCGGAGCTGCATGTCGAGGATCGCCGTGGCCTGAACCTCGGTCAGGCCGAAGCGCGTCACGAGCGCGGCGCGAGCCGCGTCCGCGGTGCTCGCGTCCCGGATGAGGGCGATGACCTCGTCGAGATGGTCGAGGGCTGTGATCAGGCCCTCCAGGACGTGGACCCGGGCGGCGGCCTTCTCGCGCTGGAACCGGGTTCGCCGGGTGACGACCTCGCGCTGGTGGTCGAGGTAGGCGACCAGGGCGTCGCGCAATCCGAGGGTGCGTGGCTGGCCACCCCGCAGCGCGACGAAGTTCACGTTGAAGTTCGTCCGCAGGTCGGACAGCCGGTAGAGCTTGTCCAACACTCGCGAAGGGTCCTCACCGCGCTTCAGCTCGATCACGATGCGCATGCCGTCACGGGAGGACTCGTCGCGCAGGTCGCGGATCTCGTCGACCTTCCGGTCCTTCACCAGGGTCGCGATCCGCTCGAGCAGGAGCGCCTTGTTGACCTGGTAGGGGATCTCGGTGACCACGATGCGCGGCAGCCCTCCCGAGCGCATCTCAGTGGTCGCCACGGCCTCGACCGTGATCGCTCCCCGCCCCGTCAGGTAGGCGTCGCGGATCCCGTCTCCGTCCAGGATGCGCGCTCCGGTCGGGAAGTCGGGAGCGGGCACCAGCCTCATGAGATCTTCGACCGTCGCCGCGGGCTTGCGGATCAGCTCAAGGCACGCGTCGATCACCTCGCCGAGGTTGTGCGGGGGGATGTTGGTCGCCATGCCAACCGCGATCCCGCTCGCACCATTCACCAGCAGGTTCGGGAAACGCGCGGGCAGGACGACCGGCTCGCTCTCGAAGCCGTCGTAGTTCGGGATGAAGTCGACGCATGCCTCGTCGATCCCATCGAGCAGCTCCATCGCGATCTCGGCGAGCCGCGCCTCGGTGTAGCGGTGGGCGGCTGCCGCATCCCCGTCCACCGAGCCAAAGTTGCCGTGGCCGTCCACCAGCGGCTCGCGCATCACGAAGTCCTGCGCCATCCGCACGAGCGCGTCGTAGATCGACGCGTCCCCGTGAGGGTGGTACTTCTTCATCACGTCGCCGATCACCGCCGCGCACTTGCGGTGCTGGCGATCGGGGCGGAGGCCGGCCTCCTCCATCGCATAGAGGATCCGTCGCTGCACGGGCTTCAGCCCGTCTCGGACGTCGGGCAACGCCCGGCCGACGATCACGCTCATGGAGTAGTCGAGGAACGACTGCTGCATCTTCGCGGCGATGTCGACGTCGACGACCCGCTGGCTTTCGAAGAGGGACTGCTGGCTCACCTTTGACCACCGCTGTAGCTCACCTTTAGACCACCGCTGTAGCTCATGCTGTGCATTGTGCCCGGCGAGGCAGCTCAGGACGTTGAACGGTCCCCGATGTGCTGGTCCAGGAAGGCCGCCATGTGCTCGGCGAAGAGCAAACGGTTGTCGAGCTTCGCGAAGCCATGGCCCTCGTCGTGGAAGTACAGCTGCTCAGGGGCCAGACCGCGCCGCATCAGGCCTTCGGCCAGCTGCATGGCCTCGGCGATCGGAACTCTCGGGTCGTTGAGGCCGTGGGCGATGAGTATGGGGACACGGATCTGGTCGATCCAGCTCAACGGTGAGATGGACTCGAGGAAGGCGACGTCGGTGAGCGGGCCGTACTCAGCCTCGCGCAGCTCGCGACGGTAGTCGCTCGTCTGCTCGAGGAACGTCTTCATGTTGACGATACCGACGATGTCGATCGCCGCCCCGAAGACCGGCTCGGGGCTCGCGCCATCCTCGGCGACGGCCGCGACCGACATGAACCCACCGTACGAGCCGCCGGACGCGGCGATCTTGCCCGCCTCGGCGTACCCGTTCGCGACCAGCCAGCGGGCGGCCTCCACACCGTCCTTCACAGAGTCCCAACGCTTCTTATAGTTGTCGAGCTCGTGATAGGCACGGCCGTAGCCCGTCGAGCCGCGGACGTTAGGCAGCATGACCCCGTAGCCTCGCGCGAGCAGGTACTGGGTCTCCCTGCTGAAGCCGGGGCGGCTCTGATCCTCAGGACCCCCGTGGTACTCGACGACGAACGGGATTGGGCGCCCCGGCTCGTACCCGGGAGGGGTGAAGAGCAGCGCAGGTATCTCGCGGCCGTCGAACGACGGGTACTTCACGAGCTGGGGAAGCGGGAACGTCGACAGGTCGATGCCCTGGGTCTCGGCCGTGGTCAGCTGCGTCGCAGCGGGATCGCCGATGGTCCACGAGTAGGCGAGGCCTGGTGAACGTGCGTTGCTGAGGGTCCAGACCAGCGTGTCGTCCCGCAGGGAAAGGGTGCTCAACACACCCTCCTCGATCTCGGGAATCTCCACGGGCGTGAAGGTCGGCAGGTTCACGACCTGCATGCTTGAGAAGCCGTCGCGGTTGATCGCGACGCCGAGGATGCTCCGGTCGTCGTTGACCGTGAGGCCGTCGATCTGGTAGGGATCGAGCGTTGGCAGTGGCTTACGCGTGGCGCCGGTCGCGAGATCTTTGACGAACAGGCGGGAGATGCCCTCCTCGACGTCCGAGAGCATAAGGACCTCGCGCTCTCCGTCCAAGTAGCTCGCCGCGAGGTCAGCGTGGGGGGCAGCGTCCATCGCCAACGGCCGCAGCTCGCCTGAGGCGACGATGAGCTCGTAGGGGCGGATCTCCGAGAGGGAGAGGTACTCCCTGACGAGAAGGCGCGTCCCGTCGTCGGTGATGTCGGCCGCCCCCCAATTGCCTTCCCTGGCCAGCAGCCTGGTGCTGCGCGCGGCGCCGAAGTCGTAGCGATAGATGGAGAAGTCCGAAGGGCTCTGGTCGTTCGCCGCGTAGATGAAGCCAGAGCCGTCACGTAACCAGAGATTGAAACCGTAGCGGACGTCGGGATTGTCCAGCAGCGGCGTGATCTGGCCATTGGCGGGATCGAGCAGCGAGAGCTGGAACTGCTCGTTTCCCCCCGGAGCGTGGACAAGGATGATCTTTGTGCCGTCGGGCGAGAGGGAGTAGCCGGCGAGCCCGTCCGGGAAATCTGTCAGCTTGACGAGCGGGGAGTCCAGATCAGCGCCTGCCTTGCGCACGTAGAGCTGAAAGATGCCGTCGGGCCAGTCCACAACGTAAAGCGACCCGTCCGGCGCGAGCGCGGGACTACTAGGAACACGAATGTTCAAGAACTGCTCGATGCTCGCCTCTGGCGACTCCGGTGTCCCGGACTCGCCTGCGGGAGGCGGCCCACAGGCCGCGAGCGCCGCGAATAGGCCGAGGAGAGGCACGACCAACAGCCGGCGGGACAGTCGATCAGAAACTGGCATAACGCAACTC
>JBOGED010000021.1:0-4974 GCA_050743625.1 Egibacteraceae bacterium | reverse complement strand
GTCAGGAGGCTGCCCGGCGTGCCAATCGCCGGTCCCCGCGGAGTCGACCTCTACCTTGCCGTCCATCCCCGCTTGCGCCAGCGCCTCACGCAGTGCGGCCTCGGCCGTCGGAGAGCGACAGATGTTCCCCAGGCAGACGAGGAGGATCCGCATGACGGAAAGGCTACCGTGCGCGCATACTGCGTCACTCTCCCCTCTCACTGGAGGATCACCGATGAGTGTGCAAGTTGGCGACATGGCTCCCGAGTTCACCTTGCGGGACCAGGACGGCAACGAATGGTCCTTGTCGAAACATCGAGGTCAACCCGTCGTGCTGTACTTCTACCCGAAGGACAACACTCCCGGCTGCACGAACCAGGCCTGTGACATCCGCGATCATTGGAGCGAGTTCGAGGCTGCCGGCGCGGTCGTGGCGGGGATCTCCCCTGACGGTGTCGACAGCCACGCGGGTTTCGCCGCGGCCTACGAGCTGCCCCACACGCTGCTCGCCGACCCCGACCGTGAGGTGATCTCGGCGTACGGCGCGTGGGGCACCAAGTCGATGTACGGGCGCGAGTACCAGGGCGTCATCCGCTCGTCCGTCGTCATCGACTCCGACGGCCGCGTCCTCGCGGTGTTCGCGAAGATCCAGCCAAAGCAGCAGTCCGCGAAAGCGTTGGCGGCTCTCCGCGGCCGCTAGGGATAAGGGGGTTAGGCGCCCGGCTGGGGGAGGCCCTCGGCGACGCGGTGGCGGACGCGGGCGGGGGTGCCGGCGACGTCCAGGTCGCCGCCCCCCAGGATCTCGCCGTCGCGATCCAGCGGCAGCAGGGCGAGCGCGACCCATACCGGGCCAGCTGTCCTGTCGATCTGGGCGGCGCTGGTGATCTCACCAGTCTTCGCGCCCACGCCCGCCTGGACGGGGTCGCCAGCGGCGATCGGACCGGAGGCCTCGATCACCGCGAGCGCCCGGCGTGGCCTGCCGAGGTTGTAGATCTTGGCGATGGACTCTTGGCCGGGATAACAGCCCTTCCGCAAGTGGACGTGTGTGGGGAGCAGGCCCAGCTCTTGAGCCCGCCGGCCCGGCCTGATCTCCGTCTCCCAGCCGGGGATCCCCGCGCTGATGCGGTAGGCCTCCCACTCTTGCGGCGTGGCCTTCGGCAATCCCGCGACCTGTGTGCTCACCCAGCCGGGCGGGCCGACCACGTCCACCCCTCCGTCCCGGTCGCGGGCCAACAGACCTTGACCGAGCGGAGCTGCGCGCATGCTCCCCGCGGGCGCTCCCGCGAGGTCGACGTGGCCAGGTCCTCGAACGCTGTTTACGACCAGCTCCCCGGTACAGTCCACGGCCTCGACTTGCATGAGGAACTTGAACTTCTCCAGCGCGGTCACCAAGTCGGCCGCGAGCTGGACCGGCGTGACGAGGATGACATGGTCGGCCTGCACGACCGCTCTGCCCGCGGCCAGCGCGTTGCCTTTCGGGTCGAGGAACAGGAAGTCGGCAGCGGTGCCGTCCTCGGCGACCTCGAGGTGCTGGCTCAGCATCACGTGGAGGTAAGAGAGCCGATCCGGTCCCGTTACCCGGACCACGCCCTCGGGGCGCGGGAACACCGCGATCTCGTCTGCCAGCTTGGTCATGCCGCCCAGTATCGAGCACCCGTGGCAATCCGCACGGTCTTGACCATCCTGCTCGGCGTCCTGAGCGCGGCGTGCGCGGCGCCCTCACCGGCCGCCCGCGGCATCCCACCGGAAGCGCAGCCCGCGGTCGTCGCCAGAGTGGTCGACGGCGACACCATCTGGGTGCGGCCAGCGCTGGGTGGCGAGGAGCAGCGCGTCCGGCTGCTCGAGATCGACGCGCCCGAGACCCATGCGACCCGGGGAGGTCCCCAGTGCTACGGCCCCGAGGCGACGGCCTTCGCCGAGGAGGAGCTCGCGGTGGACTCGACTGTCCATCTGGTAGCCGACCGCGAGGACACCGACCGGTACGGGCGGATGTTGCGGTACGTCTGGACGGACGACGGGGAGTTCTACAACGAGGAGGCGATCCGCCAGGGGTTCGCCCGCGCCGTGTTGTACGAGCCGAACGACCGCTTCATCGGCACGATGCGGGCGGCTGAGGCCGAGGCTCGCGGCGCCGAGCGAGGGCTCTGGGGGCCAAGCTGCGCGTTGCCGTGAACGCGGGCAAGTGTCATGCTGGTGACACGACAGAAAGGAGGTGGTCCTGCGCAATGACTTCTGATTGTTCTTGTGTGACCGTCGAGGTGATGAGGCGCTAGGCCCCACCGGTCCTTTTTGCAGGCATCCCGGACCGGCAACATGGTCGGGAAGGAGCCTTGCGAGTCCAACCTCTTCACCGCTCGCACGTCTGTGGGAGCTGGTCACACCCACGAGGTGAAGACGACGAGTGTTGGATGCCAGCCGCCCGAGCCAATCGGCTCGGGCGGCTTCTTTTCCGCGTAGCCTGGTTGGCGGGACGCGTCAAGAGGAGGCCTGATGCGGATCGGGATGGTCGGCCTGGGCAAGATGGGCGGGAACATGTCGCTGCGCCTGTTGCGCGCCGGCCACGAGGTCGTGGCCTTCGACCGTGACCCCGCCGCCGTCGCCCTGCTGGCCGAGCAGGGAGCCGTCGGCGCTGGCACCATATCCGACCTGGTCAGCAGGCTCGATCCGCCTCGGGCCGTGTGGCTGATGGTGCCCGCCGGGCGCGCGACGGACGAGACGATCGAAGGAGTCGCTCCCCTTCTCGACCCCGGCGATGTGGTGGTCGACGGGGGCAACTCGCGCTGGACCGACACGAACGCTCGGGCGACGACGCTGGGCGCGCTGGGCGTCGGGTTGGTCGATGCGGGAACCTCCGGCGGGGTGTGGGGACTCCAAGAGGGCTACTGCTTGATGGTCGGCGGTCCCGACGAGGCGATCGCCCTGCTGCGCCCCGCGCTCGACGCGCTCGCCCCGGCCGACGGGTGGCTCCACGTGGGGCCCACCGGAGCTGGCCACTTCACCAAGATGGTGCACAATGGTATCGAGTACGCCTTGATGCAGGCGTACGCCGAGGGCTTCGAGCTGCTAGCCGCCAGCGGGTTCGACCTCGACCTCGCCGCGATCGCCGAGCTGTGGCGCCACGGCAGCGTCGTGCGGTCGTGGTTGCTCGATCTCGCCGCGCTGGCGCTCGCCGATGACCCCAAGCTCGAACGGATCAGCGGGTGGGTCGAGGACTCGGGCGAGGGGCGCTGGGCCGTCGAGGCGGCGATCGACCGGGGCGTGCCGACGCCCGCGATCGCGCTCGCGCTGTTCAACCGGTTCGCGTCGCGTGATCCCGACGCCCTGGGGAACCGGTTACTCACCGTCCTCCGCGGCCAGTTCGGCGGCCACGCGACTCGTCCGGCCGGGCCTGAACCTGGATGCACGGATCGGGCGTAGACGTGAGCGCGCGGCCACCGACGAATGCGCGCTCGATGCCTCACCGCTCCAAACCCAAGGACTAACAGTGGAACCTGACCTTGTTCCTGAAGACCATGTCATCGTCATCTTTGGGGGGAACGGCGACCTCGCGCGCCGCAAGCTCTTGCCGGCCTTGTACCACCTGCATGCCGAGGGGCTGATGCCCCGGCGATGGCGGATCATCGGCAACTCGCGCAGGGAGCTCGAGGGCCCGTTCGACGAGGTCGCCCGGAAGGCGATCGAGGAGTTCGGGCGCTGCTGCATCGACGAGGACGCGTGGGACGTCTTTGCCGGCCGGCTGAGATATGTGTCGCACGACTTCACACCGGCGGACCCTGGTCCGCTCCGCGACGCGGTGGTCGAGGCCGAGCGCGAGATCGGCGGCGAGCCGAGCCGGCTGTACTACCTGTCCGTGCCGCCCTCCGCGTTCGGGACGATCACCGATGCGCTGGGGAAGTCGGGGATGGTGGACCGCAGCCGGGTGGTGTTCGAGAAGCCGTTCGGGGTGGACCAGGCCTCGTTCGAGGAGCTGGACGCCACCGTCAGCCACGTCCTCGACGAGGAGCAGATCTATCGCATCGATCACTTCCTAGGCAAGGAAACGCTTCAGAACGTCTTGGCGTTGCGCTTCGCCAACGGCATGTTCGAGCCTATCTGGAACCGCAGCCACATCGACCACGTGCAGATCGACGTCCCGGAGACGCTCGGCATCGGCACGCGCGCCTCGTTCTACGAGCCGACCGGCGCGCTGCGCGACATGGTCGTGACCCACCTGTTGCAGGTGCTCTCGGTGATCGCGATGGAGCCGCCGACCGCGTTCGAGCCGAAGCCGCTGCTCGACGAGAAGGCGAAGGTCTTCGAGTCGATGTCTCCGGTGCGGGCCAGCGACCTGGTGCGAGGCCAGTTCGACGGTTACACCGACCTCGACGGCGTCGCCAAGGACTCGCAGACCGAGACGTTCGTCGCGGCGCGGGTCCGCGTCGACAACTGGCGCTGGGCTGGCGTGCCGTTCTACCTGCGGACCGGCAAGCGCATGGCGGTGAGCCGCCAGACGGTCACGCTCGCCTTCGCCGAGCCACCGATGCAGATGTTCCGCGACCTCCCCCAGGACCGGCTCCCCAATGACCACCTCACGCTGGACCTGGCCGGCGACGAGGGGATCACGCTGTCGTTCCTCGCGAAGGTCCCCGGTCCGGCGGTCCGGCTCGGGCCGGCGCGGATGACCTTCTCTTACGAGGGGTCCTTCGGCAGTGAGGCGATCGGGCCGTACGAGCGGCTCCTCCACGACGCGCTGATGGGCGACCGCACCCTGTTTACCCGCGCGGACGGCATCGCTCGTACCTGGGAGCTCGTGTCCGGTGTGCTCCGCTCGCCGCCCCCACTGCACCGCTACCCCCAAGGATCCTGGGGGCCGGACGCCGCGATGGACCTGATCGCTCCCCGCCGCTGGCACCTCCCCGAGCCCGAGTAGTCGTGCACCTCGCCGTACTGTGCAGAGTTATGCCGGTATACCGGCATAACTCTGCACAGTGCAGGACTTTGCCGGCTGGCACCGTC
>JBOGED010000020.1:0-12998 GCA_050743625.1 Egibacteraceae bacterium | reverse complement strand
CGGTATACCGCGCGGATCCTCCACACAACCTCGGGCTAGGATCGTCGCATGGCTGGACAACCGCCGCGCGAGTCCCGCTACCCGGAACGGGACCGCAACCTTGAGGGGCGGGCCGAGAACGCCCGGCCGCGCGACCGGTTCGGGCGGCCGTTGCCGCGCGGCGCGGTCGACGAGATGGCTGGCAAGCGGGTGCCTGACCAGGTGGCCAGCTCGGTGGCGGAGGCGTTGGACTATGCCATCCAGCTGTTTGACGCTCAGCGCTTCTTCGAGGCGCATGAGTTCCTCGAGTGGATATGGAAGTCCGACGAGGTGCCTGAGGGCGACCGCGAGTTCTGGAAGGGTGTGACTCAGATCGCCGTCGGTTACACCCACACGCAGCGCGGCAACCGTGACGGCGCGCTCACGCTGCTCGACCGTGCCTGCCGCTACATGGCGCCGTATCCCCCTCGGTACCAGGGAATCGACGCCGAGGCGCTGGCCGGCGGCGCTCGGCGGGTGATCGCCGAGATCACGGCCTCGGGTCCCTCTGCGGACATCCCATTCCCCGGCTTTCCGAGAGCACGCGACTAGCGCCGTCGAGACGGTACTCGAGACCGAGCTGGAGCACCTGCTCGGTCTCAGTGGTCCTCGGTGACGGCGACCACGTCGGTGATGAGCGGTCGCCCGACCGTGAGCGTCCCGGTCTTGTCGAAGACGACCGCGTCGATCGGCCCGCGCTCTCCAGATGCGTCCCTCCCTTGACGAGGGCACCCCGGCGGGCGGCGTTGCCGATCGCCGCGCTGATCGCGCCGTGGGAGTCGACAGCCCTGCGGCGCAGGGGCACGCGACGAGCAGCATGGTCATCGCTCGCCCGGCGTCCCGCGTGACGAGGTAAGTGAAGCCGGCGAGCGCGAACGAAACCGGGACAAAGCGGCTCGAGAATCGCTCCGCGAGCGTTTCGATCGGCGCCCGCGACGCCTGGGCCTCCTCGATTCGTTGGATGATGCGCCCGACCACCGTCTCCATGCCGACTTTGGTCGCCCGTACCCTCACCGCTCCCCGGTCGACCACCGTGCCGGCGAAGACCGGGTCGTCGGCGTGCCGCCATACCGGCAGCGGCTCACCAGTGATCGCCGCTTGATCGACCAGCCCCTCCTCGCCGACCACGAGGCCGTCGACCGGAATCTTGTGGTGCGTGTAGACGGCGACGACGTCCCCGACCCGCAGCGTGTTGCGAGGAACCTCGATCTCAATGCCATCACGGACCAGCCAGACCCGGTCCTCCCCCACGCCCGGACAGCGCCATGCCGCCGACGACCGCGCTGACGGCGGCGCGGCGAAGGGCGGGTTGTGCCTTCACGGCGCCCGCGCTGCCCGCATGCACGATCGCGGTGCCGAACACTCCCGCCACCGCGTAGTCGAAAGCCGCCGGCTCAATCCACCAACCGCAGCATATCGTGCACCGGCTACGCTCCAGTCATGTGGCGGGCTCGCGTCCAACCCCGCCACACAGGAGACGCCATGGAGGCCCTGGTCGGGCTCCGCCCCGGTACCCGTTATCGGTGTCGGGCCTGCGGCAACCTCACCCGCTTCGACGTCGAATCGGTCGAACGGGTCCGCCGCTTCTGGCACGCCGACCTCTCGGGTACGGGGCAGATCGAGGAAGAGCAGCGGTCAGAGATCACGATCACCAACGTCACCTGCCGGTGGTGCACGTCGGCCGACGCCGTCGAGGTTGTCGACTCCCCGGGCAGCTCACCTATGGAACCCTGAGCCCCACCGCGCCAGCTGCCGCTGGCTGGTCACTGGCGCGGGTGGCGGGTGGCGGGTGCGTTGGTCGGTGGTTGCGACGGCGATCTGAACCGATCGAAGCCGAGGTGGGACGAGGTGGGACACGGCCGGTGGCGAGGTCGGTGAAGCGGTGGAGCTCACGCCGCGGCCGGCCGCGAGCGCGTTGCGGATATGGAACTCGACGGTGCAGCGGTGCAGGCGGCCCCGGTCCTTGTCGATCGCGTCGACGGCCGCGCTCAGGCGCTCGAGCGCGTGGCGGTTGGCGCCTCCAGCTGGCTGAGCGGCCGCGGGTCGCCGCGCTCGACCGCCCGCACGTAGCCCGAGCTGCCGAGACACGCGAGCAGGTCAGCGCCCAACTCGTGACGCAAGGACGCGTGGTCTTGCTCGTCGGCGACCTTGTTGCCGACCATCGCGATGGCCAGATCGAATCCCGCGGCTTGCGCGCGTACGCGCAAAAGTCGCAGGCCAAGGAATCTCGACACCCACAGCACCCGTTAACGCGCTGCTTTTGCGCGCCAGCGCGCAAAAAGGCCAGCGCACCGCCAGCGGGCAACATGCGCTCCAGCTTGGTGGACGGCCCGGCTCAACTGCCGGCGCGGGTCTAAGTGCGCAGCAATCCTGGCGCATGCGGAGGAAAGCTGCGCTTTTTCAGCTGGTGATCGGTGCTCGCCTATGCGCGCGACCTCTAAGTTGGTGGCATTGGGCGTAGATCGGGTTGTCCTCGGCTAGGCGTAGCAAGCGGGACCCGCTGCCCGGCGGGGTGGTTTTCGTCATGATCGCCGCGGAGGCGATGCGGGGATGGCCGCCGCGCAGCCAGTCCTTGACGAAGGCGAGTTCGGAGCCCACCGCGGGGCTGACCGCTTCGGCCTCGCCCATGCCCAGCGCCACGGCGAGTGCTGGTTGATGTCGGCGTCGATCGCCAAGAACGGCGATCCTTGTGCATGCAGGTGCCGGGCGAACAGCGACGACAGCGTCGTCTTCTTACCGCTGCCTCTCTTGCCGGCGAACGCGACCCTTACGTGTGGCTGCCTCCTTGTGCGTCACGACGATCACCCGACGCGGGCCGGCAATATTTAGCATTCGTTTTCGTTTTCAAAACGCCGAACGAGGCTGACAGCTCATGATGGGTTTCGGCTGCAACTTGGAGGTGTGGCCGAAAATTGTCACACCCCCCACGTACGGTGACGCCACGTTGCCGACCTGGGAGGGTTTGGACCATGTTGATCGACTGCGCCGACTGCCGCATGCGGGCCACAGACGCGTGTGGTGACTGCATTGTGACGTTCCTGCTCGACCGGCCTGAGGGGGCGGTCGTCTTCGACGTCGCGCAAGAGCGGGCACTGCGCACGTTGCAGGACGCCGGTCTCGCGCCACAGTCTCGTTTCACGAGCCGAGTGGGGTGAGGCGCCGTGGCGGGGGACGCACCGTTCCGGCACCTGGCAGGGTATACCGATACGATCGGTGGAGATGATCGGGCGGGCGCTCGCGCACGGAGCGGCGGCGGCATTGGTCGTCGCGGGGTTAGCGGCACAGGTATTCCGCCCGCTCGCGCCCGAGCTCGGCCTCCTCCCGTTGCCGGAGCGCTGGTTCGATGCGGCACATCTCGAGCGGGTTGCGGCGTACCACAGGCCGTTGTACGCGGTAGCGCTCGTCGCGTTGGCGGTCCGTGTCGTCGTGCCGTGCCTCGCCGCCTTCTCGAAATTAGGGCGCCGCCACGTCGAGTCGATGGTCGTACGCGTCGGCGCGCGCCGGCCCGCCAGAGCGGCCGCGGCCGTCATCGTCGCCGTCGTCGCGCTGACCGACCTCGTCCTCCTGCCGATCGCGTTCTGGGCTGGCTACGTCCATGAGCGCGCCTTCGGGTTCCAGACGCAAGGACCCGCGGGATGGTTTCGGGACTGGGCGTTGGCGACAGCGATCTCTTGGCTCACGGTCGCGCTGCTGGCCCTCGCTGGCTGGACGCTCGTGCGGCGCCTTCCCGGATCGTGGCCGGCTGCCGCGGGTCTTACCGGTGCGGTCCTCACGGCCGTAATCGCGCTCGGGTCTCCCTTGGTCCTCGAGCCGTTGTTCCTCAACACCCGGTCGCTCGAGCCCGGGCCTGTGCGCGCCGAGGTCGGGCGAGTGCTGGGGGCGGCCGATCTGGAGGTGGGCCAGATCCTCGTCGCGGACGCGAGCCACCGCACGACGAAAGAGAACGCGTACGTGTCAGGCCTCGGCGCGACCCGCCGGATCGTGCTCTACGACACCCTGCTCGCCGGGCGCTCGCCGCCTGAGGTTGGGATCGTGCTGGCTCACGAGCTCGGTCACGTGAGGAACGCCGATCTCGTCCGCGCGGTCCTGCTCGCTGGCGCGGGAACCGTGACCCTGATCTACGCGCTGGCTGCGCTTGTGCGATGGCGAGCGCGCGGTGGCCGGCAAGATGGCCAGGCGGATCCCCGCGCCGCCGCGGTGGCGCTCGCCGCGGTCGTCATTGCTGGCGTCCTCGCAATGCCGATCCAGCAGGCAGCCAGCCGTAGGATCGAAGCCGCCGCAGACCTGGCCGCACTGAACCTGGCCCAAGACCCGTCGACCTACGTCAGCATGAACCTCGGCCTCGCTCGTTCGAACCTCACCGATCCAGCCCCACCCGCATGGGTGACGTTCCTATGGAAATCTCACCCGCCGCCCGTCGCCCGCCTCGCAATGGGCGAGCGGTGGCCGTTCGCCTAATCTGAGACGAGAATCGGCCACAAGCCGCCGGTTTGCCAGATTTTCGCCTCCGGAGGGACGGCGACAGCCGGTCTAATCCTGCACTGAGATGAGAATCGCCCACATGCCGCCCGGTTTGCCGGGTTCGCGCCAGTCGGTTGGCGGCCTATTCCTGCACTGTGCAGAGTAATGCCGGTAGTTCGGCAAAACTCTGCACAGTAGCGCCCGCATCAGGAGGCGTGAGGCCCATGTGCGGGCGCAGCAGCGAGTCGAAGGGGAGCTGGATCCGAGATGACGCGCACGCTGTGGGTTACCACGGACTTTCCGCCTCGCCCTGGCGGGATCGAGCAGTATCTCGCGAACCTGCTCGCCAATCAGCGGTCGCAGGATGTCAGGGTACTCACCGCCAACTGGCCGGGCGCGGAGGCGCATGACCGCGGTTTGCCGTACCGCGTTGAGCGGATCGGCCAGCGGCCACTGCTGCCGACGCCCCGGCTGGCGCGGACCGTGCGGCACGCCGCGGAGGAGCACGGCGCCGAGGTGGTGCTTCTCGGGCCGGCTTGGCCGCTCGGGGAGATGGCAGGCGAGGTGCGGAGGCCGACTGTCGCCTTGAGCTACGGGCACGAGGCGGGCATGACGCGGGTCGGATTGGGTGCGCTCGTCCGCCGTCTCGGAAAGGCGAGCGCGGTCACGGTCCTCAGCGATTTCACGCGCCGTGCCCTGGCATCTCACCTCGCCGCTCGCACCCGCCTCGAGCTCGTGCCACCCGGCGTCGACGTCGAGGCGTTCCATCCGGGCGTGGACGGCAGCCCGGTCCGCGCTCGGCACGGAGTCGCCGCGGACCAACCGTTGGTGGCCTGCATCTCACGGCTCGTGCCGCGCAAAGGGCAGGACGTACTCGTGGAGATGTGGCCAGAGGTCAAGGCCGCGGTCCCAGGCGCCCACTTGCTGATCGTGGGCACCGGTCCACTCCACGAGCGGTTACGGAAGAGGGTGGGAGCCCTCGGCCTCAGGCGAGACGTCACGCTCACCGGCGCGGTGGGATGGGACGAGCTACCCGAATATCACGCTGCCGCGGACGTGTTCGCGATGCCCTGCCGCACGAGGCTTGGTGGGCTCGACGTGGAAGGGCTCGGGATCGTGTACCTAGAGGCGGCCGGATGCGGCGTGCCGGTGGTGGCTGGCGACTCAGGCGGGGCGCCAGAGGCATTGATCGACGGGGAGACCGGGTACGTCGTCGACGGCCGGGAACCCACGGCCATCAAGCGCGCGATCGTCGAGCTGCTGAGAGACGGCGGCAAGCGCGTCGCGATGGGGAAGGCCGGGCGCGACTTCGTGGAGCAGCGCTGGGATTGGCGCGTGGTTGTCCACATGCTCGACAATCTGCTGACCGAACTGTCCGACTCGTGAAGTGCCATCCCCCCCGGTCATGAGACTGCGCGCCGGGGGTTGCATGGCTGCTCATGCTGGTCGTCTTTGCGGTCCTCCTCGTCGCGCCGGCCCCTCTGGGGGCGTTCGCGGCAGGCCGGCAATCGGGACGTCAGGTCGTCGAACCAGACCCACTACCCGCACCGGTCGACGGCACGGCAGCGCTGTCACTGCTGGAGTTCAACGCTCGATCCCTGTTCGACGAGGAGCGCTCGCTGGAGGGCAGGCGCGTGCGGCTGGTCGGCTTCGTCACTCCCCGCTCCGAGCAGGGCGACTACCTGCTCACCCGATTTGTCGTCAGCTGCTGCGCCGCCGACGGGACGCCCGCCATGGTGCAGGTCCACAGTGATCGTGCTCGGCCTGCGGATACATGGCTGGAGGTCGAGGGGATCTGGCGGCCAGGCTCGGGTGCGACGCCGTCAGAACCGCCGAGCATGGATGTCGAGAGTGTCCGCGAAGTCCGGCAGCCGGACAGGCTCTACGCGTACGCAGGGTAGGCCGCGCTACCCCTCGCCGATTTGCTTGTCCCTTCGGCCATGGGTTTACGATCCGGGATCTCCTAACCGGCGCGGGATGAGGCGGATTGGCTTGAGACGATCGAGAGACGTAGACGCAGGAGCGGCTGCCCCCGGTTTCTTGGGAAACCGAGGAATGGCCTTTTGCGTCGCTGGGCTAGTGACGCTCACGCTTGTGGGCGCCGGGAGCTGGCTCTGGGGCCAGCGGGCTGGTACCAGCCGGGCGGTGTCTGAGGCGCGTGCCAGGACCGAGGCGCTCGCCCGGCAGCTCGCCGAGGCCAACGTCGTCGGTGGTCTTCGCGTGGATGACCCGGTCGCACTGGATACCCTCGATCAGCTGCTCGGCGGGCAAGGCCGCGAGGTACTCGGGGTGACGTTCCGCGCCCCAGACGGCGAGGCGGTGTACGCGCGGGACCCGGCGGCGCAGGGCACGAACGCTCCATTGGACGGCCCCGCGCTCCAATCGCTGCGGTCGGGAGCGGCCGAGACCGAGCTGGAGATCAGCGCCGACCCAAGTGACACGATCCTGCGTGTCCACCAGCCGGTCCTGTCAGCCAGCGGCGACGCACTGCTGATGCAGATGGACTACGACTACCAGTCGATCACCGAGGACGGGCGCCGCGCATGGCAGATGTTCGCGCCGGTGACGCTCGGCGCCCTCGTCGTCATGGCGGCAGGGTGGATGTGCCTAGCCGTGTTGGCGGCCCGGCTACGACGGAAGGCCCCGGCGTACGAGATCGCGAGCGAGGACCTGGATGAGTGGCTTGAGCCCGAGCCGCCGAGCCATGCCCCGTACGAGTTGCCGCCAACGTCCCGCCCACGCCCCGTCCCCGCGGCTGTCTCCACGCCTCTTTCCGCGCCCGCCTTCGCGTCGATGACCACTCAAGACGATGACGGCTGGCTCGGGATCGAGCAGGGTGGCACACCATGGCCGGCCGTTCCCTTCAACCAACCGATGCCTGAGGAGGAGCTTGTCCTGCCTGGGGCGCTTCGCGATGGCGCCACCCAGAGGTGGGCCGCACGTCCCGAGAACGCCCCCTCCATCTGGAACGGCGCGAACAGCGCGACGCACGGCACCACGAATGGCACGACGAATGGCACGAACGGCGCGAAGCGTGCCATGAGTAATGGCGGCGGGCAGGGCGCGCGTCCCACGAACGGCGGTCATCGCGGGATCAATGGCAATGGACGGCGACGCAGCCTCGAGACCGCGCTGTCCGGAATGCTGCTCCCCCTCGCCCGGCGCGGGATCGACACGCGCCTCGACCTCCCACCCGGCCTGCAGCTGCCGGATGACACCGAAGAGCTGTTGATCCGTGCCGCCGAGGAAGCGGTCCGTAACTCGGTCTCGCACGCCGACGCGAATACCGTGAAGGTCCGGCTCGACGTCCGCGACCAGCGCGTCGAGCTGACCATCGACGACGACGGGCGCGGGTTCGACCCGGCCCAGTTCAGCGCCGGGAACGGCGACCGCAACTTCCTCGGCCTCCGCACCCTGACACGGCTCGCTGCCGACGCCGGCGGCGCCCTCCACGTCCGCTCCTCCCCCAACCGCGGAACCCGCCTCCACCTCGACCTACCCGCCATCTAAGCATCAAACCTGCTCACGAAGGTAGTGATCGCCCGCGCAAACCCGTCGAGATCCCGAGGTCGACCATCTAGAGTCCGTGGGCGGCCACGTGGCGCAGGTACGCGTCGGCGTGCGCCTGCAAGGTCGGCAGGAAATCGAAGTACTCCGAACGCGTGCGCACCTCGAACGCGACCCGGCGAGGCTCGTCCGCAGAGTAGAGCAGCTGGCTTTCTTGCAGGACACGGCCGCGCAACGCGAGGCGGACCTCGTCGAGGACGATCACGTCGACGTCAGGAACCTCCAACGCGTCAGCGAGCTCGTTGGCGAGCCGCTCGCGCGCCAGGAGACCAAGACGGCGGTCCGCCAAGACTGCGACATCGGCGTCGCTGGTCTCCCGGTGATCCCCCCGAGCCCGCGACCCGAAGAGGTACGCGATCACCACGCCAGCCCGCGCGAACGCCGGAGCGGCGGCCTCACGCTGAGCCGGGGCGATCATGACCATTGAGCCTACTTCACCGGTACCCGAGCACGACAGGAAGCACTGCGATGTGTACCCGCTGCGTCGCCCCCGTTTCAGCGCTTCCTCTGGCGAGCCGTCGAAGCTTCCTGGGGACCTCCGCCCTGGCGGCGGCCGCGATGGCGGTCCCGCTCATCGGATCTGGATGCGCGGTGAACCCGGAGTCCGGCGCGTCGGACGTCAACCTCAAGTGGTTCGGAACGAACGGATGGGAGATCGCGTTCGGCTCCCACCGGCTCTTGATCGACCCATACCTCACGCGGTACGACGTGGGGATCGCCGCCAAGCGCTTCGACCCCGCAACGCCGCTATGGGTGGACCACGCGCGCGTCGACCGCTACGTGAGCGCCACTTACCTTGTCCTCCTCGGGCACGGCCACTTCGACCACATCAACGACGTCCCGTATGTCGTGGAAAGAACGGGCGCGAGGGTGCTTGGCACCCAGACACACGCGAACCTGCTCTACGCGATGGGCGTGCCGACCGACCACGTCATCGTCGTTCAGGGTGGCGAGTTTCTCGCGTTCGACGGCTACACGATCGAGGTCTTCCCCAGCCTGCACGGGGTCAACGGCAACGGGCAGTACATCTTTCCTGGCACCCTCACCTCGGTACCACCGAAGCCGACGACGATCGCAGATCTCGTCGAGGGAGGCACCTTGATCTATCAAGTCACCATCGGTGACCGGTTCCGTATCCTCGCGCTGAGCAGTGGCAACTTCATCGAGCGTGAGCTGCGTGGCCTGCGACCCGACGTGGTGATCGCCCCGACGATCAGCGGCTTGACTCACGGTTACGCGCAGCGGCTCCTCGATGCGCTGGGCAATCCTCGGTGGCTGGTCCCCACGCACTGGGACAACTTTGAGTTGCCCGTCGAAGAGCCCGCGATCGACGAGGGAGGCCTCGCGGCCTTTATCCCCGTCGTGCGCGAGGCCAGCCCTCAGACTCGGGTCGTGGCCCTCGACCACCTCGAATCGTTCACTCCTTGAGCGCGAGGTGGCCGAGGGGTGAGTCGACGTACACGCGGCCGTCGATCCGTGTGACGGTGGCGTGGGTGCGGTGGGCGTCGAGCTCGAGGTCGATCGCGCGGTCTGGACGCTCATCGGGCCAGGCGTAGACGCGCGCGTGGTGCTCGGTGTCCCCGATCCGGACCGCCCAGCGTCCGTCTTGCCCCGGTTCGCAGGTGACGACGGCACGGTCATAGGCGACGGGTTGCGCCGGGGCGCGCCCGTGCGCCGAGGTCAAGGCGGCGGCCGCGAGGTGCAGCGCGTCCGGCTCGGTCACCGTGCCGGTCAGCTCGTGGTCGGCGAGGAACGTGGTCGAGAGGTCGCCGGCGAGGAACGCGGGGCTTTCGAGCGTGCGCACGAGCAGGTCCCGGTTGGTCGTGACGCCATGGATCCGGCTGGACCGCAACGCCCTCGCGAGGCGCGCCGCCGCCTCTTTCCGGGTTGGCCCCGCGGCGATAATCTTCGCGAGCAGGGAGTCGTAGTGTGTGGTGACCTCGTCGCCCGCTCGCGCGGCGCTGTCGACACGGACGCCGGTGGCTGGCTCCCAGACGTCGAGCCGGCCGGTGGATGGCGCGAATCCCTCGCTGGTGTCCTCCGCGTAGACGCGGGCCTCGATGGCGTGGCCGGCGGGCACGACGTCATCCTGTGCGAGCGGAAGCGGCTCACCGAGCGCGACCAAGAGCTGCAGCTGGACGAGGTCGAGGGGCTCGTCCCCGAAGGCTCCCCGGTGCCGCCACGCCATCTCGGTGACGGGGTGCTCCACCTGGAGGCGGGTGTTCATCTCAAGGAAGTAGAAGGCTCCAGAGGGGCCGAGCAGGAACTCGACGGTACCGGCGTTCACATAGCCCAACGCCTTCGCCGCGGTGACGGCGGCCGCGCCCAACGCGGTCCGCAGCTCGGCGTCGACGGCGGGCGACGGCGTCTCCTCGATGACCTTCTGGTGCCGGCGCTGGATCGAGCACTCCCGCTCGCCGAGGTGCAGCACCCGGCCACGGGTGTCACCGAAGACTTGGACCTCGACGTGGCGGGCGGGATGGAGGTACTGCTCGAAGAAGACGCGATGGTCGCCGAAGGCGGCGGCTGCCTCCCGGCGCGCAGCGGCGGCTTCGTGGTCGAGGTCCTCCGGATTGTGCACCACTCGGATCCCTTTTCCACCGCCACCGCATGCCGCCTTAACAATCAAGGGGAATCCCACCCTCGCGGGGTCGGTGCCGCCGGGGAGGACCGGGAGCCCGGCGTCCTGCATGAGGTGCCTCGCGCGCATCTTGTCGGCCATCGCCGCGATCACCACCGGAGGCGGCCCGACGAAGGTCAACCCCGTGTTGGCGCAGGCTCTGGCGAAGCCGGCGTGCTCGGCGAGGAAGCCGTACCCGGGGTGCACGGCGTCCGCGCCGGTCCGGCGAGCGGCGTCGAGGATGCGGTCCTGATCGAGGTAGGACTCCGCGGGCGCGATCCCGCCGATGGCGACGGCCTCGTCGGCTTGCTCGGCGTGCAGGGCGCGGCGGTCGGGGTCGCTGTAGACGGCGACGGTCCTGATGCCCATCTCCCGTGCGGTGCGGATGACACGGGCCGCGATCTCGCCACGGTTCGCGATGAGAAGCTTCACGACACTCTCCTATTTCCCCTCGGCCTTGCCCTCGGCGGCTCGCATGCCATGGTGGGCCAGGCCGAAAAGGGCGGCGGCGGCCAAGATCACCGTGATGTTCGTCAGCGCGAGCCACGAGGCCGAGAGCCACCCGACCAGGGTGGCCAGCGCGTTGGGACCGTCCACCGAGCGCAGGGTCAGCGTGAGAATCCCGAGATCGGTCAGGAACTGGCAGGCGCCAGCGGCCAGCGGCACGAGCGCGAGGTTGCGAAGGTCTCGGGGCACCTTGTCGTAGCGGGCGGTGGCGGCTGCGACCGCCGAAGAGAACGTCAGCGCGAACAGGCCCGCGTACGGCAGGTCGAGCACCAGATAGGTGAGGTATGTGCCCCGGCCGGACGGTCCCAGCGCCTCAAGAAAGCGGGGTAGCTGTTCGGCGATCGCGGTCCCGGCCCTGTTCGGAAGGGGTAACAGGGGTCCGGCCAGGTCTTGCGCCGCCCGGCCGGGCCCGACGATCAGGAGCAGGATCGTCGCCACGACGAACAGTGCGAGGAGCATCGCGACCTGGCGCCCGGTGACCTCCTGCAACCGGTCGAGGAGCGGGGCGAGGCGTCGCAGTGGCCCACCGCTCGGCTGCGCGGCTTCCTTCATCGGTTCATCATGACCTTCATCACGGTAAGGAGCGTATCCACCGCACGCGGTGTCTCGCATGGCGATAGGCTCGACTGCCAGACAGGGAAGGAGTGGGCTCATGGGGTTGATGCAGCGCCTGTCGATGGTGTTCAAGTCCAAGGCGCACAAGGCGCTCGATCGCGCGGAAGACCCGCGCGAGACGCTCGACTACTCATACCAGCGTCAGCTGGAGATGCTCCAGAAGGTGAAGCGAGGGGTGGCGGACGTCGCGACGTCCCGCAAGCGCGTCGAGCTGCAGGCCCAATCCCTGCAGGACAAAGCGGCCAAACTACACGATCAAGCCAAGAAGGCGGTGGAGGCGGGGCGGGACGATCTCGCGCGCGAGGCGTTGTCGCGCCGCTCCGCGATCCAGCCTGAGCTCGCGGCGTTGCGGGTCCAGCACGAGCAGCTGCAGGGTGAGGAGGCGAAGCTGGTCCAAGCGTCGAGCCGGCTGCAGGCCAAGGTCGACGCGTTCCGCACCCGCAAGGAGACGATCAAGGCGACCTACACCGCCGCGGAGGCCCAGGCCAAGATCGGCGAGGCGTTCTCCGGCATCTCGGAAGAGATGGGTGACGTCGGGCTGGCGATCCAGCGCGCCGAGGACAAGACGGCCGCGCTGCAGGCGCGCGCCGGGGCGGTGGACGAGCTGATCGCCTCGGGAGCGCTCGACGACGTGACCGGCACCTCCGACCCGATCCAGGCCGAGCTCGACCGCGTGGCCGCGACCTCCGGAGTCGACGACGAGCTCGCCGCGCTCAAGGGCGAGCTGTCCGCCGGGGGAACCCCTGAGGCGATCGAGGCGTCGAACCAGTCGAGTCGATCGAGCCAGCAGGCAAGCGGGTCCACCCAAGAGGCGACCCAAGAGGCGACCCAGGAGGGGAACCCCTCGTGATCGTTCGCATTCTCGGCGAGGGCCAGTTCGACGTGCCCGCATCGGCGCTCGAAGCGTTGAACGAGCTTGACGAGCGGCTGATCAAGGCCGTCGACACGAACGACGCCGACGAATTTGCGGCGGCCCTCGGCCAGCTGCTGGCCACGGTCAAGGCGCACGCCACTCCCCACCCACCCGACGCCCTCGATCCGTCCGACTGTGTCCTACCTGGCTCCGACTCGAGCATCGAAGAGGTCAGGGCACTGCTTGGCGATGAGGGACTCATCCCAGGTTGACGAAGATGCGCACACGCTTCCCCGCAGACCGCGGCTTGTCGTCGCGGATGCTCCTCACGATGTTCTTTCTCGGGCTGCTCTACGT
>JBOGED010000019.1:0-11922 GCA_050743625.1 Egibacteraceae bacterium | reverse complement strand
CTCACCGCCGACTTGATCGCCGAGGTCTTCGGCGTCCGCGCCCACCGCTGGCACCACCCCGACACTCACCGCCCCGTCCTCGCCTTCGACCACCTCCCCACCCAACCACCCGTCCGCAGCCCCAGCTGAGACCGCGCGGCGTTGCGCCGACGGACCCGCAGGGTGGACGCGACGCTCCTGTTGCTGCAGACTGCGAACCAGTTCCCTCCGAAAGTGAGTCGCGACAGAGTGGCGGGAGGTAGCGTGCCGGCTGCCTTTAGGGACAGGGACGCGATGGGCTCCAGCTGGGACAAGCACGCAGCGACCTACGACCAGGCGGCGGGCCACGGCCGCCTGTCCCCCACCGAACGCGAGGCCTGGACCCGGCTACTGGCTCGGCTCGTCGACCCCTCACGCCCCCGCCGGGTACTCGACGTGGGTACGGGGACCGGCTTTCTCGCGCTCTTGCTGGCCGAGCAGGGCCACGACGTCGTCGGGATCGACCCTTCCAGGCCATACTCACCAAAGCACGCGAGAAGGCAGCCGCCGCGGGCCTCGACATCGAACTGCGCCTCGGGGACGCCTACGAGCCCGACATCCTTGAGGGCAGCGTCGACGTGGTCATCACCCGTCACGTGCTGTGGCTGCTCCACGAGCCCGAGCGCGCCGTGACCGCCTGGGCCCGCACCGTACGGCCGGGCGGGCGGATCATCGACATCGACGGCGTGTGGTTACCCCGAGGACCGGCCGACCTCGCCGCGCTCGCGTTGGGCCATACCCTCGTCCTGGCCCGCACCCGCCAATGGCGCTCCTGGCCCAGCTGCGGTGACGCCATGCGGCCGCTGAGCGACGTCGCCGACCCAGCCAGCGCCGTCGGGGTGTTCCGGCGAGTCGGCCTGCGCGACGTCCACTCCGAGTGGCTCCGCTGGCTCGACCGCATCGAGCGCGCCTCCATGAGCTTCGAGGAGCAGCTCACCAGGCGCTGGCACCGCTACCTCGTCGAGGGCAACGTCCCTGAATAGCCTGCGCTCACCGAGGTCCCGCCACGATCTACGACGTGGTAGTGACTATAATCACTTCTATGGGACGAGAGGTGACCGAGTGGCAGGCGGTGCTCGCGGCCGCGGCGCGGCTTCAGGAGCTGGTGCCGGATGCGGTGCTGGTCGGAGGGACCGCGGCGGCGTATCACGCCGGGCATCGGGTCTCGTTCGATGATGATCACGTCCTGCGGGACCTTCGAAGCCGGTTCGACGATGTGCTCGCCGCGTTAGAGGAGACCGATGGCTGGATCACCGCGCGAACCCGGCGCCCGGTGCTCATCCTCGGCCGGCTCGACGGGGTCGAGACCGGGATCCGCAACCTGATCCGGACCCGGCCCTTGGAGGTTGAGGAGGCCGCGGTACGCAACAGCGCGCTGCGCGTGCCCACTCTGCCCGAGATCACCCGGATCAAAGCATGGCTGTGCCTGATGCGGAACGCGACCCGCGATTACGTGGATTTCGTCGCGCTGGCGGACCGGATGGGAGACGACCGGGCAGTCGAGGCTGTGCTGTCCCTCGACGAGTTCTACGCCGACCAGGTCGGGCCGGGAGGGCGGCGCATCGCGACGCAGGTCGCCAGACAGCTCGCGCAACCCTGCCCGGACGATCTGGACGGCCTCGATCTTTCGCAGTACCGGGGCCTGAAGCGCCGTTGGCACGATTGGAGCGCGGTCGCCGACGCCTGCCGTCGGGTTGCGGTCCGCGTGCTCGATCGTACCGTCGAGGGGGAGGCGACATGATCCATCGTCACGTGGAGTACCCGCCCGAGACGCCCGTGACCGAGCTGCCGTCCGCGGCCATCGTCGACCTCCTGGACCGCGGCGACCTAGACGATTGGAGGCCGATCGCCCAGGCTGTGGCACGCGACCCCCATGGGCCGTTTACCCAGCGGGTAGCGCGGCTGCTGGACGCCTACCCGATGTATGGCACATCGCCGCTGTGGCGCGCGTGGATCGAGCGCTGCCAGGCACGGGCGCGAGAGGCTCCTACGCCCATGGGGCTGGCTGAGGTCCGCCATCGCGCGGGTTTAAGCCAAGCGGAGCTGGCCGCTCGCATGGGCATCTCACAGTCGGACCTGTCCAAGCTCGAACGGCGCCAAGACATGAGAGTGTCGACGTTGCGGGCGTACGCCGAGGCGTTGGGCGCCGACCTTCACCTTCGCCTCACCACAGCCTCGGACGAGATCGACGCGCAGATCGGCGGTGACGCGTGAGGCCGCGACCGGATTGCCGGACAAGCGCTCTCGCGCCGGGCGGCCAGCTACGTGTCGGACCTCCCGGGCACCGGACCCGTCGGGGGGACGCTGCGGCTGGACGGCCACATCCCCAAGACGCTCGCGCTCAGTCCCGACGGTTCCCGGCTGAGACAGCGGGGTGGGTCGAGCACCGGGGGCATGAGGATCTCTCGCGATTCGCGTCGCGGCGGCTCCCCGGTGCCTCTGCACGATGGGACTGGATTTACCCCGGTTTAGTGGACATCCGATAATTTGGCATTGCCTGGAGAGGATGTCCATGATGGCGACGAAGAAACCGCCGTATGCGGCCGAGTTCCGCCGGCAGGCGTAGCGTTGGTGCGGCGTAATCCTGACAAGTCGGTCCCCGAGCTGGCCGCAGAGTTAGGCGTGTCACGTCGATCACGCCGTCGAGGCTCATGAACTCGTGCACGTGTATTGTCCCCACTGCTGACCTCCGTGTCGATGTCGCCGTATAGACCTCGCCATCCCCGCAAAGTCATCGATCGGCTGCCCTCCGGTGGTCACATACTGGTGAACAGGCCGTCGTGACCTGCAGCTGCCTCCGCATGTGGAGGCAGCTGCGCCTGGGCGCTTACCAGCCCGACGTTGAGGCGGTCCAACGCGTCGCGTAGCAGCATCACGGGCATCTCCAGGTCGGCAGCCTCGCAGAGCGCCAGGGCCGCGGCGACGAACTCCACGGCGGTCGCGCGCAGTTGGGTAGGCTGTTGCATGCAGGCCTTGCACGGCTGTAGGGCGCTGGTGAGCTCGGTAGATGCGCAAGAACGCGAATTGCGGCTTGGTCTGGCCGCACCTGTGGCAGACCATCCGGGAGGTTGCGAGCGCGATCATGACGGGGCACTCGCGGGGCGGATCCAGCAGGAGGCTCGCGTGGGAGACCACGGCGCGGTTCGGGTTGGTGGGCCGCCTACTGATCCGCTCACCTCCAGGTCGGGGGCCGTTCCATGCCGCGCGCGGCCGGCCGCCCGGCGGGCAGCGTCTTCGGCGGTCAGGAGCTCGGCGACACCGGCGCGCTCGACGCCGGGATAGGCCTCCGTCAACCCCAACAGCCCCATCGCCGCCGACTGCCTCGCCAACGGGCGCACCGTAAGCAGCGAGCCGCCGACCCACGCCACCCCCACCCAACGCACCTGCGACGGCGCAGGCGCGCCCGAGGTCTCGGCACTCACCCGCCAACCCCCGGCTCCGCCTTCGTCCACACGGTCCCAACTCATGCTCAGTCTCGTCGTCGCCGACCAGCCCGAGCCGCCACGCTTGGAAGAGCGGGGGCACACCAGGCGCAACGCGGCGCCAGGGACGGTTGATCGGCCGGAAGAACACGCGCGCACCATGGCACGGGGTGACCGGCCTGCACCTGGTGGCGCAGGGAAGAGCGGAGATCCTCCGCGATGATCCCGCGCTGCACCGGGTCGCCGAGGCATACAGGTCGAAGTATGAGTGGCTCGTCGAGATCCGCGACGGCCGCTTCTGGGCAGAGGGCACCCCCACCGCCGGACCACCTCCCTTCGACGTCCTCCAGCTAGCTCCCGATGTCGTCTTCGCCTTCAGCGGCGACGGCAACGCCCGCGCCACTCGCTGGCGCTTCTGACCGGGCATATGGACAAGCCAGTCGATACCACTACGAGGCCGGCACGATCCGGTGGGCGACGTCGGCAAGCTCGGGCGAGTCGGGAGATTCCTGCACACAGCGAGCGAACCAGGCCGTACGGGTCGGCTCGCAGCCTCTGATCGCAGTTCAGCATGTGCGGTACTGGGTCGTAGGTGGGATCGCCGATGTAGGGCTTGGGGTCGAGGACGAGCCACGTTCCCGACCGGCCGCCAACACGTTCTCGGCGTGGAGGTCGGTCCGCAGCAGCACCGCGCGTTTCAGCCGTCTTATGGCCTGGCCATTAGCGGTTGCTTAGAACTGCACGAGTGCTTGGCCGAAGAACGTCTCAGCGACGAAGTTTACGAAAAAGAAGCCGAAGAACACGGCGAACAGAATGAGCAGGGGTGTCGTGTAGGCCGGTGGACGCGCCGCCTCGGGAAGCCGGCGGTTCAAGTAGATCAGCGCGAACGGGAAGAGCAACGCGCCGAGGTTCGCCATGTTCGCCGAGAGCTGGACGAGCCGGACCGGCAATGCCAGGTGGATGATGATCGAGATCACGATGCCGAGCACGATCATGTACGAGAAGTAGAAGCGGCGCGGGTCCCCTTCGATGCGATCACGCAACCGCGAGCTCAGCGCGGTCACGGCGTCGGCGGTGTTGCGCACGAGCGCCTCGAAGATCCCGAGCTGGGTGCTGAACAGGATCAGCACGCCGACGAACAGCGCGAGGTAGAACATCGTCGAACCGAAGAGCTGCCCCAGCGCGACGCCGGCGAACGTGGCGATGTTCTCGGGCGAGGGCGCAGTCCCGGTGCGCGCGGCCAGCTCGGTGACCAGCAGCACGGGCAAGAGCATGCCGAGCAGCGCGCCGATGAAGAACACGCCCCATATGTCGATGCGCAGGAAGTGCATCCAGCGCTTCCAGACCGCCGCGTTGCGCTCGTCGTCGGGGAACGTCACCCCGGTCGAGCGGACCTCCTGGCGCTCGCCGCGCAGCCCCGCGATATACCCAACCCGGGACCCCATGCCGTAGCCCTTATCGCGGTAGTGGCCCATCAGGTACCAGTTCATGCCGGAGGACATCGCGGCGAAGCCGACGAGACCGCCGATGCTGGCCGCTGTCGTGCCGGGCGGTGGGAGCGCGGGCGTGAGGAACCCGGCGACGCCCGAGACGAACATGCTCGGGGAAACGATGAACAGGGTCGCAAGGATCAGGAACGCGAGGATGATCACCACCATGATCCAGTTCGCGAGCTCCAGCGCTCGAGACACCTTCTTCGCCAGCATCGTGAGCACAACGACGACCACGATCAGCCCGATGGCGATCAGGCGGACCGGTTCGGACGAGCCCGCCGCGGCCTCGCCGGTGATGATCGTGTAGAGCCCCTGCCCCGCCGCCGCCGCCCAGCCGCCGAGCGCGAACGTGAGGTACAAGCAGAACAGGGCGAGTGGGACCCACAGGAGGTACCCAGGAGGCACCCTGCCGAAGCCGATGATCGGCACCTCGCCGGTAGCAGTGACGTATCGCGCGATCTCCATGTTGTAGAACGCCTGGAACACGATCGATCCGAACGCGAAGACCGCGAGCCCTCGGAAGCCGCCAGCCCCGATCGCCGCCGGCCCGAGCAGCCACTCACCGCTGCCGATCGAGACGCCGAGCGCGATCAGGCTCGGCCCGACCGCGTAGCGCAAGGTCTCCTTGAACCCCAGACGTCGAACCCCGAAAACCTCCTCCGGAGTGGGCAGGTCCGCGACGTCAAGCGGCGGGCGGCTAACTCCAAGCTGGCGGGATCCTTCGACTACGGTGCTGCCTGGCCTCACTCCCATCAACGCCTCCCCATGCGACGCTGCCCAGCAGCCTTCTCTACCGTTTGTAATGACCTGACGAAACCAGCTCTCGACGGCAGTTGAGCCCCACCGTTTCCATCAACTGGAGGCGATGACGATGTCCCCTGATACATCGCGGCGACACGCACACCATTGTCAAGGCGATAGCCGTCGAGCAGCGCCTCGACAGAAGAGGAAAAATGCGGGGCCAGAAGCGAGCTGGCGAGGTTGGGGCGCTGCGGTTGGAGGTGTCGCACTCCGACCGGTGACCCGCGTGGATCCCGTAACAGGCATACACGCGCCCCGGAGGTGGTCAGGGGTCAGGCGACCTTGCGGTCCCAGTCGACATGGTACGAATGTACTGAGTGGACCGATCGGGCTCCCGCTTTGAGGAACAGCGGCAGCAGGAGGCCGCGGGCACGGGTCCTCGCCGTGCACACGCAACAGCCGCTGGGGCCAGGCGACGTTGCTGAACCAGTACATCTCCCCCGCCGGATGTTGCACATGCCCGAAGAACGCGCTGCGCCCGTAGACCATGTGCTGCACGGTGCTCCCCGTGAGCGACAGCCGGGCCCAGCCGCCACAGTCCACGATGCCGGTGTAGCTGGGCGACGGACCGGTGGGATCGTCCGCCGGCACATCGACCGCCTCCGCGGCCGCTAGGCCCTGGACGGTGTCACGCGGGCGATGAGGGCCAAGGACAAGCGGCACGGCCTCGCTGAGGGTCACGCCCGGGCCGCGGCGGTGACGACCTGTTCGTACACGGTCGGGTCGTCGCGCTCGACGACCGGGAAGCCGCGGGCCCACTCACCCTGCCAGCGCACGGTCATGCCCGGGTTAGGCAGGTTGGACCCGTCGGGGAGGAACAGGTGCGGGCTCAGCGCGACCGCACCAGTCTGCACGGTCGCGTAGTCGTCGAAGATCGCGCGGCGCGCCGTGCCCGACGAGAGGTCGGCGGCCAGCCGACCGGCGTCCAAGCCCTCCACGGTCGCGGCCACCTCCAGGATCGTGTGGTAGTGGCCGATGTGCCGCGACTGGGCCCAGAAGGCACGCCGCAGAGCGCGATCCAGGTCCTCCGAAGCCCGCAGGCCCTGCGCCTTGGCGGCGGCGACCGCCTCGAACCCGAGCAGCACGGTGCTCGGATAGTGGTAGTCGGGGCCCTGCCAGAGCTGCCAGCCGGCGTCGGGCTCGAGCGCGCCGAGGACTGGCACCTCCGAGTCCGACCCGTGGCGGGTCCCCGGCTCCTTGTTCACCAGCTCGAGGGGGAAGGCGTGGTGGTCCAGGCTCACCTCGCCGTCCATCCCCAGCCGCGCCCGGGCCTTGAACAGCCGGTGGACCGCCACGTGCGCAAACGGGCAGGTCAGGTCGCTGAACAGCACGATGGTGCCAGGCGTGACGGCGATGGTCATGTCGCCTCCGAAGGCTCGACGTGGGCTGTGCTTGGCGGGTTCATCCAGATCCGCTCTGGGATGACGAGGACGGCGCAGCGGCGCTCGGCTGCCATCACGCGGTCGTAGGCGTCGAGGTCGGGGTGGTGGCCGCCGGCGGCGGCGTAGATGTCACGCATCAAGACCCGCAGCCGCTCCGCGTCGATCCCTGGGTGCGCGTCGTCGGGGCCGGCCAGCTCGGCCGGCCCGCGGACGGCGACCCATTCCCACCCCGCCCTGAACACCAGGGTCGCGCGGCCCCACCTGCGCAGGTTCTCCAGCTTGCGGCCCCGCCGGCCGACGAACGCGACGACGGGGGCCGCCGTTACAGGGTGCGGCAGGACACCCGCGTTCACCACGGCGACGTCGGGGTCGGCGCCCGGGCCCCCGTTGGTGGTCACGAGTACGGTGAGGTAACGGTCCTCACCGGCCCGCTGACGTACCAGCGCCAGACCCTCGTCGAGCCTCACGACTCCCTCACCGTGCCCGGTCGATCTTCCACGTCCCGGGGCGCGGGCAGCTCCACCCCGGCAACTGTGCGATCAGCTGTGTTCATCGCAGCGCTCCCATCCACTCCAGGACAAATATGTGCGCTCGCACACACTAAAACAGTATGCGCCTGCACGCAACCTGTTAGGCTGCGGCAATGAAAGGTCGTGACGAGTGCGTGGCGGCGTGGCGCGCGCTCCTACTGGCGCAGAACGCCGTGCTCCGCGCGATCGAGGCGGATCTCGCCAGCAAGGGTCTGGTGGCGCTGACCACATACGACGTCCTGCTCGAGCTCAACGCCGCCCCCGACCGGAGGCTGCGGATGCAGGACCTCGCCGCACGTGTCGTGCTGTCGCGCACGCGGGTGAGCCGGCTGGTCGACGAGCTCGTGACCGCTGGCCTGGTCACCCGTGAGCCGGACCCCACGGACGGCCGCGCGATGCTCGCGGCGCTCACGCGGGCAGGCCGGACCGCCCTGCGCAAGGCGGCGCCCGCCTATCTCAAGGGCATCGAGCGGCACTTCACCGCGCACCTCACCGATGAGGAGCGCCGGGTGGTCACGCAGGCGCTCCAGCGGGTCGCCGAAGCGCGCGGGCGATGAGCGCCACCGAGATCGTCGACGAGACCGCCGGTGTCGTCCTTCGCCGGGTCGTCGTCGGGCCGTTGCGGACCAACTGCTGGATCGTCCATCCTTACGGCAGCCTCTCGGCGGTCGTCGTCGACCCGGGTGACGAGCCCGAGCGCGTGCTCGCCGCTACGGCGGGCCTCGACGTCGCCGCCGTCGTTCTCACCCACAGTCACTGGGACCACGTCCTCGCGGTGCCGGCCCTCATCGAGATATGGGGCCTCGAGCCGTGGATGCATCCCGCCGACAAGCCGGTGTGGCCGCACGAGCTGGAGTACCTGGCCAGGCACGGCCACTTTGATGCCGGCACCGCGACTGCACAACTACTCGAGGCGGGCCACAGCCTGACCACCTCCCAGCCGCTCTGGAACGGCGCGTTCGTGCCCATGGGCGACGGCGACACGATCCGGCTCGACCGCCTCGACATCCGCGTCCTCCACACGCCGGGCCACACGCCCGGCGGCGTGTCTTTGCTGGTCGGCGGCCGTCATCTGCTGACCGGCGACACGCTGTTCCCCGGCGGGCCGGGGCTCACCGGCTGGCCGCTGGCCGACTTCCCCACGATCGTCGCATCGATCGAGCGGCGGCTGCTGCCCCTGCCCGGCGCCACCGCCGTCCACCCCGGCCACGGCCCCTCCACCACGATCGCCGCAGAGCGGCCCGCGCTGCCGGCCTGGATCGCCCGCGGGTGGTAGCGGGTCTCAGCGGCCCGCTTCGGCGCCGGGTTGGGCTTCCCTCACCGGAGGTGGCGAGATGGACGCGCCTACCGCCGCCGCACCGGGAACGCGATGCCGGTGCGGCGCGTGATCGCCTGGTGGACCTGCTGGCGAGTACGGCTGAGTCCCGTCGCAGTCCGCCCGCCAGTCGCGGGCTGCGACAATCGCCAGCATGGCGCAGTCGCAGCGTCGACCCAGGAGGGTGAGATGTCGTATCCCCCGGCCCGCTATTCCGGCGACGAAGGCCTCTCGAACGCAACGTTCAGGCCCTCCGGCGCTGAGCCGGACCTGAGCTACGGCCTGGTGGGCCAGGTGCACTACCTTGCTACTGGCGCGTCCACCGCCGGTGGGTTCGGGCTGTACGCCTGGGAGATGGGGCCGGCGCCGAGCGGACCGACACCCCACTTCCACAAGACGATCTCCGAATCCTTCTACATCCTGTCGGGAGCGGTCCGCCTCTACGACGGCCGGCGATGGATGACCGCCACGTCTGGCGACTTCCTGTACGTGCCGCAGGGCGGCATCCACGCCTTCCGGAATGATTCCGGCGAGCGGGCATCGATGCTCCTGCTGTTCACGCCCGGCGCGCCGCGCGAGGACTACTTCGAGACCCTCAAACGTCTCGGAGAAGGGCTCGTCCTCAGCGAGGAGGAGCGGCAGGCGTTCTTCCTCCGCCACGACACGTACTGGGTCGACGAGCAAGGCGCATGAGATCAGCGCCGAGCCGGACCACAGTAGGCGGAGGTGCTCCTAAATGAGCCGCGCCAGCTCGGCGACTGCGTTGGCCAGCGCGTGCGGCCGCAGGTGTCCATAGCCGATGACGAGCCCCGGCTGTTCGAGCTCGGAGGCGGCGTAGCGGCTCAGCGGTCGCGCATCAAGGCCGCATCGTTGCGCGAGCGCGGCCACCGCGGCCTCGCCGAAGCCCGCTGGCGGGCGGACTACCAGGTGCAATCCCGCTGAGGTACCGGTCACCGTCCAGTCGTGAAGATGCGTGGCGATCGCTGCCACTAGCCGGTCGCGGCGTGCGCGGTAGCGCGTGGTCATACGCCGGATGTGGCGATCCATCTCGCCACAGGCAAGGAAGTCAGCCAACGTGACCTGTTCCAGGATGCCGGTGGCGAGGTCGGTGGCGTACTTGGCGTCCGTGAACGACGGGACGAGCCGCTCGGGTAGCACCAGCACCCGATCCGCAGGGCCGGCGCCAGGGTCTTGGACACGCTGCCGCCGTGGACCACCTGGTCCGGGCCGAGGCCCTGGAGCGCCCCGACGGGGCTGCGGTCGTAGCGGAACTCGGCGTCGTAGTCGTCCTCGATTACCAGGCCACGCGTGTCGCGCGCCCACGCCAGGAGGGCGTGACGGCGGTCGGCCGTCATGACGACACCGGTCGGGAACTGGTGTGCCGGCGTGACGACGACCGCACGGACCGGGGAGCGGGCGAGGGCGTCGACGCGTAGGCCGCCGCGATCCACGGGCACTGGCAGGCACCTCATGCCCGCCTGTGTGAGCTGGGCACGCAGTCCTACTGAACCGGGATCTTCGACGCCGATGTCCCGGATGCCTCGCGCGGTCAGGACGTCCGCGATGAGCCGGCTGGCCTGGGCAAACCCGTTGACCACCACGATCCGCTCGGGCGGGGCGATCAGGGCACGGACCCGACCGAGGTAGGCCGACAGCTCAACGCGGAGCCACGTGTGGCCCGCGGGGTCGCCGTAACCAAAATCGATGTCCGGTAGCTCCATAAGCGCTCGCGTCGCCGACCGCATCCACGCGCCGCGGGGGAAGAGCGCGCCAGCTGGCAGCCCTGGGTTGGACACCGGGCGGGTGGGCGGTCTCGGCCTGGGCGCGATCGGGCTCGGTAGCCCGGCGGTCTCGGTGCCGCTGCCTTGACGTGCACGCAGGTAGCCCTCCGCGGTCAGCTGCTCGTACGCGCGTACCACGACACCTCGCGAAACCCCGAGGTCCATCGCCAGCGTGCGCGAGGCGGGCAGTCGCGTTCCGGCCCGCAGTGACCCGCCCCTCACCGCGGCGCGCAACTGCCTCATCAGCGACGCGGCCTGGTGCCCACGGGGAACCCCGGCGAGCGTCACCTCAAGCAGGAGCCCAATATTGGTCCCACGAACATCGGCTTGATTGGCCTTCACCATAGGTCCACTGCAGCCTACAGTGCCGACCATGACCGCCACCACGCCTTCGGCCAGCCGGGCCGGCATCGTCGTCGCCTCGCTGCCCGTGGCCGCGGCGATCGGCGTGTTCGGCCTCGTCTACGGCGCAGCCGCCAGCCCGGTCATCGGCCCTGAGCTGACGGTGATCAGCTCACTCATCGTGTTCTCCGGCGCCGCGCAGTTCACGATGGTCGCGCTCGTCGCGGCCGGTGCGCCTCCGGCTGGGGTGCTCGGCGGGGTCGCGACGCTCGCCCTGCGGCACCTCCCGCTCGGCGCGGTGTTGCAACCGAAGGTCACGGCGTGTCGCTGGCGTCGCGTGCTGCTGTCGTGGTTCCTCATCGACGAGACCACCGGCCTGGCGTTGGCGGGAGAAGGACCCGTCGAGCGCACCCTTGCGATCAGCGGGGGACTTGTGTACGTCGCCTGGGTGGCCGGCACCATCGGCGGCGTCGCCGGAGGTTCGCTCACGAGCGTCGAGCCGCTCGCGGACGCCCTGTTCCCCGTGCTGTTCGTGGGGCTGGCGGCGCTGACCGTCGCGACACGAGCCGACATCATGCGGGCGCTGCTGGCCGGAGGCGCCGCCCTCGTTCTGCTGCTGGCGTGGCCCGGCGCTGGCGCCCTGGGCGCGATCGCGGTCGCCATTACCGTCGCGGCGGTGCTGCCAAACCCGTGAGCGCGACGACGTTGCTCGTGGTCGCCGCCATTACCGTCGGGAGCCGGGTCGCGGCGCTCGCGCTGCTACCGCCACCGCGAGGCGCCGTCGCGGGGCTCGTGCGGCGGCTCCCCGCGCCGCTGTTCGCGGCGCTCTCCTCGGGGT
>JBOGED010000018.1:0-4805 GCA_050743625.1 Egibacteraceae bacterium | reverse complement strand
GGGCACATACGCCCCGAAATCCCTGTTCGGGGAAGTGAGTTCACACACACGGCCTAAGCGGAGCCAGATCCCAGGTCTGTCGTACACTGTCGGTGACGCACGGGCCTCGGCCACGACGCTGGGTCTGGTTGGTGTCAGCTCCCTCCTCTCCGGCGATTCGCGACTACGCTGCGGGGGAGTGGACCTGCCGCGCACGGTCCAAGGAGAGATGCGTGCAAGAGTACTACCAAGCCTATGGGACGATCATCGCGCTGCTGATCGCTGGGATCGCGCTGGTGGCGGTTGCGTTTGCGTTGAACCGGCTGGTCAGCCCGAAGAAGTGGTACGGGGCGAAGCGCACGACCTACGAGTGCGGCATCGATCCCGTAGGGGTCGGGTGGTCCCAGACACACATCCGCTACTACCTGTTCGCGTTCATGTTCGTCGTGTTCGACGTGGAGACGCTCTTCGTGTTCCCCTGGGCCAACGTCCTCGGCAATACCCAGGGCCCGCAGGTGTTCATGCTCTGGGTGATGCTGATCTTCTTGTTCTTCGTGACGATCACGTTGCCGTACGAGTACAAGAAGGGGGTGCTGAAGTGGGTCTGATCGACAAGACCGAGGTACCCCAGCCCCTCAAGTTCGTGCTCAACTGGGGGCGCAAATACAGCCTGTGGGTGTTCAACTTCGGGCTGGCCTGCTGCGCGATCGAGTTCATCGCCACGTCGGCGTCGCGCCACGATTTCATCCGGCTGGGCGTGATCCCCTTCGCGCATGGGCCACGCCAGGCTGACCTGCTGGTGGTGGCCGGCACGCTGACCGACAAGATGGCGCCCGCGATCAGGCGGCTCTACGACCAGATGCCCGAGCCGAAATACGTCATCAGCTTCGGGTCCTGCTCCAACTGTGGCGGGCCGTACTGGGACAGCTACTCGGTCACCAAAGGCGTCGACCAGATCATCCCCGTCGACGTGTACGTTCCGGGCTGCCCCCCACGCCCCGAGGCGCTGCTCGACGGGATCATCACGCTCCAGAGGCAGATCCAGGGCGAGTCGCTGAAGGAGCGGTACGCCCAACGCGAAAGGCTCCCGATCGTCGTCGGTGGCGGGGACCCCACCCGCCATCCCGCCGACGACCCGATGTAGCGGAGACCCCCCAAGATGCAGCCCACCGAGCTTGCCACCTATCTCAACGACAAGCTAGGAACGCAGGTCAAGGACACGAAGGTGGCCTACGACCAGCTCACGGTGACGGTCGAGCCGGACGCGCTCCCCGGTGCGGCACTGCTGTGCAAGGAGGACCCGGAGCTCTCGTTCGACTTCTTCGACTTCATGGCCGGCGTCGACGAGCGTGAGGCCGGCTTCTCCGTCGTCACCCACCTCTACTCGGTCGAGCACCGCCATCACGTCACCTTGCGTGCGCTCGCCCCAGGCGGTCGCCAGTCACCGAGGCTGCCGACCCTTACTGGTATCTACCGGGGTGCCAACTGGCACGAGCGCGAGGCCTACGACATGTTCGGCATCGAGTTCGACGGCCATCCAGGGCTCCTCCCGCGGATCCTGACGGTCGAGAACTTCGAGGGCTTCCCGCTGCGCAAGGATTTCCTGCTCACCAGCCGTGAGGCGAAGCCCTGGCCAGGCGCGAAGGAGCCGGGGGAGGGCGGCAAGGCGCCAGGCGAGGCGGAACCCGGCACCGCCGGTGACCTGCCGATCAGTACCGAGGACAGAGCCGCCGCCGCGAAGGCCAAGGCCGAGCGCGCCAAGGCGAAGGCCGCCGCCATGCGCAAGCAGAAGGCGGAGCAACGGCCGCTGCCGCAGGACGATCCGCATGGCGCCGCCGAGGTCGCTGGCACCGCGATCGCCAAGGACGCCGCCGCCGGCGCCGTCCAAGGCGACGTCGCCGCTGGCGCCCCGGGGGACCTGCCGGGCTCGGACGAGCCCGTAGACGACCCTGCCGCGGAGGCCGCCGCGGCCGAGGGCGCACGACCCAGCGGAGAGGGGACCGACCGATGAGCGAGACGCTGGCGCGGCCCGGCCCCGACACCCGGATGCTCCCCGGCGGGCCCGGCGAGGGCATGCTCGTCGAGGTCCGTGGCGAGGGCGACCTGCGGACGCAGGACATGAACCTCAACATCGGGCCACAGCACCCGGCCACCCACGGGGTGCTGCGGGTCGTGATCGACCTCGACGGCGAGAAGATCGTGAGGGCGACGCCGATCATCGGCTACATGCACCGGGGGTTCGAGAAGCTCGCCGAGGCGAGGGACTACCGCCAGATCATCGCGCTGGTGAACCGGCACGACTGGCTGTCGGCGTTCTGCAACGAGTTGGGCGTCGCCATCGCCGTCGAGAAGATGATGAAGCTGGAGGTCCCCGAGCGCGCCCAGTGGATCAGGGTGCTCATGGCGGAGTGGAACCGGATCCTCAACCATCTCATGTTCATCGGGTCGTTCGGTCTCGAGCTCGGGGCCATCACCCCGGTGTTCTTCGCGTTCCGCGAGCGTGAGGACATCCAGAACCTGCTGGAGTCGGCCACCGGCGGGCGGCTCCACTTCACGTACAACCGGGTCGGCGGCCTGAAGGAGGACCTGCCACGCGGGTTCCTGAAGGCGAGCCAGGCGATGGTCGCCAACGTCCGTACCCGGACGCAGGAGTACCGCGACCTCCTCGAGGGCAACGAGATCTTCATGGCCCGCACCAAGGGTGTGGGTGTGCTCCCGCCCGACGTCGCCTTGGACTACGGCGTGTCTGGGCCGACCCTCCACGCCACGGGTATCCCGGAGGACTGCCGGGTGACGGAAACCTACTGCCGGTATGACAAGGTTGATGTCCACGTTCCGCTCGGGACCAGAGGTGACAGCTTCGATCGGTTCGCGGTGCTGCTGGGCCGCGTCGTCGCGAGCCTCGACATCATCGAGCAGGTGCTCGACCGGATCCCGCCGGGCCCGGTCAACGTGAAGCTACCCAAGACCGTCAAGGCGCCCGAGGGCGAGGTGTACGTCCGCACCGAGAACCCACTCGGCCAAGGTGGCTACTACCTGGTCAGTGACGGCAAGAAGAACCCGTGGCGGCTGAAGATGCGGACCCCGTCGTTCTCGAACATCCAGATGATCCCCTACCTATTGGAGGGCGCGCTCGTGCCCGACATGATCGCGATCCTCGGCAGCGTGTTCTTCGTCGTCGGCGACGTAGACCGGTAGCCGGATGGAATCCCTCTTCGCCCTTGACAACCTCTGGCTCGCGTTGCTCCTCAAGCTGTCGCTGATCGTCGTGTTCTTCCTCACGGCGCCGCTCGTCGTCGGCTACATCGAGCACAAAGGGCTCGCGCACATGCAGTCCCGACTGGGACCGATGGAGGCGGCGTTCCACGGGATCGGCCAGCTGCCCGCCGATGGGATCAAGTTCATCCAAAAAGAAGACATCATCCCCGAGAATGCTGATAAATGGGTGTTCTCGCTGGCGCCCGGCGTGGCACTCGTGCCCGCGCTGGTGGTGCTCGCCGTGATCCCCTTCGGGCCAGGAGTGTTCGCCGAGGACCTCGACGTCGGCATCTTCTTCGCGCTGGCGGTCTCGTCGGTCAGCGTCATCGGCATCTTGATGGCGGCATGGTCCAGCGCGAACAAGTACTCCCTGATGGGTGGCATCCGGGCTGCGGCGCAGCTCATCGCCTACGAGCTGCCGCTCGTGCTCGCGGCGGCGGCGGTGGTGCTCCAGGCTGGGACCCTGTCCCTCGTGGGGATCGTCGAGGCGCAGAACGACTTCCGGCTGTTCGGCGTGATCCCGGCAGCCTACGCGATACCGCAGGTGGTGGGCCTGATCCTGTTCTTCGTCGCGGCGCTCGCCGAGCTGTCACGGCCGCCGTTCGACATGCCGATCGCGGACTCGGAGATCATCTTCGGGCACATGACGGAGTACACCGGCTTGCGGTACGCCTTCTTCATGCTCGCCGAGTACGCGGGGATCGTGGTGCTGTCCGCGCTCGCCGCCGTGATGTTCCTCGGCGGTTGGTATCTCTGGCCTGGTGTCCCGCTCCCGTCGTTCGCGGTCGGGCCGATCCCCGCGGACGTCGTTGCCGCGCTCTTCGGGTTCGGCGTGATGTTCGCGAAGATCGCAACGCTCGCGTTCGTGATGATCTGGTTCCGCGCGACGTTCCCACGGCTGCGTGAGGATCAGCTGCAGCGCATCTCCTGGCTGATCTTCATCCCCCTGGCCATCCTCAACATCGTCGTGACCGCGATCTTCAAGGTGGTTGCATGAGCCCCGCGCCCAAAATCGGCCTCCTCAAGGGTCTCGCCTTGACCCTCAAGACGATGCTGAAACCGGCGACGACCGCGCAGTACCCGCACGTCAAGCCCGACTTGCCGCCTCGCACGCGTGGCGTGATCGCGTTGATGGACGAGAACTGCACCGTCTGCATGCTCTGCTCGCGCGAGTGCCCGGACTGGTGCATCTATATCGACTCGCATAAAGAGGTCGTGCCGCCGAAGGACGAGGGCGCCCGGGCACGCACACGCAACGTGCTCGACCGCTTCGCGATCGACTTCGCGCTGTGCATGTACTGCGGGATCTGCATCGAGGTCTGTCCCTTCGACGCGCTGTTCTGGTCACCGGAGTTCGAGTACGCGACCCACAACCTGCTCGACCTCACCCACGAGAAGGAGCGCTTGCGCGCGTGGATGGAGACCGTCCCGCCGCCACCCCCGCTGGAGTCCGGCGCCGAGCTACCCAAGGAGGTCTCGGACGGGCTGGCCGCCGCCCGTAAGGCCGCCGAGGCCCGCGCGGCCGCCGCCGCGCCCGCGGCGAAGGCGAAAGATGAGCCAAAGGCGGG
>JBOGED010000017.1:0-6086 GCA_050743625.1 Egibacteraceae bacterium | reverse complement strand
CCGACGAGCAGCACGACCGAGCCGCGGTCCAGCCCGATCGCGCTGGCATCGGCCGCGCCGCCGATGAGCGGGGCCTCGAACATGCGGAGGGTGTGCCTGGCCCCGCCCGTGTGCCGCACCACGGGAGCGCTGTCCGCCGCGACCAGCTCACGGACCAGCGTCTCGCCGATCGCCTCGGGCGAAGCGGTCGCATCGACCTCGACAAGGGTCACTCGCGTGTCGAGGTACTCCTTGGCCACGGTGCGGAAGAAGCCGCGCAAGCCAGCGGCCTGGACGCTCCCGTCGATCGGGCAGGCCGCCACCAGCCAGCGCGGGCGGTGGGCCAGCGCCGCCTGGAAGGTCAGGAACGCCTCCGGAAGCAACGGCTCGTCATCGGCTGCGAGCGCGTCGAGCCAGACGAGCCCGTCCATGTGGTCGTCGAGTTCGCCATCCCGAGCTGCGGCGCCGTGGTCGCTCAGCTGGGCGCGCAGGGCCTCGCTCACGACGCCGCCGCCCACGACGGCGAACCGGCGACCGATCAGCGCCGAGCGGTCGACCGGATCGGCGCTGTCGAGCCGGCGTGGCTCGACCAGGAACCGCGTCGGCGGTACACCGTTGCGTGGTGTCACGCCGTTCACGCGCGTGTCCAGCCACTTGGCGAGCGCTCCCGCGGTGCGGGCCTTCGCGAGCTCCTCGAGCTCGGCGTCGGTGAGCTTGGTCGTGTCGGCGCGCTCGCCGAGGCGCGCGGCGAGCGCGCCTAGGATCTCGGTGCGTTTGATCGAGTCGATCGACAGGTCGGCCTCAAGGTCGAGGTCTGGCTCGATCATGTCGATCGGGTAGCCGGTCCGCTGGCTGATGATCTCCAGCACGCCGGCCAGCGTGTCCTTCATCGCGGGGACGGGTGCGGGGTCGGGCGCTGGCGCGGCGGTCACAGGCTCGGCTACCGGCAGTGCCGGCCGGGGAGCTGATGGCACCGCCCGCGCCGCAACCGGCCGCTCTCCTGGCTCGGCGCCAAGGTAGGTGAGCAGCACGTCGCGTTGCGCGGCGACCATCTCCCTGCTCGTGCGCAGGAACTCGCTGATCAGCGCGTCGCCATCGGTCACACCGTCGTTGGCTGGCGCGGGCGCCAGCACGACCCGCCGCGCGGGGACGACGCCGCCTGGGAGGCACGCGCCGTCGGCCGTGCGGACCATGTGACCGTCGATGGTCCAGCCGGGCTGGGCGGGTGGGGTGGTGTGGGACACGTCGATCGCGTCACGGCCGCTGAACAACCATCCGGTGCGCACGCGCACGCCGGCGACCGCGAGCTTCGCGATCGCCGACAGGAAGCCCCGGAGCCCCGGCACGGCATGGTTGGTCCCCGGCACGGCATGGTTGGTCCCAGCCGCCTGCTGGGCGTCGCACGCGACGGCGACGTGGGGGCGGTCGCCAAGGATCGCGCTGACCAGCCCGGTCAGCACCTGGCCGGGGCCGGCCTCCACGAAGACCCTGGCCCCTGCCGCGTACATCGACTCGATCTGCTCGGCGAAGCGCACCGGCGCTCCGAGCTGCGCGGCCAGCTCGTCGCGTACGCCGGTCGCCTGCTCCGGATAGCGGCCGGCGGTGCGGTTGGACCACACCGGCGTGTCGAGGTCGCGCATCGCATAGGCGGACAGGGCGCCGGCGAGCCGCTCGCAGGCCCCGGCGACCCCAGGGGAGTGGAAGGCGCAGGCCACGGGGAGCCGAGTGCTTCCCGGCAGCTGGGCCATCGCGTGCTCGACCAGCGCGGTCGGCCCGGAGATCACGACCTGGCGGGGGGTGTTGTGGTTGGCGACCACCACCTGCCCGGCAAGACCCGCCGCCTCTAGCACGCGTTCGACGTCCGCTCCAGGCGCCGGGACGGCGGCCATCGTGCCCGGGTCGTCGCCGGCCGCCGCGAGGATCGCCTCGGCTCTGGCCTCGCTCAGCTCGAGCAGCGCCGCGGCGTCGAAGGCGCCAGCGGCGCACAGCGCGACCAGCTCGCCGTAGCTGTGGCCGGCGAGCATGTCCGCCTGGACGCCCAATCGGGTGAGCAGGTGGTGCACGGCAAGGCCGGCGATTCCCAGCGCGGGTTGCGCGACGCGGGTGTCCCGCAGCCGTAGCTCCTGCTGGCGGGCGCCATCGGGGCTGAACGCGGCGGGCGGGAACAGCGGATCGGCCCACTTCTGGCCAAGCTGGAGGAGGCGGCCGATCTCGGGGAAGGCGACGAACAGCTCCGCGAGCATCCCTGGCCGCTGGCTGCCCTGCCCGGGGAACAGCACGGCGACCTTGCCAGTCTCGCGGGACTGCATGGTGTACAGCCCCACGGGCGGGTCATGCTCACCGGCCACGGCCCGTCGCAGCAAGGCGGCCAGATGGTCGAGGTCTCCCGCGACGATCGCCACCTGTACCGGCTCGCCGGACTGGTCGGCCCACCGGGCGGCCGTCTTTGCCAGGTCGCGAAGCCGCCACGGGCGACCTGCCGCATCGTTGGCCCGGGTCAGCTCGAGAAGCCGCTCGATGGCGCGGCCCGCTGCCTGGGGGTCGGCTCCACGGAAGGTGAACAGCTCCACCGGCCACTGGTCGAGGCCGTGCCGGGGCGCGGCGGTGCCGTCGTAGCCTTGCAGCACGACGTGGAAGTTGGTGCCGCCGAAGCCGAAGGCGCTGACGCCCGCGACGCGCTCGGCGGGCAGCGCCGGCCAGGGGCGGGCGACAGGGGAGAAGGTGAAGGGACTGGAGTCCGCCCGCCACGCCTTGTTCGGCTCGGTCACGTGGAGGGTAGGCGGTCGGATCCCGGTGTGCAGCGCGAGCGCCGCCTTGACGATCCCGGCCAGGCCCGCCGCGCACTTGGTGTGCCCGATCTGGGATTTGACCGACCCCAACGCGCAGCTGCCCGGCGCCGCGCCGGCCTCGGTGAACACCTCGGTCAGCGTGCCAAGCTCGGTGCGGTCGCCGACCACCGTCCCGGTGCCATGCGCCTCGACCAGGCCCACCTCGGCCGGCGAGATACGCGCGTTGCCGTAGGCCCGTTCCAAGGCGCTGCGTTGTCCCTCGGGTCGCGGCGCGGTGAGGCTGCGCGACCTGCCGTCACTCGCGCTGCCAACCCCTTTGATCAAGGCATAGATGCGATCGCCGTCGCGCTCGGCGTCCTCAAGGCGCTTGAGCGCCACGCACGCCACGCCCTCGCCGAGGGCGATGCCGTCCGCGGAGGCGTCGAACGTGCGGCACTGACCGGTGGGCGACAGCGCGTGCACCGCGGCGAAGACCAGGTAGTCGTTGATGCAGTTGTGCAGGTCGGCACCGCCGCAGAGCACCATGTCGCTCGTGCCGCTGGTCAGCTCCTTGCAAGCCGCGTGAAGAGCGGCGAGAGAGGACGCGCACGCCGCGTCCACGGTGTAGTTGACCCCGCCCAGGTCCAACCGGTTGGCGATCCGGCCGGCGATGACGTTCGCGAGCATGCCGGGGAAATAATCCTCGGTCATCGGTGGCAGCTGGGCGGACAGCTCCTCGGGGACCTCGTCGACGTAGGAGGGCAGCAAGGTCCGCAGCGCCATCGCGTTCGACAGGTCGCCGCCAGCCTCGGCGCCGAACACCACCGAGACGCGCGACCGGTCGAAGTCCCGCCGCGGTAACCCGGCGTCCGCCAAGGCCCGCTGCGCGACCTCCAGCGCGAGCAACTGCGCCGGCTCGATGCTGGTCAGCGACGTCGGGGGAATGCCGTAGCGGAGTGGGTCGAACGGGATCCTTGGCAGGAACCCTCCCCACTTCGACGGCGTGAGCGCACCCGCGGTGCGGCCGATGGCCTCGGGGGAGTAATAGACCTCAGGGTCCCACCGCTCGGGGGGGACCTCGGTGATCGCGTCCACGCCCGCGACGACGTTCGCCCAGAAGCTCGCAAGGTCGGGGGAACCGGGGAACATGCAGGCCATGCCGACGATCGCGACGTCGACTGGCGGGGGACACTCGTGCCGCTCGACGGTGGTGGTCCCCAGCTGCGACCGCAGCCGCGTGGCCCGCTCGGTGAGGTAGGCCGCCGCCTTGTCGCTGACCGCGGCGTGCAGCGCCGTGATCGTCGTGGTGGCCGAGCGCAGGACCGCGACCTGGCCGGCCATGAACAGGCCGTCGGCGAGCTGCTGGTCCTCATTGACTGCGACCAGGTCGGCGCCCACGCGTTGGATGCCTTTGCTGGCGATCCGGAGCCGCCCTTGGTTGAGCAGCTCAAGCTCCTCCCAGACCTGCCGGTCGGGGAGGCCCTGGCCGCGCAGGTCGTCTCTGATGGCCTGGAAGCTCTCGGCGAACGGGCTCGTCACGCAGCGGGTGACGTGGCCGGGCGCGGTCTCCAACAGCTCGGTCCGCTCGGCTTGCAGCACCTGGCGCTGGAACAGCGGCTCGATGGCGCCGCAACCGACCGCCTCCTCGGTGAACAGGTAGGCGGTGCCCATGAGCACGCCGGCGCACACGCCTCTCCCGGTGAGCGGACAGGCCAGGGCCGCCACCATCGCGGCGGACCGCGCGTCGTGGACCCCGCCCGCGAACAACACCTGAATCTGGCCCGCGTCGTCACCTTGCGTGTCCAAAAAGTCGGACAGCACGGCGAGCTGCGCCTCCCACAGCGCGAAGCTGGACCGGGGACCGACGTGGCCGCCGCACTCGGACCCCTCGAAGATGAACTTGCGCGCGCCCGCGGCCAGGAACTGCTCGAGCAGCCCCGGTGAGGGCACGTGCAGGAAGGTGCTGATCCCGACCTCTTCCAACGTGGCCGCCTGCGACGGCCGGCCACCCGCGATCACCGCGCAGTCCGGCCTCGCCTCGCGGATGACCTCGAGCTGGGCGGCGCGGGTCTCCTCCGGCGCGAACCCCAGCACGCCGACGCCCCAGGGGCGCTCACCGAGCGCCGCGCGAGTCTGGTCCAGCAGCGCGCGCGCCTGCTCACGGTTTGCCAGTGCGAGCGCGACGAACGGCATCGCGCCGTGCTCGGCGACCGCCGCGGCGAACGCGGCCTGGTCGCTGACCCTGGTCATCGGTCCCTGAGCGATCGGGAGCGCGGTGCCTAGCGCGCGGGACAGCGGTGCGCCTGCGCGCAGCGCATGAGCGGCCTCCTCGTCGCGCAGCGTGTCGAAGATCGATTCTTGGACCGCGCGGACCGCGCGGCCGGCGGTGCGGAACTGGTCGGCGAACCGCTTGGCGAGCCATGCGTCCTGGCCGATGGGCAGCGCGGGGGTGTTCGGGCTCATGGCGCCGCGCCGCGCCAGGACGCGTATGCTCTCGATCACGACGGTCTCAGACCCGTCCATCGCGGCGATCGCCGCGCACACCTCGTCCGGCAGCTCCGACTCTCGGAGTAGGGCGAGCTGGCTGTCCAGCACCACTCCGGCCGCCCCGCCCATCACCGCAGCCGCCGCCGTGCGTGGGCCGACGCCGCCGCAGACCCACACCGGGACGTTCAGCTCAGGCTCGGCCAGCAGCCGTTGGAGCAACACGAACGATCCCAGCTCTCCGACCCGCCCGCCCGCCTCGTGACCCCGCGCGACCAGGCCATGCGCGCCTCTTCGGGTCGCCTCAAGCGCCTCTTCGACCCCGGTGACCTCGACGAGGACCCGGTATCGATCTCGCAGGTCTTCCACGCGCCACGGTGAGCCCGCGCCGAGCAGCACGGTGTCCACCTCGGCCGGCAGGTCCTCCGGCCCCAGCGCGCAGCCCGGCGCGGCCCGGACGCCGAACGATCCTGGGGCCCACCGCGGCACCAGCTTCAAGGCATCGCGCGCCCGGCTCGCCTGGCGATCACCCGAGCCGAGGTCGAGCACCCCCAATCCCCCGCCCCGGCACACCGAGCCAACGAGCCGTGCGTTAGGCTCGCCGAAGGGACTGATGCCGATGACGAGCTCACGCCGACCGATCTGGGCGGCCATGGAGGGCGCGCTCATCCTCACGAAGAACCTCCCGGGGGTTGGCGGACGGCCACGATGATTCGTCAGCTTGCGCAGACCGGAGGTTTCCCCGCAAGATTGCCCCATAACCCCCTAAAGGGCACATATAGTGACCCCACTTCGAACCCGCTGACCGCCGAGGTGACCAGTCACACTGCAGCTTCCTCCGCATGCGGAGGAAGC
>JBOGED010000016.1:0-3000 GCA_050743625.1 Egibacteraceae bacterium | reverse complement strand
GCATCGAGCCCCTCGAACCGCGCTCCGCTTCGCTTCGCTGCGAGGTCGAGTTTACGGGTTCGTTTAGTCTGGTTGGTGGCCGTAGGGCTGGGTTAAGACCTCCAGGTTGTGGCCGTTGGGGTCGTCGAAGTAGAAGCCGCGGCCTCCCCAGTCGTGATTGATCTCGCCCGGCCCGGTGTGCTGGGGGTTGGGGTAGTAGGTCACGCCCAGTTCCTTGACTCTCGCCAATATCTCGTCGAACTCGGGCTCGGTCACCAGGAACGCGCAGTGATGCCATTCGGGGCGGAAGTCGTCGGAGTCCATGAAGTCCAGCGTGACGCCGCCGACCTGGACAGGGATGAACGGGCCGAACTGGGGCGAAACGTCGAGGCTGAGGATCTCGGCCAGGAACTCAGCGGAGGCGTGCTTGTCCTTTGCGGGGATGATGATGTGGTTGAGTTCTACTGCCATGCCCTCATGGTGCCGCAACACCGGTTAGGCGTCGCCCATCAGGCCCGACTCCCACGCCCAGGCGGCGATCTCGACCCGATTCCTAGCGCCAAGCTTGGCTTGTACCCTCGCGAGGTGGGTCTTCACCGTCGATAGCGAGACGAACAGCTCCTTGGCGATCTCCGCGTTGGTACGGCCACGCCCGACTAGGCGCGCGACATCGAGCTCGCGCTCGGTGATCGGCTCCCGCGGTTTGCGGGCTCCACTGCCGGGTGCAGCGAGGTGTTTGAGCAGTCGCACGGTGACCGATGGTGAGATCAGCGCGTCACCGGCGGCGGCGGCGTACGGCTTCGGCGAGGAGCGCAGGCCCGCTATCTTTCAGCAGAAAGCCACACGCGCCCGCCCTCAGCGCCCCGTAGACGTACTCGTCGAGATCGAACGTGGTCACGACGACGACTCTCATTGGGTCGACGACCGCCGGTCCCGCAAGTCGGCGGGTGACCTCCAAGCCGTCGAGGAATGGCATGCGGATGTCCAGCAGGCACACATCAGGGCGAAGCCGGTTCGCCGCGCCAACCGCCGCGATCCCGTCCCCCACCTCGGCGACGACCTCGATATCCGGCGCGGCGTTGAGGATCATCCTGAAGCCCGTGCGGACCATCTCTTGATCATCGGCGACGAGCACACGGATCGTCACATGGCCCTCCTCGGAACGGGGAGCGTGGCGAGGACCTCCCATCCGCCCTCCGGCTGTGGTCCTACCCGCAAGGTTCCGCCCAGCGAGTCGAGCCGTTCGGTGAGCCCCGCGAGCCCGAACCCGGTCCCAGGGTCGAGCGATGACGTGGTCGCTTGGCCGTCGTCGCGGACGCACACATGCAGGCGGTCGTGGATGCGATCGAGCGTGATCCTCACGGTGGTCGCGCCGGCCGCGTGACGGCGGACGTTCGTCAACGACTCTTGCACCACTCGGTACACGGTCGAGACGAGGGGGGGAGGAAGGTGGGCCGCCTCGAGGCCATCGCCGATGTCCAATGCGACGGCGAGTCCAGGGCTTGAGCGGGTGAAGCCCTCCACCAACTCGCGCAACTGCCCGACGTCGCTCCCTGGATCCAGCGAGACCTCCTCCCCACGCAGCACCGCGACGAGCCGCCGCATCGACGCGAGGGCCTCGGCGCCGGCCTGCTCTATCACTTTAAGCGCGCTCGTGACCGCGGCGGCGTCCTGCGCCGCGACGACCTGCGCGGCCTGGGCCTGGACGACGATGCCAGTGACGTGGTGGGCAACGAAGTCGTGAAGCTCGCGGGCCAGGTCGAGCCGCTCCTTCTGGCGTACGGCCTCGCGCACCGCCTGCAACTCGGCGCTCTTGCGCTGATCACTGAGGCGCAAGACACCGCCCAGCGCGATCGCGGCGGTCGCCGGGAAGGCAAGCAGCAGGCTGTAGAGCTGCGCGACGGGAGCCGCAAGGCGGAAAGGTTGCGCGATCACCGCTCCGCAGAGTGCGACCAAGCATGGCACGGCGATCCTCGCCGCGGTAAGTCGGCTCACCGCGGCGATCAGGAGCAGCAAGGCGGCGGACTCGGCGAGCCCCCATGTCCGCGAGCTCTGAAGGGTGAACAGCCAGGCGGTCACCACGCCCGAGCATGCCGCCCCAAGCGCGGCCCGGAAGGCGAGCGAACCCGGCGACAGACTGAGCGCCGCGGTCAGCACACCCGCGACCAGCAACGGCCAGGCCACCCTCGGCTCCTGCGGTACGACCAGGAAGAGATCGAGCAGCAAGAGGAACGCGAGCACCAAGGCAGCCGCCGCCGTCCGCAACCGCCCCCAAACCCCGCGGCCAAAAATCGTAGGTGGCATCGGAACAGGATACGGCTCTGGCTCGGCGTCGAATCAGCCGAATGGCTGACACGTGACCGCCGCAATCGGTCCTTCGGGGGAGGTCAGGCAGGCGGCCCAATGCGATCGTCATTGACATGCACGTATCCGCCGTGCAGGACCTGCACAGAGAACGCTGCGGGATCGCCTTCCCAGGCACATTGAGGATGAGGAGTAATGATAAGAGTGTTCGCTCCCGCGTTGCTCGGGTTGGCTTGGTGCGGGGTATTCATCATTAGTCTTGCGATCTCGTCACGACGCTCCGCACGCGTCAACCCGCAGACGAAGGCGCTGATGGATCTCGACAACAGACTTCTTGCTGACTCCAGACCTCCTGACACAGCGGATGAATGCCCAGTTCAGTGCCGTGTGCTGCTGTGGCTGGTGCGATAATTCATGCGGCGCGACGGGCTGCGTGCAGCCTCGGCTCAGCCCCGCAACGGCGGGCTCCTCCACACTTTTCTGGTTGTTTACCGGACATAATGTCCAGTAAACAACCAGAAATCTGCAACGCCAAGCTGACCAGGCCGTGAGCGGCTGTTGGCTCCTCGGTTGCCGAAGCCCCGACGTCGTGGCCAGCAGCGGTACCGCAGCCGCGCTGGAGGTGCTGTTGCGGGCGTAGGCGCCCGTCACGGCACATTCGCTCACGCAGATGTGCAGGAACAGAAGCTTTGTGGAGGATCCGCGCGGTATACCGCG
>JBOGED010000015.1:0-12964 GCA_050743625.1 Egibacteraceae bacterium | reverse complement strand
GGGCCGAAGGACGTTGTGGCTCCCTCGGCAGGCCGTTGGCCTGCCCTTTTGCGCGTACGCGCGCAAAACTGAATGGTCCACCACCCACTGCCACCCGCCGAACGAACCCCATGTGCGGAACACGGGACTAGCCGGTAGCCGGCCGGCCCGCGCTTCACCAGATCGGGCCCGACCACCTGCCGCAGCCGCGTGATAGCGTGATATAGCTGCGCAGGTTGCCTGACGCGTTGGCCGGCGGCTCACCATTCTCACCCCCAAGCGTGGTGTGTCGACTCAGGCCCGGAATCCGGACCTGAGCCGACACGGGGTCTGGTACCAGGCACCGTGCCTCGGGGCGTGGTGTTCTCGACTCGCGGGTCGGGTTTTCAGGTGAGTGCCAACGCCGGGGTGGGACCGATCGAGTTCGACAACATCAACCCGACCTACTCAGGACTGTTCAGGACGTTCAGCGCTCAGCGGCTGTTCACCGCGCTCGGCAACAACATCATGCAGGTGCGCTTCTTCGTGCCCGGCACCTCGACGCCGGCCACAACCAACGGCTTCGGCGCCGTGTTCACCGACGTGGACCGGCCGGGGACCAGGATCGACTATTTTGACGAGCGGGGCGAGCGGCTGGCACGGGTTGAGGTGCCGGCGATCCCCGGCCGGCAAACCCTGTCCTTCCTCGGTGTCCGCTTCCTCAACCGGCGGGTGGCGCGCGTGAGGATCAAGAGCGGCAACCTCGCGCTCGGCCGAACGAGCGCGGGGACCGCGATCTCGTGGTGATGGACGATTTCATCTTCGGCACGCCGGTCGCGCGCGACCGCTCCGGCTGAGCCACCCCAGAGGACACCCGTGTGGTTCAACGGGATGGCCGGTGCGTACCGCCGGCATAAGGGGTGTCGAGGACACCTACTGCGTCGCGCAGCAAGTGGCGCACGATCTCCATGTCCTCGTCGGCGGGGTCGATGAGGTCGAGTGCGCGGACAATCAGCTCGCGAACGAGGATCGTGGGGCTAGCCATGCGACGGAGGCTGGCGCTCGCACCAACCAACCTCAAGGAGTCCCATGGAGCTGACTCCGCCGGACTGCGCTGGACTAGGCTGGCGAGGTGGAGGAGCTCGAGTATCTAGGGGACGCGATCCGCGCTGCCAGGCTGCGGCGCGGCTGGTCACAAGAGAAGCTTGCCCGCGAGGTGGTCGCGGCCAGCCCCGGCGTGGACACCCTCGAGCAAGCCACCGTGTCGAAGTGGGAGCGCGGGGATCACCTGCCGCGCGTGGACTTCCGCCCCGCGCTACGCCAGCTCCTCGGTGACCAGGTCGCCCACCTGTTCGACCGATCTGAGAGGTCGCCGTCACTGGCTCTCGATAAGATCGCTGCTTCCGAGGCGGTTCAGCTGGCCCGCCTGGTAGAGGCATCGACTGTCGCCACTGGGACGCTGGAGATGCTCGACCAGAGCGTCGACCGTCTCGCCCGCGACTATCCACACTCGCGCCCTGAGGTGTTGATCCCTCGCGTGAGACGGCGCCTGCGGTACGTCAAGCAGTTACTCGAAACGCGCTTGACGCTCGGGCAGCGCCGCCACCTGATAGTCGACGGAGGATGGCTTGCGCTCCTACTCGCGGTCCTCCAGTTCGACACCGGAGACCAGTCTGCGGCGGAAGCAAGCCGTGATGCCGCGTTCGAGCTGGGTCGCGAGGGCGGCCACGAGGAGCTGATGGCGTGGACCCATGAGCTGAGCGCTTGGTTCGCTCTCTTAGAGGGGGCTTACCCTCGGGTAGTCGACCATGCCCGCGCTGGCCGCGACCTCGCGTCCGGGACATCCGCCGGCGTTCAGCTCGCCGTCCAGGAGGCGAAGGCTTGGGCCCGCCTGGGGGACCGGCGGCGTGCTGAAGAGGCCATGCGCACTGGCGCCGCCGCATTGGCGAGGTTGCCCACTCCGACGCATCCAGACCACCACTTCGTCTTCGACAGCTCGAAGCTGTCCTTTTATGCGGCGACCGTGTATGTCTGGCTCGGTATCCTCGACCGGGCCGAGGAGCACGCCCTCCATGTCATCGATCAGTGCACCATCGGTGACGGTATGGGGCGTTGGCCTACCCGCCTCGCTGTCGCCCACATCGATCTGGGCCTCATCGCCGCTCGACGTGGTGAGTATGCCGAGGCCGCTGAACGCGGTCTTCTCGCATTAGGAGCGGGGCGTGTGGTGTCGAGCACGATGGAATGGGTGTCGGAACTCGACGGCGTTCTCAGTGCCTATCAGGGAGGGATTCAAGAAGCTCGATCGTTTCATGAGCGATATGTGACGGCCTGCCGAGCCGGCGGCGACCCCGGATAGTACGTAGCTTGGAGGCTGGGCCGCTGACGCGTTGGCCGGTGGGTGCAGACATTCGGTAGCCTCCAGGCGATGAGCCCCCTCTCCGGAGACTCCCGGCCAGCGGACTCGCCGCCGGGTGTGGTCGATTCGCTCGTCGACCTGGTCGGCGGCACCCCGTTGGTGCGGCTGGCGCGGTTCAGCGCGGGTGTCCCACCGACGCTGCTGGCCAAGGCGGAGTTCCTGAACCCTGGGGGGAGCGTGAAGGACCGCATCGGGTTGACGATGGTCGGCGCCGCGGAGGCCAGTGGCCGGCTGCGGGCCGGCGGCACGATCGTCGAGCCGACGAGCGGCAACACCGGTGCGGGGCTGGCGATGGTGGCGGCGCGGCGTGGCTACCGCTGCGTCTTCGTCATGCCGGACAAGGTCAGCCAAGAGAAGATCAACCTCCTGCGCGCGTTCGGCGCCGAGGTCGTGCTGTGCCCGACCTCGGTCGAACCCGCCGACCCGCGCAGCTACTACCGCACCGCGGACCGCCTGACCGAGGAGATCCCCGGGGCCTTCCAGCCGAACCAGTACCGCAACCAAGCAAACCCCGAGGCGCATTACCGCACGACTGGCCCGGAGATCTGGGGCCAGACGGATGGGCGGATCGACGTGTTCGTGGCTGGCGTGGGGACTGGTGGAACCATCAGCGGCACCGGGCGCTACCTCAAGGAGCGCAACCCGAACGTGGTCGTGGTCGGCGTGGACCCCAAGGGGTCGATCTACTCGGGCGACAACGTCCATCCCTACCTCGTCGAGGGCGTCGGCGAGGACTTCATGCCCGCGACGTTCGACGCCCGCGTGGTCGACCGTTTCGTCCGCGTCGGCGACCGCGACTCGTTCCTCACCGCGCGCCGGCTGACGCGTGAGGAGGGCATGCTGGTCGGCGGGTCGGGCGGCATGGCGGCCTGGGCCGCGTTGCAGGTGGCCGCCACCTACCCTGCGGACGCGACCATCGTCGTGCTGCTCCCCGACTCGGGGCGCGGCTACCTCAGCAAGCTCTTCAACGACGAGTGGATGGCCGCCAATGGCTTCCTCGACCGCACGGGCTCGGGCGCTCGGTTGGCCGAGGTGCTCGCCGCGAAGACGGGCCCGATGCCGGCGATCGTCCACGTCCACCCCGACGAGGCGGTACGCGACGCGATCGCGACGCTGCACACCTACGGGGTCAGCCAGATGCCGGTGGTGAAGCGCGATCAGGTTAAGTCCAGAGACGACGTGCTCGGCAGCATCCGGGAGCGGAGCCTTCTCGAACAGGTTTACCGGCATCCCGGTCCACCTGATTTCCGGGTACTCGACGCGGTCGTCGGCGAGGTGATGGACTCACCGTTGCCCATGATCGATAGGCGGGACACCGTCGATGCGGCCATGACCCTGCTCACCGAGCGGGCACCGGCCGTCCTGGTGTGCGACGGCCCAGAGCCGGTAGGGGTCTTGACCCGCGCCGACGTGCTCGACTTCCTGATGGCGCGGGACCGCTCGTGAGCGGCTGGGGAGACGCCGGCTTTGCGACCCGAGCGATCCACGCCGGCCAGGACCCCGACGCCGCCACCGGTGCGGTGACCGTGCCGGTGTACCAGACCTCGACCTTCGCGCAGGCCGAGGTCGGTGCGCATCGCGGCTGGGACTACGCGCGCAGTGGCAACCCGACCCGCGACGCTCTGGAGACCGCGCTGGCGTCCCTGGAGGGCGCCCGCCACGGCTTCGCGTTCGCCTCGGGGCTCGCCGCATGCGACGCGGTCTTGCGCGCCTGTGCCCCAGGCGACCACGTCGTCATGGCCAACGACGTCTACGGCGGCACGTACCGGCAGCTCGCACGGGTGCATGCCCCGTGGGGTCTGACCTTCGAGCCTGTCGACCTGAGCGACCTCGACCGCGTCGCCGTGGCCTGGCGAGCGAATACCCGCATGCTGTGGATCGAGACGCCGACCAACCCGCTGATGACAGTCTTCGACATCGCCGCCCTGGCGGCCTTCGCGCACGAGCGCGGCGCGCGGGTTGTGGTCGACAACACCTTTGCGACGCCCTACCTGCAGCAGCCGCTCGCGCTCGGTGCCGACATGGTCGTGCACTCGACCACGAAGTACCTCGGCGGGCACAGCGACGTCGTGGGCGGGGCGGTGCTGACCAGCGACGACCGCGTGGCGGAGCAGGTCCGCTTCCTCCAGAACGCGGTCGGGGCGGTGCCCGGCCCGTGGGACCTGTTCCTCGTCCTCCGCGGGATCAAGACCTTAGCCGTGCGGATGCGCGCCCATTGCGAGAACGCCCGGGCCGTGGTCGCCGCCCTGTGCGCGCACCCGGCGGTGCGCGGCGTCCGCTACCCGGGGCTGGCCGGGCATCCGGGTCACGAGATCGCGGCCCAGCAGATGAGTGACTTCGGTGGCATGGTGTCGTTCCACATGGCCGACGCCGATGCCGCGCTGCGCGCCTGCGCCCGGTTCCGAGTGTTCACCTTGGCCGAGTCGCTCGGCGGCGTCGAGTCGCTGGTCGAGCATCCAGGGCGTATGACGCACCAGTCGGTGGCCGGATCGCCGCTGGAGGTACCCGACGACCTCATCCGCCTCTCCGTCGGCATCGAAGACCCCGCCGACCTGATCGCCGACGTCGAGCAGGCGCTGCGCTGAGGGCTCGCGCCGGCCGGCGGCTTTAGCGGCGGCTTTATCCTGCACTGTGCAGGATAAAGCCGGGATACCGGCCTAACTCTGCACAGTGCAGGAAAGGACCGGCCGAGGTTCCGGGGGGTCCGCGCCGACTTCGGTTACCGTGAGGCGCATGGCGCGCCGGTTTGCGTTTCTCAGTCTCGTGGTGGTCGGGCTGTGCGTGGCGCTCGCGGCCTCTTCGTTCTCGCTCGCGGCTCAGCCCACGACCGAACGGCCGCCCTGGTTGGGGACACGCGTGCTGCCAACCGGCCCTGACGGGTTCGGCGAGGTCCGCCCGACCCCTGGGGAGCTGCGGGACCGCCAGCTGCCTCCCCCTGACGGGCAGCCGCCGGCTGATGGCGACGAGTTTTCCTCGACGATCGATCCGGTACCCCGACGCGTCGTCGAGCGGTCCACCTGGTCGCCGCGGTGCCCGGTCGCCGTCGAGGACCTGCGCTATCTCACGCTGAGCTTCTGGGGCTTCGACCAACACCCGCACCGCGGCGAGATGCTCGTTCACGCGTCGGTGGCCAAGGACGTCGCAGCGGTCTTCCGCCGCCTTTACGACGCTCGGTTCCCGATCGAGGAGATGCGCGTCGTCACGCTGGCGGAGCTGGACGCGCCACCAACCGGCGACGGCAACAACACGACTGCCTTCGTGTGCCGCGCGACCACCGGCGGGACCTCGTGGTCCCAGCACGCCTATGGCTTGGCGGTCGACGTCAACCCGTTCCACAACCCGTACGTCAAGGGTGGCTTGGTCCTCCCCGAGCTGGCCTCCTCGTACGCGGACCGCGGCTGGCGGCGCCCGGGGATGATCTTCGCCGACGACGAGGTGACCGGGGCGTTCGCCTCGATCGGCTGGGGATGGGGTGGCGGCTGGAGCAACACCAAGGATTGGATGCATTTCTCACGCAACGGCCGCTGAGGATCCACCTAGACGGGCGTTCCGCATCCTTCGGACGGTGTTCTCCCCGAACAGGGGGCAGGCCTGGCGACGCAACGCGCGCCACCTTCGCCGAACTCAGCCCAGCTGGGTAACACGCTGTGCGATCACCTCAACACGCACGAACATGCACCACGCCAGACCACGCCGCGCGACCGGACGCCTCATTGCCGCACTTTTCTGGACGTTGACCGGACATATAGTCCGGTAAACGTCCAGAAAACTCACCGACACCCTTGGTATCGAGCCGATCAACGCGCACCCTGCACGTCTGCGGCGAGACCAACCAGATCTCGGGAATGAATACCGGCCGCGCGGTAGCGAGGTAGCTTCTCCCGCTCGTCGAACCCCGGGTCGCCGTCCGAGGCGATCTCGATGACGAGATCGGCGGGCCCTTCCAGGCGCTGCGCGGTGATCCGATCCCGGTGCGCGTCGGTGACGACGAGCAGGTCCGGCTCCGGCGACCACCGGGGGTCGAGCCGCATCGGGTAGCGGGACCCGCGCACGATCGCTCCACGGCGCTGCTCGTCGAGCCAGGCGCTGAGTAACGTCAGGAGGAACCCGAATCGAGGTCGAAGAAGTCGCGCTCGTTGGCGCCCGGTTTAATCAAGACGAAGGGTGGCTCCACGTCCAACTCCACGACGGGGCATGATAGCGGCGCGCATCGTCGAGGAAGAGGGGGAGCTGTTGACCGTCGATCCGCTCGCCAATCCCGGGCTCCTTCGGGAGCTGCCGGGTCTCGCTGCCGCGTTCGACGGTGACCGGATGCGGGCGGTCATTGGCGAGGCGCTGGCCGGGGCGGGATCGCGGATCGACGGCTGCCGGCCGGGCAAGGCGCTCTACTTGCCAGGGGACTCCGCGATCGTCAGGTACCAGCTGCGAATCGGGTCCGAGGATCGGATCGTGTGCGGTCGGGTCTTCCCTGACCCCGCCGCGTCGCAACGGTACGTCGACGAGCGGCTCACCCCGCTGGCCGCGCGCGCTGCCGGCCGCCCCGAGACAGTGTCCTTCTCGGCGACCGTGGCCCACGTAGAGCCGCTCGCGATGGCGTTGAGCGCCTTCCCCGTGGACGGCGATCTCCCGATGCTCGTGGACGCGACCGACCCCGAGCGGATGCTCGCTGCTTTGAGTGCCCTTGTGGGCGGGACCTTCGACCGTTGCCAGGTCGACGTGGTCGCGTACCCACGGCGCGGGCGCTGCGTCCTCCGCTACCGGCTCGAGCCAGGAAATCGCACGATCTACGGCAAGATCACCGCTGGGGGAGAAGGAGAGCGGACCCCTGCCTTGACCCGAGGACTCCAACCTCTTCTCGCGGTGCCTCGCTGCCTCGGCTACGACGAGGACCTCAAGCTCGTGCTCATGGACCCGATGGAGGGAACCCCGGGGATCTCATCGCTCCTGCGCGGTGAGGCTAGCCCGCACGGGATGGCTTTGCCGGAGCTGCTCCAGCGCGCCGCCGTCACCGGCGCCGTACTCCATAACTCGGGCTGTCGGTTGGGGGCTGACCGGACTTTTCAGATGGAGATCCGCGGCCTGCGGGACCAACTCGGTGCGATCCGGCGGCACGCGCCCGAGCTTGGGGATCGGCTGGACCGAGGGTTGGACCAGGCCGAGGAGCTTGCGGCGGCCTCGGTGCCGCGGGAACTGGGGCTCGCCCACGGCGACTTTACCCACTCGCAGATCGTGTTTGACCGTCAGGGTAGAGCGGGCTTGCTGGACTTCGACGACTTCTGCCAGGCAGAGCCAGCCCTCGACCTCGGCCAGTTCACGGCCTACCTTGCGCTGGGGGTGGCGAAATCGGGAGCCGAGGCGACCGGGCTGTCCGAGGCGTTCCTGGCCGCGTACGCCGACGCGGCGGGGGTCGACCGGAAACTGCTCGCCGATCGGCATGCCGCGTACGAGATCTGCAGCTTCACCAGAATGGCCTCCCATGCCTGGCACAAGTTGAAAGGCGCGCGGCTCGCTCACGTGCTCGACGCGATGAGCCGTTCCGCGGTCCTCGCGGGGTTGCGGCGGTTCTCCGCCCCGCCGGCCTGGCTGCTGGCGGCATCCGACGGTGGGCGTGTAGGCGAGGAGCTGGCACGTGCGGTTCCGGAGCTCCAGTCAGGCGCGTCTACCCTGCGTTCTTGCGCCGCGCGACGGATCCGCCTCAAAGAGGACCAGTGCTGGAGGGTCGAGTACGAGGTCGTCATCGACGCCCCCGGCGGGGAATGCCGCACCGTGGGGCTCGTCGGCCTTCTCGACCCGCCGGGGGGCGAGGCTCCGACGCTTGCGTGCGGTGCCTCGGAGCTGGGATCCGCCGGTTGGCGGTGCAGCCTTCCTCGCCTGGGACTCCACCTGGAGACCCGCGCCGAGGACGCCGATCTGCCCGCCGTCCCGCTGCTTACCGACCCGGAGCCCGCCCGCGTGTTCTTGGAGGCAGCGATCCGCCACCAACACGACGAGGACCTGCGCATCGCGAGTTGCGCTCCTCGGGTCGTCCGCTACAAGCGCGGCAGCCGGTGCACGGTCGTCTCCACGCTCTCTTACGAGCGCGCGGAGCCGGGTTGGCCCCGGCTCGTGGTGGCGAAGACCTACCGGGCGGACAAGGGCCGCAACGCCTACGAGGCGATGCGGGCCTTGTGGGACTCGCCGCTGGCCAGCGGGGATGTCGTCGCGATCGCCGAGCCCCTGGCGTACCTCGAGCGGGAGCGCGTGCTGATCCAAGGGCCAGTCGACGAGGAGCTGACCCTCAAGGAGCTGATTCGCGAGAAGCTGGACGAGGGCGCCGCGCTCACATCCGGTGCGCTTGCGGAGGCCCTGCGCCAGACCGCGGCGGGTCTCGCGGCCCTGCACCGATGCGGCGTCGTCTACGGCGAGCCGGTCACTCTGGCCGACGAGCTGGCCGAGGTGCGTGAGCGCGCCGCGCGTCTCGGTGCCGCCCTTCCGGCCGTCGCCGGTGCGGCGGGCCCGCTGCTCGCCGCTGTCTCCGAGCTCGCTGACCGCTTCCCCGCCGACCCGCTCGTCCCCTCCCACCGCAGCTTCCGCCCCGCGCAGGTGCTCCTCGCCGGTGGCCGGATCGCGTTCATCGACTTCGACGGCTTCTGCCAGGCCGAGCCAGCGCTCGACATCGCGCTGTTCCGCGCGACCCTCAAGTCGATCGGGCTTGCGACGCTTGCGGGTCGCGACGCCGCGCGCCGTGACCAGCTGCGCGACCTGGAGATCTTGTGCGACCTGTTCACCGACGCCTACGAGGCGCGCGCGCCGGTGAGCCGCCAGCGGGTCGCGCTCTGGGAGACGCTCGACCTGCTCACCAACGTGCTGAACAGCTGGGCCAAGGCCAAGCTGCACCGCCTCGACGGAAGGCTGCTCGCGCTCGAAACCCACACGCGGCGCCTACTGGAGGAGCTCTAGCTAGTCGGCTGGATCTCTCCCGCACGCAGTGTCAGAGGGAGAAAAGGTAGCGTGGTGGGCGGGCACCTCACGCGTTGTAGGGGAGTGAGTGCGTTGCCGGGAGGGCAACTCGATGGCGTTCAGGCGCTTCGGCGGTAAACGGAACCGAGTCGACTATGGCCAATTGCTGGCCGTTGTTACCGAGTTCATCACGGCTCCGACTTGGCTGGAGTCACGTCGCATCCTGGAGGCCCACCCGGAACTGTTGAGTCAGGCTGCCGACGCGCTACTGGCCCAACTCGCCCAAGCCCAAGACGACGAGAGGGCGGCAGTCGTCGAGGACCACCGAGCCTTACTGCAACGTTGCCGCGCCCTGGGAGTGGACACCGCCTTTACGGCCATGACCGCGGGTCGCGAAGCTGGTGTGCCAGAACCGCCTGGCGGGGACGGTGACATGGCCGACCCAGGGATATCGCGCGAACTGCAGTCGCTGGTCGAAGAGGCCGACAGACTCACCAGGACAGAGGAGTTGCCCCGGCGCATCCAGGTTTACGAACAGGCTTTGGCTCTCATGTCCCGATACGAGGTCCCGTCCCTGTGGGCGGCCCTGCAGGTCGAATTGGCTAACAGCATCGCCCAGAATCCCCTGGGTGATCGGGCTGGCAACTTGGAGCGCGCGATCGGCTGTTACCAGGCCGCGTTGCAGGTGTTTACCCGTGAGGCGCTGCCCGCCGACTGGGCCATGACCCAGCACAGCCTCGGCAACGCCTATGGGGATCGGGTGCGGGGGGATCGGGCTGGCAACGTGGAGCAGGTCGCGCGCCGACGGTGACGACTCCTCGGCCGGCCCCGACTGGTCGACGGCGCTGGAGGGGCTGGGCGAGCGGCTGACCAGCCCGGTCGTGACCCGCTACACCGATATTTCGGCGCCCCGCCGCCTCGCTCTTGGTCGGCGAGGGGTGATCACGGTGCGGCTGACGTGCGCTCCGCTGGCGGCCAGCGCCGAGGTCCGAGCCGTGCGAGCCCGCCTGGCCCAAACCGTCGATGTTCACCTGAATGCCCGCGGTGAGGACTTCGAAATTGAAGGGGACCCGGTCCGCCTGCTGCGCGTCGAGCCTGATCGGGACAGCGAGACGGCGGTGTTCTTTCTCACCGCGCTGCGCGCAGGCGACACGGTTGTGCGCCTGGATTTTCGCCAGGCTGGGCTGAGCGTCGCGACGGTCGGGCTGGCGATCGAGGTCAGCGCCGAGTCTGCGTCGGAAGAGCACGCGCGAACCGAAGCCCCCGTAGCCGTCGGCGGCGCCTACGCGCCACCGCCTGACGCCGATCTTCGTGTGACCGTGACGACGCGCGACGGGCGCAGCGTCCTCGGCTACGTGTTGCACTCGCCCAACGGTGTCGCCGGTTACCACTACTACCCGGCCGGCGAGGTCGCCATCCTCGGCTCACCCGAGCAGTACCAGGCTCGCCTGATGAAACGCATCGAGGGGTTGGCCGGCAGCCAGGCGCAGACCGGGTTACGGGCATTGGGTGAGCAGCTGTACCGCGAGCTGTTCCCACCCGAGCTGCGGCGCGCCTACCGGGACCTGTCCGCTTCGGCGGCCCGCTCGTTGCAGGTCACCTCCGATGAGCCGTGGATCCCCCTGGGAGCTGGTGCGTCCCTATGACGACGAAGATCCCGACCGCATCGTCGACGACGACTTTTTGTGCGCCCGGTTCGAGCTGACCCGCTGGCTGGCCGGACGGTCCGGGCCGGCTGGCAGCCTCCACATACGCCGTGTGGCCTGTCTCGACGGAGGCCAGGCTCCTGGGCAGCCGCCGCTGCCGTCGGTGGCCCGAGAGCGCGGCTATGTGGCTGGTCTCGCCGACCGGCACGGGCTGGAAGATCGCAGCCCCCCGCAAGCCAGCGGACCTGCCGTTGGCGCGCTGCTGAACGGGCAGCAAGGAGAGATCGATCTGTGGCATTTCGCCGGTCACGGCGACGTGTCCGTGATGGTGTTGGCCGACGGTGGTCGTGTGGGGCCCGAGGACCTGTACGGTCCGCGTCAGACCGCGATCGGGCGGCGCCGTCCGCTGGTGTTCCTCAACGCGTGCCGGGCCGGCCAGCAGACCTGGTCGCTGACCCAGCTGGGTGGTTGGGCCGCCGCTTGGGCCGGGCGCTGCCGCTGCGGCGTGTTCGTCGGCCCGTTGTGGTCGGTGACCGACGAGCCCGCCTGGGTCTTCGCCCGCACCTTCTACGACCAGGTACAGGCGGGGCGCACACTCGGCCAAGCCGTCCTGACCGCCCGCGTGCGGACCCGGGAGCACGCGCCTGAGGACCCGACCTGGCTGGCCTACAGCGTGTACGCGCATCCCAACGCTCGGGTGGTCTTCACTGCCGCGGAACGCCTCCCGGCAACGCAAACGCCGCGAGCCCTCTGAGCGAGGCTGGAGCGGGGCTGCGTTGCGGCTGTTCCTTGTCAATTTATGCGTTTAAACGCTTGTAATACACGAGAGTATCAACTATATTGAGAACATGAGTTCGAGCGACGGGGGAATGGCGCCAGACGCGATGCTGAGGTCAGCATGCGACAGGCTGGCCGCGCGTGACCTGGGCGTCTTGGACGAGGCCAGGTTGCGGGCAGACGTCGAATTGTTGACTTGCGTGACCGCACGGGTGGCGGCGGAGCGGTTGCGGTGCGCCGCCGAGGTCGCCCGTCGCGCCGAGGACGCGGCTTCGGGGCGGAGGCGGCGCGGGGCAGTTGTCCGGCGGGCAGGCCATGCGCCAGGTACGGCTGGCGACCGCGCTGGTGGGTCCCGAGTTGGAGGTGACGGCGGCGGCGTTGGCTGCGGGCCGGATCAGTGCCGGCCAGACCGAGGCTTTGGCGCGGGCAGCGCGCAGCCATCCGGATCTGATGGCATCGGCGCAGGCCGAGTTGGTCGAGTTGGCCGCGGTTACGGACGACCGGGCGTTCCGGGAGGAGCTCGCGGACCGGCGGCACGCCGCGGACCCGGGTCCGGAGGAGCAAGACGCGTGCGATCAGTACGCCGCCCGTCGGCTGGTCGTGTCGGCTCGGGACGACGGGATGACCCACATCGACGGGCTGTTGGACCCAGTCGGTGGCGCGATGGTGCGGTCGGCCTTGGATGCGTTGGCTGGGCCTGACCCGGCCACGATGCCCGACGAGGAGCGGCGCACGTCGGAGCAGCGCAACGCCGACGCGCTCGTGCAACTGGCCCGGATGGCGTTGGCGCGCAAGGACGATTTGCCGTCGGTGGCGGGGCTGCAGCCGAGGGCCACGGTGTTCCTCACGCCGGAGACGTTGGCCGGCGAGCCTGGCGCGCCGGCCGCCCGGTTGGACTGGGTGGGCAGGATCTGCGGGGCCACCGCCAGGCTGCTCGCGTGCGACGCCGACGTCGTGCGCCGCAAGATCACCCGCAATGGGCGGACCACGTGGGTGGACATGCGACGCTATCCCAGCCCAGCGCAGCGCCTTGCCGTGATCGAGCGGGATCGGAGCTGCCGGTTCACCACCCTGGACGGGGTGCGCTGCGTGCGGCCTTGGCAATGGAGCGACGTGCATCGACCACGCCAACCTCCCCCACCCACCCGCCCCAAAGGAAACGGCGGACCCACTTTGACCCCAAATATGGCCTTACTGTGTACCCATCATCACCACGCCGTGCACG
>JBOGED010000014.1:0-2416 GCA_050743625.1 Egibacteraceae bacterium | reverse complement strand
GGTCGCGGCGCGGCCCACAACGTGCACAACGCGCCCAGGTGATCACCCGTATGGGGTGACGCACGCTCACCCAGGCCGGTTAGGAGCCGTCAAAGTTCAATCTTGAGGTCGGGTGGCCGGGGGCATTGCGGCCCCCGGCTCCCTCGGATCCCGGCGTGACAGTCTCCCGTCACCGGGCTCTTCTCACCCGTCGGCAGGTCAGACGTAGGTGCGGACCCACTTCCAGTGGGCGAAGAGACCGGGCTGTCGATCGAGCAGTCCGGTCCACCAGCGCCAGAACCTTCGGTGGGCTCGCAGTCGTCGCCGGTACTTGTTCCCGGCCCAGCGCATCAGGTAGGTGTTGACGCGCTGCAGGAGAGGGTCCATCGCGGTCCGGTAGTACCGGCCGTAATAGTTCATCCACCCGGCGACGATGGGGTTCAGCCATCGCGCCAGGTCGTCCAGCGACAGGTTGGTACGCCGGTGGATCCGCATCTTGCGGAGATCGGCGCTCTTGGCCTTGAGCGCCTCGGGACTGATCGCGGGCAGGAACGACGTGAAGCTCCCGCCGTCCTTGCGCCGCGCCTCCCGTGGCCGGAAGGCGAACCCGAGGAAGGTAAAGGACGTGTGCTCGTGCCCTCCCCGACGGTTGCTGTCCTTGCAATAGACGATCCTCGTCTTGTCGGGATGTAGGCGCAAGCCCACCTCCTCGATCCGCGCGGCGATCGCGGCAAGCACAGCTTCGGCCTGCCGCCTGCTCTTGCAATGCACGACACCATCGTCGGCGTAGCGCTCAAACGGGCAGCCCGGGAAGTTCCGAGCCATCCATAGGTCAAACGCAAAATGCATGAACAGGTTCGCCAGGACCGGCGAGACCGCCGACCCCTGCGGAGTTCCCTTGTCTCGCTCAACGAGGGTGCCGTCCGGGTGCTGAAGCGGGGCGGCAAGCCACCGCTTGACATACAGCAGCACCCAGCGACAGTCGGTGATCGCCTCGACCGCCCGGACCACGAGGTCCCACGGCACTTCGTCGAAGAACTTCCGGACATCAAGATCGATGATCCAGTCGTGCTTCCAGCACCGCTGCCGGCATGTCCCGACCGCCTCCAGGGCCGATTTGCCCGGCCGGTAGCCATAGGAGTCGGGGTGAAACCGAGGTTCCGCCCGTTCCCCCAAGTACATGGCCACCACCGTCTGCGCGACCCTGTCGGCGACCGTCGGCACACCTAGCGCGCGGACCCCATCGCCGTGCGGCTTGGGGATCTCGACCGCCCTGACCGGAGGCGGAAAGTACGACCCCGAGCTCATTCGATTCCAGATCTTGTAGAGGTTGTCCCCCAGATCGGCCTCGAACTCGTCCAGGGCCCGTCCATCCACGCCCGGAGCACCCTTGTTGGCCGCAACCCGCCGCCACGCCCCCCAGACCATCGACTTGGGAATCGCAAACGGCTTGTCCTGCGACGTTGGCATGGTCATCTTCGCTTCCTCCCAGGGCCAACGGCCCCGGTTGATCGAATCGACATTCCTGGTGAGCCGGCCCCTTCGCTCCACCCCCACCCCAGCGAGCAGGAGCTTCACGGCTACTACGGGCCGGTCCGCCAGCGAGCGCCGCGTCGGTACTCAATGCCTTCGGTTTCTGCCTCGGCACGCTCCCTCTCGCGACCTTGGAGGCCTACGACCCCGGACGCCGTATCGGCGCTCGCCTTCTCACGTTCCGTGCAAGAGCCGCAGACCAGGCTCACGCCGCCTCTACGCCGGACGCCGCCTGGCCAGCAACACGGGCACCCGCCAAGCTCATCGCGAGGGCCAAACTAACCCTCGGTTTCGACGCCATCTGAACCATTACGACGCTTCAACAGCGACGCCCGACCAGGCATCCCCGGCCGAACGCTTCTGGGACGTCTTCCTGATCCCCACCTGACGCGATCAAGCCGCGCCGTTTCCCTGTCGCTCGCCACGACGGTCTTCAGCCAACGCAGCACAGGGCGGTTTGGCGCCCGCCCCCGCAGGGCCGACGCCGGAGGGCCAGCAAGCCTCCATCTCTCGCACAGCATCGCCTTCAAAGAGGTCTCCTACATGACTCCTCCTTCAGCGTTCGTGACACACGTTTGATGAGGTAGTTCCATTCTCCGTGGAACTCGTCCCGAATGAGGTTGACCGCGGCGAGCTGGGTGTCGGTGATCTTGATCGCGCGCTGGTAGGTGTTCTCGTCGAGCTCGGCGTAGACCTTCAGCCCGGCGGTCGAGGTGGTCGCGCCGATCAGGGAGACGACGGCTTGGCGGGAGACGAGCGGCTGTCCGCGCCAGTTGCGGGCGATGAACGAGAACAGTCGGTGCTCGATTTTGTTCCATTTGCTGGTGCCGGGCGGGAAATGGCAGACCTTGATCTGGAGCCCGGTCTCGTCGGCGAGTTTTTGCAGCTCGGTCTTCCACAGGCG
>JBOGED010000013.1:0-16706 GCA_050743625.1 Egibacteraceae bacterium | reverse complement strand
ACACACCCACCCGCCCTTAACCGTCTCGACACCCGCGTGAGGCACGGTTCGGCGAACCGCATGCGGCTCCGCAGGAAATAACGCGCAAAACGGTCAGAAGGGGCGGGTTTCACCTTGCTTACCAGGACATTCATCCTTCTGGGTCAGGAGTCCTGGAATCTCACTCGCTGGCTGGCCATCGAGGCCACGCTGGATCCTCGTCCCGGCGGCGCCTGCCTCCAAGCTCATGCGGGCGACGACCGCCGGAAGTGCGGCCCCTGCCACATGCGCGGGGAGTTCCTCGAGGTCGACCCGCCGAACCGCGTGGTCTTCACCTGGGGTTTCACCGAGCCAGAGATCGGAGTGCCGCCTGGGTCGAGCACCGTCGAGGTGACGCTGCAGCCTGTGGGTTCGGGCAGCCTGGTCCGCCTCGTACACCGAGACCTGCCGCCCTCCGAGATCGAGGACCACACCAGAGGCTGGGCCGAAATGCTCGACCGGCTGGCCCACACGATTATCACCCGCGCAAATACAGATATAAGGTGAGGCAAGGTGGAAACGATCCATCATGAAGTATGGATAAATGCGGATAGAGCTACTGTATTCCAGGCCATAACCAGCAGGAACGGCCTCGACGCCTGGTGGGGTAAAGTCCTGAACGCTGAACCGCAAGCTGGATACGTGATCGAATTCGACCATGGGCTCGGCGACCCCGTACGGATGAGAATCACTGACCTGATAGCCAACGAGCGCCTGGCATGGAAATGCGTTTCAGACTACAGCGACCACAAGAACCCCGCTTCTGAATGGCTCGGGCATCGGCTCTTCTTCGATCTGGAGGACGGAGGGCGCACTGGGTTCGCTCCCATCGACTCCTATATGACCGGCGGCGATGCCACTGTTTTGCATTTCTGGCATACGGGCTGGTCGAAGGAATCGCGATGGTACGCCTTCTGTAACTATGCATGGGGTATCACGCTGGCGGGTCTCGCGAGCTATTGTGAGAAAAGAGATGTGCCTGTCACGCGGCCTGTTCTCCACGACTTGACGGTCGAGCGGGATATGGCTGCCTCGCCCATGGCGCTCTACCTGGCTTGGACCGAGCGGTTCGATGCCTGGTTCGCGGCACCCGGCACTGTGCTGATGCGTGGTGAGGTCAACGAGCCCTACTTCTTCGAGACGCAGTTCGAGGGGACCCGCCACCCGCACTAGGGACGGTTCCTGGCGCTCGAGTCTGGCCGCCGCATCGAAATGACGTGGGTCACCGGCCACTCGGGGACCGAGGGTGCCGAGACGGTCGTCACCGTCGACCTCGCGGCAATTGACCAGGGGACGCGCCTGCGCCTCACCCAGACCGGATTCCCTAACGAAGAAAACCGGGACCGCGCGGCGGAGGCGTGGCCGAAGGTGCTTGCGCACCTCGACGAAGTCCTGACCGCGGGCACGTAAAGCCCATGCGCCGACATGAGAATCGGCTGCATTAGCGCCCGGTTTGCCGGATTTTTGCCTTTAGAGCGGCGGCGCCAGCCGGCCTAATCCTGCACTGTGCAGAGTTATGCCGGTATACCGGCACAACTCTGCACAGTACGGCGAAGTGCTCCACCCGACTGGGGTCACCAGCACCCTCATCGGGCCTTGGGAATGGAGTGGCTGCGGGGGAGGATGAGGCTTCCGTCGACGACGTCTTGAGCGACGTCGCGCAGGGAACGGCCGGTGCGGCGTCCGTGGAGACGCAGCTGTTCGAACGCGTCGCGCATGGCGAGGCTGCCGTGGGCGGCGACCATGCCTTTGGCTTGCTCGATCAGGACCCGGCTGTCCAGGGCCTGTTGGAGCTGGCTTGTCAGGTTCTTTTTCTCGGCGATGGCACGAGCTTGCAGGATCCCGATCGTGGCGATATCGGCGAGCGCCTGGGCGGCGCGGACCTCGGCGTGATCGAAGGGTCCGGGGTCCCCGCGGAACAGAGCCAAGGCACCGATGCGCTCCTCGCGCAGCCGCAGGGGAAACACGAAGACCGCCGCGGGCACCCCGGCTTCGAGCGCGGCAGGCGCGAAGCGCGGCCACCGTCTCAGGCCAGTGGTGTGGAGGTTCGGCTCGACCACTTGGACGCCGCTGTAGAAGACCTCCCGGCTCGGACCCTCTTGGGTCTCGGCTTGGAGGCGCTCGACGAGTTCGACGGTGGGATCGGATCCGGCAGCGACCGCGAGCACGCCCACGGCGGAGGCCAGCGAGACTCCCGCGGAGCTGACGTCGAATACCTCAACGCAGCGCTCGCACAACCGGTGGAGGAAGTCGTCGACGTCGAAGTGGTTGATGAGCGTGTCGGCAAACTCGACCATCGCCGTGAGGATCTGCTCGGTTTGCACCTCTTATCTCCCCGGCACCGAACGAGACGTATCGGGATAGTGGGCTGACAGTTTACGAGGTGGGAGGCGCGGTAGTCACGCGGTATTCACGAGCGTGTGGTTGCGGACCGGGTGCGACGATGAGAGGGTAATAGGTGGAGTTACCAGGTGCTCGACGCGATCGCTCGCCGAGGGTACCCACGTGGCACGGACCCCCCACTGCCCCCAGACCCTGGCGGAGGGACTCCAAGAACTACTCGCCCGTCATGTCCGTCTCTTGCGGCGGCTCACGGAATCCCGGCCCCCGAAGCCTGACGTGACCCGGCCCGCCTGTCGGCGGCGCGAGGTGGCACCGTGAGGATCTGGGGATTGTGCACTACTTGTTGGTTTTTCTGTGAAGGTACGTCCGACGTTGAGGCGCCCAGGCCGCGATGTTCCGTGTGCACGCGTGAGGCGCAAGCCTTCAGGAACCAGGTCGACCATGACCCTTACCAGCGGATGAGCTCATGGTTTGACTGGTTCGGGAATCGTTCGGCGGGCACGGGATAGCCGTGGAACGCACTCGGCTGCTGGCCGAGCTCGCCGGCTTGCTGGACTCCGACAATCGGGACCCATCGGGGATTCTGCAAGGACTGTGCGCCGCCTGCGTACAGTTGCTGCCGATCACGGGCGCTGGTGCCATGCTCATGGCCCGCGGCGAGCACCACGTCACCGTCTCGGCCTCCGACGAGGCCATCCTCGTCGTCGAAGCGTTACAGGATGTCACCGGCCAGGGTCCCTGCCTGGAGGCGTACCGGACGGGCCGGGTAGTGCTTGAGCCCGACCTCGCCGAGGAAGGGATGCGGCGATGGCCCGACTTCGCGGCACGAGCGGTGGAGGCCGGTGTCCGTGCGGCGTTTAGTTTCCCGCTGGGAGTCGACGAGCTGCGGATTGGCGCGTTGGACCTCTACCGCGACCGCCCCGGACCGCTTGCCGCCCCCCACATCGCCGACGCGGTGGTGCTCGCTGAGGTGACCCGACAGACCATCCTCGACGTACAGGCCCTAGCCCCACCCGGAGCACTGCTCTACCAAGCCCCGAATGTGGACAGCAGCCGGGCGGTTCTCGATCAGGCGACCGGCATGACGGCGGTCCACCTGCACGTCAACGTGGAGGAGGCGTTCACGCTCCTGCGCGCCTACGCCGACACGCACGATCGCACCCTGGGGGCCGTGGCCGGCGACGTCGTCTCGAAGCGCCTCCGAATCGGATAGCCATGCGCACAACGGACTCAGTCCTCGCCCGCCTGGTTGGCGACGTCGCTCGCGGCGACCAGGCCGCCTTCCGCGCTCTTTATGACCGCGTGGCCGGACAGGTGTACGGCCTCGCTTGCCTTGTCTTGCGCGATCGGGTGGAGGCGGAACGGGTGACCGAGCGGGCGCTGGTCGAGGTGTGGCGCACCGCGCCCCGCTTCGACCCCACCGACGGCAACCCGATCGTCTGGATCCTTGCCACAACCCACCGCGTGGCTGTCGACCGAGCCGGCGCCTTGTGGGTAGCCGACCCGTGGAGCGTGCTCGCTCAGCACCTCGACATGCCGGCGGATCAGGCTGCCACCAAGCGGCGCGATGGGCCACGGGGATTCATCCGCGCTCAGCGTCTCACACGGAGGGAGGAGCGCTCATGACCACGACCGCTCATACTGGCCACGCCGTCGTATCCCGCCCAAGGCTGCGCGGCTGGCTCCATGCGGCGATGGTGCCTCTGGCTCTGGCCAGCGCATGGACGTTATGGCGCACGGCCCCATCGGAGGGCGCCAGCCGACTGCCCGTCTTGGTCTTCGGCGTCTGCCTCGTCGGACTGTACGCCACCAGCTCGCTGTATCACGTCCCACCGTGGGGCGCTCGTGTTCGCCGCATCCTGTCACGCTGCGACCGGGCGATGATCCAACTGTTCATCATGGCCACCTTCACTCCCATCGCGTTCCATACGCTCAGCGGGTCCTGGCGTATGTGGAGCCTGTTGATCGCCTGGCTCGTCGGGATCGTCGGCGCGGTCCTCGCCGCCCTACCGCTCTCCGCGTCCCGCTGGATTCCCACACTCAAGAACGCCTCACCCTGGGTCCCCGCGCTGAGTTACGTCGGGGTCGGTTGGCTCTTGGTCGTGCCGTTCACCAAGATCATCGATGCGCTGCCATGGGAAGGATCGGCACTGATCGTGCTCGGGGGACTGCTCTACACCATCGGCGCGTTCATCTATGCCAAGCGCTGGCCGGATCCGTCTCCGCGCTGGTTCGGCTTCCACGAGATCTTTCATCTTCTCGTGATCGCCGGCAGCACGGCGCATTACGTGGCCGTATGGCGGTACGTGCTCCCGGGTGCCAGCTGAGCCGGTCAGGCGAAGCGTGACCAACGCACGGCATCGAGTCGTGGTCGTCGGTGGCGGCTTCGGAGGGCTTCGCGTGACTCGTGCCTTGGCCGCCGCTCCCGTCGACGTCACGGTCCTTGACCGGACGAATCATCACCTCTTCCAACCATTGTTGTACGAGGTCGCGACCGGGCTCCTCTCAGAGGGCCTGATCGCGCCAGCGTTGCGCAGCGTGCTGAAGAAACAGAAGAATGCTCGCGCGCTCCTCGTCGAGGTCACCGCGATAGATCTTCAAGACCGCACCGTCGCGGCCGTCGCTCCGGACGGCCAGCGGCTCAAGCCTCCGTACGAGACGCTCGTGGTGAGCGCCGGGGCCACTCACGCCTACTTCGGGCACGACGAATGGGCCGACTACGCGCCCGGCATGAAACTCTCGAGGATGCCAGACGGGAAAGGAAGAGCTTCACGGGACGTGTGCGAGGCGGTCGGAGGGGGAACACTACGCTCGCGTGTTCGGCCTCGTTGCTCCTGTGCGGAGATCGTTGGCATCATGGAGACCAAAGAGCCTGGAGCAACCGCGAGCGGCTCCCGATCGTGTGGCCGATTCAACCCCTGGGACCAGGAGACTTTGATGAGCAACGTGGACCGCGTCAAGGGCAAGGTGAAAGAGGCTGTCGGTAACCTCACCGGAGACAAGAAGCTGGAACGCGAGGGAAAGCTCGACCAAGCCGCCGGCAAGGTCAAGAAGGCCGTGGACAAGGTCAAAGGCGCGATCAAGGGCAACAAGCGCTAATTCGCGGCGCGTATGACCCGGCCGCCCGCAGGCGGCCCAGGCACAAGTTGGCGGTTCCGCTTCCAGCATTTGCGCGCCGACGCGCAAAAGCTGGCCCCCAACCACAACCGCATCTGGGATCCGACCTGACTGATGTGCGGTTTTGCGCGCAGACGCACAAAATCTCAAGCGCGCTTATCATGACCACGACCCGTCGACCTCGCCGTCATCATCGGGAGCTCCATGCGGTACCCGTCCGTGACACGGTCAGCTTCCACAACGCATGGGAGCGGTTCGACGAGGCCGGCGAGCCGCGCGAGCCGGCTGGGTGCACGCGGCGGCCAAGATGATGCTCGACCAGCTCACCAGGTGGGCCTTCGCGCTGCGTACGGCCCGAGGGGCTCACCCTACACCGCCTGACCTCGAGGGCCAGCCGACACGCGCCGATTAGCGCCGCGCCTCCGCGCCGCGGTCGTGTGATGCGGCTCCCACCTGCCCGGCCGGGTCAAGGTAGGAGGAGGCTTGCAGGGTAAAGAGCTCGGCGTATTGGCCACCGAGCTCCATCAGCTCGGCGTGGGTGCCCTGTTCGGTGAGCCGGCCGTCGGCGAGGACGTAGATGCGGTCGGCGGAGCGGACGGTTGAGAAACGGTGGGAGATGAGCAGGACGGCGCGGCCGGCGAAGAGGGTGCGGATGCGGTCGAACAGCTCGTGCTCGGCGCGGGCGTCGAGGGCGGCGGTGGGTTCGTCCAGGATGATGAACGGGGCATCGCGGAAGAACGCGCGGGCCAGCGCGACGCGTTGCCACTGGCCGACCGACAGGTCGGTGCCGCCCTCGAACTCTGGGCCGAGCATCGAGTCATAGCCGTCAGGCAGCGCCGTTAAGAAGCCGTCGGCGCCGGCCTTGGCCGCCGAGGCCACGATCCCGGCGCGGTCGCTGACCAGGTCGCAGTTACCGATTGCGATGTTGTCAGCGGCGGACAAGTGGTACTGGGAGAAGTCTTGGAACAGTACCGCGATCGAGCGGCGCAGCTCGTCTGCGTCGACGTCGAAGGTGTCGACGCCATCCCACAGGATCCGCCCCGACTGCGGTTGATAGAGCCGGCACAGGAGCTTGGCGAGAGTCGTCTTGCCGGATCCGTTCTCGCCGACGAGCGCGATCACCTGGCCGGCCTCAAGCTCGAGCGACACGCCTGACAGCGCGGGCCGGTCGCCGGACGGGTACGTGAAGGTGACGTCGTCGACCTCCAGCCGCTCGAATCGCGCGGGCGCTGGCCGCCGGTCGCCGGCCGGAACCGTTGTCTCGGCGGCGCTGACGAAGGTGTTGAAGTCCTCGACGAAGGGCGCCGCCTCGAACAGCAGGTCGGTCCCCCCGGACGCGGCGCGCAGCCGTGACGAGAGCAGCAGCACGGCCCCGGCGGCCGCCCCGGCGTCGGCCAAAGTGATGTCCCCTCTCACGGCCATCATGAGCAGCATGGTGAGCCCGGCGCCGATGATAAGCGCGCTCAGGACACCACCGAGAAGCCCGACCCGAAGGAGCGACTGGTACTTCTCCCGCATCTCGCCGAGTCGCTCGTCGCTGCGCTGTTGCCAGCGGCCTCGGAGGAACCCGGCGAGCCCGAAGGCGCGGACCTCCTTCGCGCCGAACCGGCCGGTGAGGAGGTACATGAGATAGCCACGCTCGCGCTCGGCCGGAGTGAGCCGCGAGTACAGGCCGAACATCAGCTTGCCACGGCGCACCCCCGCGATCCACAGCGGCACGGCCGCCAAGAGCGTGAGCGGCACGAGCAACGGTTGCAACGCGAACAGCGCCAAGGACACGCCGATGATTCCCAGCAAGGCGCTTCCGAGCGCTTCGACCCCCTGCACCAGCTGCATAGGCCGGTAAGAGGAGCTCATCGTCGCGAGCTGCAAGCGGTTGTGGAAGGACGGTGTCTCGAACGCCTCCAGCTCCACGGCGCAGGTCACATCGAGGATCCGCCCCTGAGCATGTTGGGTGACGCGCTCTGTCAACAATGCATTCCGAGCAAAGGCGACCGAGTTCGCGAACGAGATGAGCGCGCTGAGACCCAACAGAACCGCGACCTCGCGCAGCAAGAAAGGCACCGCCACGATTCCCGGGGAGTCGAGCGCGGACAGCAGGTTTCGCCCCGCCAAGATCGGGAGGACCAGCCCCAGCCCGCCGATCGCTTGGAGGGCGGTGACCAAGAGGAACTCTCCCCGCGCGGCGTCCCAGACCAATCGCAACGCCTGTGCCATGATGGTGGGCAATTGCCGGAGTCGCACGTGATCATCGCTGTTGTGCACGTCGTAGATCGTGACCCGCTTGGTGTCGCTTTCTGATCCATCGTTGCTGGCCATGCGGGGAGTGTGCCCGCACGAAGGCCCCTCTTGCAGTCTGTTTTCCGATTGCTCCTCTGCGATGATGGCCGCACGGGGGCATGTGTGCGGCTACCGGTCTTGCTCGACACCCTTCGCGATCAAGAAGCCGCGCGCCCGCTCGGCGCGTGGAAAGCGACCAACGAGCGTCCAGAAGGCGGGGTTGTGGTTCGGCTCAATCAGGTGGGCCAGCTCGTGGACGATGACATAGTCGAGCACCCAACCGGGATAGCTGGCGAGCGCCGTCGAGATACGGACGGTCGCCGCTCCCGGCGTGCATGATCCCCACCGCGTGCGCTGGTTCTCGACCCACCGGATGCCCACTGGGTGCGGAAGGCCATACTGGGTCGCGAGTACCCGCGCCCGCGCGGCCAGGTCGATTGGAGCGGCCTGTGCCCGGCGCTCGAACCGGCGGGTCATCTCCGCGACCCAGCGGTTTTCGTCCGCGCTGGTCATCGTCGCGGGGATGGAGATCCGGAGCTTCCCGCCGACTTGCCTCGCCTCGACGGTCTTTTGGCGCCGGGTGCTGCGTACCACTTCGACATCCATACGACCCGGAACGGTACCGCCTCGCGCTGCTAAACTTGCGTATCGATAACAATCGATACGGAGGTCAGGATGGCCAGGACGAACGACGATCTTCGTGAGCAGGTCCGCGAGCGGTACGCCGCCGCGGCGACCGGCCGCGGTCCCGCGGTCGACAGTGACTGCTGCGGTCCTGGGGGAGCGCAGGACTTTGGCGCAGCGCGCTACGACCAGGCCGTGCGCGAGGAGCTTCCCGAGGCGGCGGTGCTCGCGAGCCTCGGCTGCGGCAACCCGCTGGCCGTCGCCGAGCTGGCCGCTGGCGAGACGGTGCTGGATCTCGGATCGGGCGGGGGCATCGACGTGCTGCTCAGCGCGCGGCGCGTCGGCCCGACCGGCAAGGCGTACGGCCTGGACATGACCGAAGAGATGCTTCAGCTCGCACGCCGGAATGCCGCTGAGGCTATGGCGGAGCCGGGAGCCGCCAACGTCGAGTTCCTCAAAGGCCAGATCGAGGACGTGCCCCTTCCGGATGGCAGCGTCGACGTGGTCATCTCGAACTGCGTCGTGAACCTGTCGACTGACAAGCCCGCGGTGATCGCCGAGGTCTTCCGCGTGCTCCGCTCAGGCGGGCGCGTAAGCATCAGCGACGTGGTGGCCGAGGATCACCTCACGCCCGGCGAGCGGGCCGAGCGGGGCAGCTACGTCGGCTGCATCGCTGGCGCGCTCACCAAAGTCGAGTACGAGTCCGGACTGCGGGCAGCAGGGTTCGACGACGTGGAGGTGGAGTTCACCCATCAGGTGGCCGACGGCATGCACGGCGCGATCGTCCGCGCCCGCAAACCCGCCTAAGCGCGGTCACACTGCAGCATTCCTCCGGATCCTTCAGGATTGTTTGCAGGTCAAAACCCGCGGGCCGGTCGGAGGACGCAACAATCCTCCGCATTCGAAGGAACGCTGCGCCTTCCTGCACCATGGCGGATCGGGCGGGTCGTGATCGGCCGGGGCCGCGACGCGCTCGACGTGGCGATGGTGACGACGTACGGCGCACCCCAGCTACGATCCATGACCGTATGGGCCGACGAGGTAGGCGCCAGCGGCGCGTAGGCGTCCTCATTGAGACTTCTGCCGTTATCGGCATAATTCTGCACAGTGCAGGAAAGTCTGGCGCGAGGGGGCAGAGCAAAGCGTGCTCCGCGCCCTGAATTGGTAGCGTCACGGCGTGACGACGAGACTGCGCTCCCGCAACGATCTTGCGCAGTATGACGACCTGGCGGGGGAGTGGTGGAAGCCGGACGGCGAGTTCGCCGGGCTGCACTGGCTCGCCGCCGCGCGGGCGCGGCTGATCCCGACGCCGTCGCGTGAGGGCGCGGTGCTTGTGGACCTCGCCTGCGGGGGCGGGCTGATGGCGCAATACGTTCGTGGCTACCAGCACGTTGGCGTGGATCTGTCGCCGACGGCGATCGAGATCGCGGCGGCGCATGGCATCCAGGCCGTGCGTGGCGACGTGACCGCGGTGCCCTTGGCCGACGAGGTCGCCGACGTCGTCCTGGCGGGCGAGATCTTCGAGCATGTGCGGGACCTCGAAGGCACCGTATCCGAGATCGGGCGCCTGTTGCGGCCTGGCGGGACGCTGGTGTGCGACACGATCAACGCGACGTGGTGGGCGCGGTTTTCGCTGGTCATCGTGGGTGAGCGGTTGCCTGGCGCTCCGCCTCGCTACTGCCACGATCCCGCCCTGTTCGTCCGACCGGACCGGCTTCAGGCGCTGTGCCGGCGGCATGGGATCGGCCTCCACGTCAGTGGGCTGCGATTCTCGGTGCCGGAGTACCTCGCCTTCCTTGTACGCCGGCGCCGCTCGGTGCGCATGCTGCCGACGCGCTCGCTGGCGGCGGTCTACCAGGGGATAGGGATCAAGCAGTGAGGGCGGCGATCACCGGGCTCGGCGTTGCGTACCCGGGCGTCCTCCGCCAGGACGCGTTGTGGGAGGGCTTCTTCTCCGAGCACTACGGGAGGAGTCCCCTCGCCCAGCGCCTGTGGTTCCGGTCGGGGGTGCGTACGAGGCACGGCGTCGTCGACCCGCGGGACGAGGACCTGTCGACGTGGGGAACCGCCGCCCGGATGCGACGCTTCATGGCTGAGGCCGTGCCGCTGGGGAAGGCCGCGCTTTCGAGTTGCCTTGCCGACGCCGTGCTGAAGCCCCAGGACGTCGACCTGCTCGCCATCGTGAGCTGCACCGGCTACGCCACTCCAGGCCTGGACATCCTGCTCGCCCGAGACCTGGGGATGCGCCCTGACGTCCAGCGCCTCGCGGTGGGGCACATGGGCTGCTACGCGGCGCTTCCCGGCCTGGTCACCGTCACGGACGCCGCCGTTGCCCGCGGCCAAGTCGCGGTGTTGCTGTGCCTCGAGCTCACCAGCCTCCATATCCAACCGGCGACGACCGACGTCGATCAGATCGTCTCGCACGCGCTGTTCTCCGACGCGGCCGCCGCGCTCGTCCTCACCGCCCGCGACTCGGGGGCAGGACCGGGATTAGAGGTTGTCGATGTCGTCGCTCGCACCGACGCGCCGCATGCTGAGCTGATGACCTGGGACGTTACCGACATGGGCTTCCGCATGGGGCTGTCCCCCGACGTTCCCCGAGTGCTGGACCAGCATGTCGCCGAGGTCGTTGGCGACCTGCTGGCCGCTCACGGGTTGGTCGTGGATGACGTCGCGGGTTGGGCGATCCATCCCGGGGGACCGCGGATCGTCGACGTCGTCGCGCGCCGGCTCGGGCTGGCCCGGGCCGCGGTGGCGGCCTCGCGTGAGGTGCTGCGGGACCACGGCAACTGCTCGTCCGCCACCGTGCTGCTGATCCTGGATCGCCTGCGGACTGACCTGCGTGGCGGCGACCCGGTCGTGTGCCTGGCCTTCGGTCCCGGCCTCACCATCTACGCCGCGCTGTTGCGGGTGGTCGAGCGGTGACGCCGTGTCCTCGCTGCGGCGAGTCCATGCCCTCCGCTCCCCGGCCTAACTTCTGCACGATCTGCGGGTACGACCTGCGCAAGCCTGGCTCCGGGAACACGGCGGCCCTATTGCCTCCACCGGTCGTCCGGCTGACGGCATGCCCGCACTGCGGAGCCACCAACGCGGCGAGCCGGACCGTATGTGGCCGCTGCCGGTCGGCGCTAGACCCCGATGCGCCGCCCAGTTCGGTGCCCCCGCCAGCCCTCGCGGTCACCCAAGCCGAACCTGAGTCCTGGCGGCTGTTGCTGGTCGTCACCGTCACCGCGGGGCTGCTGACCGTGATCGTGGTGCTCGTGCTGCTCGGCGCTCGTGGCGCGGGAATCCTCCCGTCGCCGGCGGCGCCTACGACCAACTCCGCCTCATTGGAGGTCAGGTCGATCGACGCCTCGTCGACGCTGCCGCCGGCCGGCCGGGTCACCTACGAGGCCGCCAACCTGCTGGACGGCGATCCGTCCACGGCCTGGAACGAGGGCGCGCGAGGCGCCGTGGGGGAGTGGGTCGAGCTACACCTGCGCGACGAGGCGAGGATCACTCGCCTGCTTGTCTGGAATGGCTACCAGAAGGGCGCACAATTCACGCAGAACGGGCGTGTGCGGCGCCTGCTGATCGACGCGGGCAGCCGCCGCTTCACGGTCGAGCTCCTCAGCGTCACGGGGTCTCAGGCCGTCGACTTTCCACAGCCGGTCAGCACCCGCACGATCCGTCTCACCGTCGACGCGATCTTCCCGGGAGATCGGTACCCCGACACGGCGCTCAGCGAGATCGAGGTCTACGGCCGCGCCGCTCAGCCGCCCACGTAGGTGACGAGCACGATCTCCTCGCCGCGCCGTACGTCGGCTCCCGGCCGTGGGGCTTGGTCTTCGACTCGCCCCAGCCGGCCGAAATCGAGGGGACCAAAGCTCCGGCGGGGTTGACCGGAGACGGTGACGGCGAACCCTTCGGCCTCGAGTGCGGCTTTGGCCTCGGTGACCGGCATGCCGCGCACGTCGGGCATCCTGACGGTCAGCGGGCCGTTCGACACGACGACCTCGACCGTCGTGCCCACCTCGACCGTCGTGCCGCCGCCGATCGATTGCCGCACGACATCGCCCTCGACCGGCACGTCGTCGCTGTACTCCTTCGTGAACGAGCCCTCTAGCCGCGCATCTTCCAGCAGCGCCTCGGCCTCGACCCGGCTGGACCCGGTGAGGTCCGGTACCTCGACCGGCTCCTTGCCCATCGAGACATGGATCGCGACCTCGGATCCCGAGCCTTCGCGGATAGGTGCGCCGGCCTCAGGCAGCTGGGCATCGACGATCCCCTCCTCAGCCGTGTCGCTGTAGCCCTCCTCGCGCGCGACCGTGAACCCATGCCTCGATAGCACTTCACGCGCCTGGTCCTCGGTCAGCCCAAGGACTCGCGGCATCTCCACCACCGCGGGGCCCGAGGACACGACGATCGTGACCGTCTCACCGCGGCGCAGCCGGGTGCCGGGCGGCGGCTCGTGCGAGACCACGCTGCCCTCGGGAACGCGCAGGGAGGGTTGCGCGGCGGCCTCGGCGAAGAGCAGGCCGAGCCGGTCAAGGGTGCCGGCCGCTTGCTGGAGAGTCATGCCCGTGAGCGCGGGCACCGTCCGCACCGGCCCGGCCACCCGATCCCAGACCGTGTAGAGGCCGATCCCGAGGGCGAGCACCAAGAGCAGTGCCAGGACGCGTGCGGTCGCGCCGGACGGACGCCAAGACGGCGGGCCGCCCAGCCGCAGCCGCCCCACCTCGACCGGCATCGCAGGCCAGCGATCCAGCCCGGTCGCCGGGATCACGAGCGTGTGGTTGCCGCCGACGTCGACTGGCTCGGCGCCGGCCGGGACGGCGGACCGCAGCGCGGCGGCGAGCGCGAGCAGATCGGGGAAGCGCCGGCTCGCGTCTAAGGCGGTAGCCCGGAGAACCACCTGGTCGAGTGCGGCGGGGACGTGGGCGGTAAATCTGCTGGGCGGCGGGATCGGCTCTTGGGCGTGGCGCGCCACGACCCCCATGGCCGTGTCCGCCGGCAGCGGTTTACGCCCGGTGAGCAGCTCGAACAGGAGCACGCCCACCGCGTACTGGTCGGAGGCCGGGCTCGACTGGCGGCCCTGGATCAGCTCGGGCGCCAGATAGTGGACGCTGCCGATCAGCGTGCCCGTAGTCGTCTGGGAGGTGGCGCTGATCGCATGGGCGATCCCGAAGTCCGCGACCTTCGGAAGCCCACCCTCCCCAATGAGCACGTTCTCGGGCTTGATGTCGCGATGCACGACCCCGCAGGTATGCGCGCGCATGAGCGCGTCGCAGACCGGCAGCACGACCGCGAGCACCTCGGCGGGTGACAGCCGGCCCTGCCGGTGGAGCACCTCGCGAAGGGACGGTCCGTCGATCAGCTCCATCACCATGTAGGGCAGCGGTGTCCCCCCCGCGCCGTTCGGAAGCGCATCGATGCCCTGGTCATACACGGCGACGATATGGGGATGAACGAGGGCAGCGGCGTGACGCGCCTCGTGGTGGAACCGGCCGCGGACCTCCGAGTCGTCGGCGAGATGCTCGTGGATCACCTTCACGGCAACGTCACGCTCGAGCGTGGTATCCCATGCCCGGTAGATCGTCGCCATCCCACCGGACCCGATCCGCGACCCGAGCCGGTACCTTCCCCCGAGCAAGGCCTCACTCGGCCCCGACCTCGTCCGACTCATGATGAGATCAAGTCTACCGGGTCCGCCTGGCAGAAAGGACAAGGGGTGGACGCGGGTATCGTAGGGGTCGTGACGGATGAATTTCCGCAGGAGCTGGCCTCGCTTGGGTTCGTGCTCATGCAGCGGGACCGGCGGGGAGTCACGCAGTTTGCCCGCAAGCCCAACCGGTACCTGACCGAGTGGGTGCACGACTACGGTGACGAGCTGTTGTTCACCTGGGAGTTCGATCTGGGCACGTTCTGCGAGGACAGCGGGTGGCAGATCGGCGCGGCCGAGACCAGCTTCCAGATCCTCTACCCTCAATACGACGTGCGCATCGGCCGCGACCTCGAGGCCGTCGCCGTGGAGGTCGGCCGGTTGGAGAAGCAGCTGTCCAACCTGGACCTCGCCGATCCGGCGCTGTAGGTGCGTTCTTGAGATGAGTCCCGCCTCCCAACATCCCGACGTGGTCGTGATCGGTGGGGGCCTCATCGGGCTCGCGGTCTCGTGGCGCGCCGCTGGAGCGGGTATGGCGGTCACGCTATGCGATCCTGGCCCTGACCACGGGGTCCCCGGGTGGGCCTCTTGGGCCGCGGCGGGGATGCTCGCGCCGGTCACCGAGGTGCACTACGGCGAAGAGGCGTTGCTCCAGCTCAACCTTGAGGCGAAGGATCGGTGGCGCTCATTCGCGGGGGAGCTGGCCGAGGTGTCGGGCCGTGACCCCGGTTACCGTGAGTGCGGCACCGTGTTCGTCGCCCGCGACGCCGACGACCGCGCGGCGCTCGACGAGCTGTTGCGGTTCCAACGCGAGCTCGGCCTGGACGTCGAGCTCTTGCGCAGCCGCGACCTTCGCGCGCTCGAGCCGAGCCTAGCGCCCAGTGTGCGCGGTGGCCTCCTCGCACCCGCCGACCACCAGGTCGACAACCGCGCCTGCATCGCCGCGCTGAAGGCGGCGTGCGGCCAGGCGGGCGTCGAGACTCGACCGGCACGGGTCGCCGGCCTGCTCGCGAGCGGGGAGCGTGTGACCGGGGTACGGCTGGAGGGGGGCGGCGAGATCGTGGCTGGGTATGTCGTCCTGGCGGCCGGTTGCTGGTCGGGGCAACTCGCTGGCGTGGACCCACGATCGTTGCCACCGGTCCGGCCGGTGAAAGGCCAGCTGCTGCACCTGCGGGGGCCAGCGCCGCTCGCCACGCGGAACGTCCGGGGGTTGGATTGCTACATCGTGAGCCGTCCCGACGGGCGGGTCGTCGTCGGCGCGACCGTCGAGGAGCAGGGCTTCGACGTGACGCCGACGGCCGGCGCGGTCGGAGACCTGCTCCGTGATGCGCGCGAGTTGCTGCCCGACATCGCCGAGCTCGACTTCGTCGAGGTCGCGGTGGGACTGCGGCCCGGAACACCGGACAACGCGCCGCTGATCGGGGCCGCGCCATCTCTCGACGGGTTGGTCCTCGCGACCGGCCACTACCGCAACGGGGTGCTCCTCACGCCGATCACGGCCGACCTCGTCGTCGAGCTGCTCGACACCGGGAAGCTGCCCGACCAGGCCGCACCCTTCGCCCCGGACCGCTTCCCATGATCGTCACGAATGGGGTGGAGGGGCCAGTCCCCCGGGGCGGGACCGTCGCCGACCTCGTCGCCGACCTCGGCCATGATCCCGCCCGTCCCGGGGTGGCGGTCGCGGTGAACGGAGCGGTGGTCCCGCGCGGGAAGTGGGAACAACAGAGGTTGGAGGACGGCGATCGCGTCGAGGTGCTTGGTGCCGTGCAAGGGGGTTGACCGTGCTGCAAGGAGATCCTTTCGTCATCGCAGGTGAGGACATCGGTCCGCGGCTGATCATGGGCACCGGGGGAACCCCCAGCCTCGACCGGCTGGAGCGGGCGCTCGAGGCATCGGGCGCCACGATCGCGACCGTGGCCATGCGCCGCGTCGACCCGACCGCCCAAGGCTCGGTCCTCGACGTGCTCGACCGCTGCAAGGTCCGCCCGCTGCCCAATACGGCGGGCTGCTTCACGGCCAGGGACGCGGTGCAGACCGCCCGGCTCGCGCGGGACGCCTTGGACACCAACTGGGTCAAGCTCGAGGTCATCGCCGACGACAGGACGCTGCTGCCCGACCCCCTAGGCCTGCTCGACGCCGCCGAGCAGCTCTGCGACGAGGGCTTCGTCGTGCTCGCCTACACCAACGACGACCCCGTGCTCGCCCGAAGGCTCGCGAGCGTCGGCTGTGCCGCGGTGATGCCGCTCGGCTCGCCGATCGGGAGCGGCGCCGGCATCCGTAACCCGTACAACCTGCGGATCATCGTCGAGGAGGCAGTCGTCCCGATCATCCTGGACGCCGGCATCGGGACCGCGAGCGACGCGGCGATCGCGATGGAGCTGGGCTGTGACGGGGTCCTGCTCACCAGCGCCGTGACCCGCGCCAGAGATCCCGAGCGGATGGCCGAGGCGATGCGCCTCGCCGTGCTCGCCGGCCGCCTCGCCGCGCGGGCAGGCCGCATCCCCCGCCGTCTCTACGCCGAGGCCTCCACATCCTTCGAGGGCCTCGCCGAACCCGTGGCGTGACGGCTAGTCCCGTGTTCCGCACATGGGGTTCGTTCGGCGAGTGGCAGTGGGTGGTGGACCATTCAGTTTTGCGCGCGTACGCGCAAAAGGGCAGGCCAACGGCCTGCCGAGGGAGCCAC
>JBOGED010000012.1:0-8978 GCA_050743625.1 Egibacteraceae bacterium | reverse complement strand
TCCCCGAACAGGGAGTGGACCGGCGGGTCATCGCTAGCCGGCTCGCAACTCGTGCAACACCTGCAACACGACTCACAAACTTGACTCACGCGCAACGACTTTGCGGATCCAAGTCCCTAGGACGCGGCTGATCAACGACGGGCGTCCCCCAGCACGTGGTGCAAAAGCTGCTCGGCCACGCCAGTCCGCAGATGACCGCCCGCTACGCCACGATCCATGGCACCACCGTGCGTGCCGCGTTCGACGACTACCCGCGTCGTCGTGTCGACATCCACGGCACACGGCTCGGTTTCGACCCCGACGCGCCCGCCGCCGAGCCCGAATGGGTCAAGCACAACCTCGCCCGCGTCGCGGCGTCCCTGCCCAACGGCTACTGCGGCCGGCCACCCCAGCAGGACTGCCCACACCCCAACGCGTGCCTGACCTGCCCAGACTTTCAGACCACCCCACAGTTCCTGCCACTGCACCGACGTCAACGCGACAACACCCTGAAGCTAGTCGTCGCGGCCGAGCAAGCCGGCAAGACCCGCCTGGCCGACACCCACCGGCAGGTCGCCGCCAACCTCGAACGCGTCATCGTCGCGCTCGAAGCCATCGACCAGGAGCTTCCTAATGCCATCTGACAACCGCGCCGCGCTCGCCACCGCTACCCGAGACCGCTCCCAGAAGGCCCGAGTCCAGGCACGCACGGCCATCCGCCGGCTCGACCACGACCGCGCCCCGATCACCTTCGCGTCCGTGGCCGCGGCCGCCAGCGTGTCCCGCTCGCTGCTCTACCGCGACCCCGCCCTACGCACCGAGATCGAACGGCTGCGCACCACCACAGCCCCCGAAGACCGCCGCCCTCCCGCCGCCGAGCGATCCACCGACGCCTCACTGAAACAACGTCTCGCCGCAGCGCTCAACGACAACCGCGCCCTCCGCGACGACAACGCCAAACTCCGACAACAGATCGCTGTACTGCTCGGCGAACAACGCACCACGAACACCGCCAGCAGACCCCCAACACGATCCATCGGCCCCTGCAGCTGACCACCCACACCGCCCCTCAGCGACATGTCGCCCACGCAAACCCCCACGTCAGCGTCTCACGGCTCTTTCCCGCTCCAGATAAGGCTGAACAATAAGATCCGATTAATCATCCGCCGCGCCTACGGGTTCCACTCCGCCAAAGCCGCCGCCGCCATGGTCATGCTCTGCTGCGGACCCGTCGACCTGCTCCTCCCACACGAAAAATGACCACAACCCCCACCTACACATCCTTCAATAGGCCCGGTTTTACCGGGCCGTTTCCGTCCAGGTGACCGGCAGTTCGTGGACGCCGTAGATCCGCATGTTGGTCCTGAGTTTCACCTCGCTGGCGGGGATGGCGAGCTTGAGGGTCGGGAAGCGACGCAGCAGTCCGTCGAAACCGGCGCGCATCTCGATGCGGGCCAGTTGCTGGCCGAGGCATTGGTGGATGCCGTGGCCGAAGGACAGGTGACCGCGGGCCTTGCGGCGGATGTCCAGGGTGTCGGGGTTGTCGAAGCGCTGGGGGTCGCGGTTGGCGGCCAGCAATGAGACAACGACGGTCGATCCCTTGCCGATTATTTCACCGCCGAGTTCGAGGTCCTCCGTGGCGTAGCGATAGAAGATATCGGCAATGGACAGGTAGCGCATGAGTTCCTCGACGGCACCGGGCAGCAGATCCGGGTTGGCGCGCAGTTCGGCTAGCTGCTCGGGGTGCTCCAAGAGCGCGAAGGTGCCCAGTGCCAGCATGTTGGCGGTGGTCTCGTGGCCCGCGAGCAGCAGCACGAAGGCGATGCCGGTCAGCTCCTCGATGGCGAGGTCGTCATCGCGGGCCAGGTCGGACAGTATGGCTTCGCCGGGGGCGGCGCGTTTGCGCGTGACCAGTTCGGCCAGGTATGTGGTCAGGCCGGTGTACGCGGCAATCTTCTCGTCGAGCGGCAGGTCCGTGTTCAAGAAGTTGGCAGAGTTGACCTGGAAGTTCTCCCGGTCCGCGTAGGGGACACCGAGCAGTTCGCAGATCACCAGGGACGGCACCGGCAGCGCGAACTCCTTGACCAGGTCGACCGGCGGGGTCAGGCGCGCCAGCTCGTCCAGTTGCCGCTCGACGATGTCGATGATGTGCTCTTCGAGCTGCTTCATGCGTTTTACGGTGAAGGCGCCGGTGAGCTTCCTCCGCAGCCGGGTGTGGTCCGGCGGGTCCATGCTGATGAACAAGCCCGGCACCTGCGGGGACGGTTCGGTAAAGGTGGGCATGCCGGGGATCTCTAACGCCTCGTGGAAAATGCCGATGTCCTGGCGGGAGCTGAACCGGGTGTCAGCCATGAGCTGGCGGACCGCGTCGTAACCGGTGACGATCCAGCCCTCGTGACCGTCGGGGAAGACCATGGGACTGACAGGGCGAGCCTCGCGCAGCCCGGTGATTTGGCGGGGCGGGTCGAAGGGGCCCGCATCGCGCTCCGTGGGGAGGCCGTGCGGGATGGGAATCGTTTGACTCATCGGATTTTCTTTCGTGGCGGTTGTTGCGGCCACGATCGCCGAGGGACCTGACATACGACCGCCACGGACCTGACACCGACCATGCCGGAGACATGGTCGGCTAGGGCGTGTCCTGTGGCTGGGCGTGGTACTCGCATACGAGCTGGTGCATCTACTGAGCAATCCGAGCACGGACGAGCCGATATTGGTACCAGTTTGTTCGATTCGATGCAGATATCGCGGTAGCGGGGTGACCGGCGGGCTCCGGCCGATCAGGCAGTCGTCAGTGGGCTGCGCGGCGTCCTGGCCTGGCGCAACGAGGTAAGAACGTCGTGTCAGTGGTCGTGTCAGGGGCGTGACGGGGGCGTGTCAGGCCGGGTGCCGATGGTGGTCGCATGAGAAGTTCAGCGATTGCAGTTTCAGGGCTGCGGAAGGCATTTGGGGACAAGATCGTGCTCGATGGCATCGATCTAGATGTTCGTGCGGGCACGGTTTTTTCCCTGCTCAGTCCGAATGGGGCGGGTAAGACGACGACGGTGAACGTGTTGACCACGTTGATGAAGGCCGACGGTGGGACGGTACGCGTTGCCGGGCATGATGTCGCGACCGAGGCCAAGTCCGTGCGCGCGGCGATCGGGGTCACCGGTCAGTTCGCGGCGGTGGATGAGCTGCTGACGGGGCAGGAGAACCTGCAACTGATGGTGGACCTGAACCGGGTGCCCTCGGACGGCGGCAAGCGGATCGTCACAGAGTTGCTGGAACGGTTCGATCTGGTGGAATCGGCACAGAAGCCCGTGTCGACCTATTCCGGGGGTATGCGCCGGAAGCTGGACCTGGCGATGACGCTCGTCGGCAACCCGAAGATCATCTTCCTCGACGAGCCGACGACGGGACTGGACCCGCGCAGCCGTCGCACGATGTGGACAATCATCCGCGAGTTGGTGGCCGATGGCGTGACCATCTTCCTCACCACCCAGTACCTCGAGGAAGCCGACCAGCTCGCCGACCGGATCGCGGTACTCGATCAGGGCCGCCTGGTCGCCCAGGGCACTCCCGACGACCTCAAACGCCAGATCCCCGGGACGCACGTCCGGCTCCGGTTCACCACCGTCGCCGAACTCGACGCGGTCGCGCGGATCTTCACCGGCTCCACGCGGGGACGAAGCACTGGCCCTGCGGGTTCCCAGCGACGGTGGGACGAAATCGCTGCGGGCCCTACTGGACAGGCTCGACGAGTACTCGATCAGTGCCGAAGAGTTCTCCGTCCACACACCGGACCTCGATGACGTTTTCCTCGCCCTGACAGGCCACATCACGGAGGTGGTCGCGAAATGAGCGCCAAGTCCCATTCGATGGTCATGTTGCGGCGCAACTTCAAACACATCGCCCGGAATCCGACCTCGGTGTTCAACGCGGTCCTGATGCCGATCGTAATCATGTTGATGTTCGTGTACATGCTCGGAGACGCTTTCAACGTCGGTGTCGACTACGTCGACTACGCGACGCCGGGACTGATGCTGTTGGCCGTCTGTTACGGGCTGGGGGCCACCGCGACGTCGGTGAACTCCGACATGACGAAGGGCATCATCAACCGGTTCAAGGTCATGGACGTCTCCCGTGGTGCGGTGTTGACCAGTCACGTCGTCGCCAGTCTGCTGACCAATCTGGTCGCCATCGGGGCGATCATCGGGGTGGCCTTCCTGCTGGGATTCAGTCCGTCGGCGAGTCTCCTCGACTGGCTCGGCGTGGTCGGTATCCTCGCGCTGCTCGGTTTTGCGGCCGGCTGGCTCACGGTCGCCTTGGGATTGGCGGCGAAATCCCCGGAAACGGCGGGTCTGTCCGCAGTGCCGCTGGTCATGCTGCCGTTCTTCAGCAGCGCGATCGCACCGGCGGAGAAGATGGGACCCGGCGTCCGGCAGTTCGCGGAGTACCAGCCCTTCACGCCGATCATCGAAACCCTGCGCGGGTTGCTCAACGGCGCACCGGCCACCAGCGACGTGATCGCCGCCCTCGCCTGGTGCGTCGGGATCGCTCTCGTCGGGTACCTGTGGGCGCGTTCCACGTTCAAGAAGCGAGCGTGACCGCGACCAGCTGACTCCAGCTCGTCTCCGTGCCCTCCCGAGCCGCCTCTGCGAACCGCGTGTCGCCGAGGCGGCTTCGCGCGGACTGCTCGATCCGGGCCACATCCGGTTGGGAACGGTCCGGCAGGCCGCGCACGCTAGTACTTGCCGCGAGCAGCCGCGCTGCCTGCTCGTACTGTTCGCGACGCAGCGCCAGATCCGCGATCCCGACAATTACCTGCGCGATCAGGGGTGCGTGCCCCGCCTCAGACGCCGCCTGGAAGGCCGCGGCTCGGTGTTCGCAGGCCGTGTCGAGATTGTCGGCAAGGTAGCCGAGCAGGTCGTGTGTCACCGCGCGTATGTTCGCCCGCTTCGCTTCGTCGCCCAGCATGGTTGTCGCGACGCTGAGTTGCCGGTATACCTCCTCGGCGTTGCCGCCCCACCGAGCGAGTTCCGCCTTCGAGAAGGCCAGCTCGGCCAGCGCATCCGGCCAGGTGACCCGTTCCGCGCACCGTTGCGCCTCGGCTATGGCGGCCGTGCTGGAGTCCTCATCGCCCAGCAGCCAGTACAGCTGAGCCTGTCGCGACCGCATCCGGATGACATCCTCGATGGCACCGACTTCGGTGACGACCGCGATCGCCTGTTCGTAGTGCTCGCACGCACCGGCGAACTCGCCGCGCGTGGCGATTCGGTCCGCCAGCTCGGTCAGGGCGAACGAAATCCCAAACCGTTCGCCGAGGGCCCGAAACTCGGTGAGCGCCATCTCGAGATATGCGTCCGCATCCTGCCCGTCCTGGCCGAGCATGATCCGCATCTTGCCGAGGTGTAGCCGGGCCAGTGCGCGTACCCAGGGGTCCTCGTTGGCCAGCAGTGGTTCGAACGCGGGCAGGAACGCGTCCGGCGCTTGCAACATGCGTTCCAGCGCGGCGATGAACCCCATCGCCGGGTGATTGTGCTGACTGCGCTGGCTGATTTGGTATGCCTTGTGGATCCACTCCTCTGCCAGGTGTTCGTCGCCCCGCCCGGAGTTCAGGAAATGCACGACAAGGGCGTACACCGTGGCCCGGATCTCATCGGTCACGTCGCCGGGCGTTTCAGTGGCCGCCATGATCAGTTCGTTGCCCTCGGCCTTGTGCCCGCCGAGCCACCAGTACCAGCCGGCGGCTGCGGCGAGCCGCATCGCCGCGTGCGCCTCGCCGGCCGCGAGCGCACCACGCATCGCGGCACCGATGTTGTCGTGCTCGACCGCAAGCGCGGCGAGCCATTCCAGTTGCTCGGCGCGGCGAAGATGCGGCTCCGCGGTCTCGGTGAGTTCGGTGAAGTAGGCGAGATGCGCATGGCGCGCCAGGTCCGATTCCCCCGCCTCCGCGAGGCGGTGCCCGGCGTACTCCTGGATCGTGCCGAGCATCCGGTAGCGCGGTGCGCTGTCGCCCTCGGTGAGCAGCAGCGACTTCTCGGCCAGCGCGGTGAGCCTGCTCCTGCCCGACCGCGTCGCCGGCGCAGACCCGCTCGGCCGCTTCCAGGCTCGCCCCGCCGGAGAATACCGAGAGCCTGCGCAGGACCATCCGTTCGGCGTCGGTGAGCAACTCCCAGCTCCAGTCGACCATCCCGCGCAGCGTCTTGTGCCGCGGCAACGCGGTACGGCTACCGCTGGTGAGCAGGCGGAACCGGTCGTCGAGCCGGTGGGCGAGCTGATCGATGGACATGGTGCGCAAACTGGCCGCGGCCAGTTCGATCGCCAGCGGCATCCCGTCCAGCGCCCGGCAGACGCGCGCCATCGTCGACAACGTGTGGGCGTCGACCACGAGATCCTTGCGCACCGCGCTCGCCCGATCCCGCAGCAATCGGACGGCCGGCGCGGACTCGATCTCGCCGGGGCCGGCGTCCCCCTCCGGCAAGGCCAGCGGCACGACCGGCCACAGCGCCTCACCGGTGATGCCGAGCGGTTCCCTGCTCGTCGCCAGGATCCGCAGCCGCTGGCACTCCCCGAGCACTCGATGGGCGAACGCCGCCGCCGACTCGATCACGTGCTCACAGTTGTCCAGAATCAGCAGCGCCTCCCGGTCGCGGATCGCGGCGATGAGCCGGTCCGTCAGCTCCGCGTTCGGTGCCCCGCCGAGCAGAGCATCCCGCAGGTCGAGCCCGGCGAGCGCCGACTGCGCCACGTCACCGTCGGCGCCGATGGCTGCGAGCTCCACCAGCCAGGCCCCGTCCGGCAGGTCGTCGAGCAGCGTGCGCGCGGTTTCCGTGGCCAGCCTGGTCTTCCCCGAGCCGCCCGGCCCGATCAGGGTGGTGAGCCGATGTTCGGCGATGAGTTCGCGGACCGCGGCTACATCGGCGTCCTTGCCGACGAAGCTGGTCAGCTCGGCACGCAAGTTGGTCTTCCGGTTTTCCTCCCGCCGTCCCAACTCGCCCCGCAGCAGCGCGACGTGCAATGTGGACAGCTCCGGTGAGGGGTCGACGCCCAGCGCGTCGGCCAGGGCTTCTCTCGTGCGCTGGTACACGAGCAGCGCCTCGGTGTCGCGACCGGTCGCAACGAGGGCGCGCATCAGCGCAGCGACAAGCCGTTCTCGCACCGGATGCGCGGCCACCAAGTCGGTCAGTTCCGTGACCAGCTCCACACCGTGGCCGAGGCTGATCTCCGCATCGAACCGGTCCTCTATGGCAGTCAGGCGTAGCCCTTGAGCCGGGTGACCGCCGCGTCAAACGCCGCACTATCCTGCAAACCGACGTCCTGCATGGCCGCACCGCGCCACAATGCGAGGGCCTCGCGCAGCAGCCGTACCCGCCGTGGATCCTCGTCATTGCGGGCCTGGCCGCCGAGGCGTTCGAACCGCACCGCGTCGACAGCGTCGGGTTCCACCGTCAACCGGTACCCGTCCGTCTGCCCCTCGACCAATCCTTCCGGCAGCGCCTTACGCAGCCGGGAAACCAAGCGTTGCAAGGCATTCGTCGCGTCGGTGGGCGGGTGCTCACCCCAAATCCAGTCGACGAGCGTCGCCTTCGGGACTACGTGACCTGGTTTGAGCGCGAGGGCGGTCAATAGCCCGCGCAGCCGCGCGCCCGGCACGTCGGCGAAGACGCCGTCGTCCGTGCGAACCTCGAATGGTCCAAGCATCCCGATCTGCACCTGCCTGATTTTACCATGGGCGATTGGCCGGCCTCTGAGACCATCGTTGCAGGCCAAGGTGGTGATCAGAGATTGGAGGCAGGAGTACACCAACCACCGCAGGTACTCAGCCCTGGGTTACCGAACCCCGACCGGCGACGCTGCCGCCTGCACCCATCGATAACCGGCTCTCACAAACCGTGGTTCAGTTCACGGGGTCGCGTCATCGCCTCGTCTTGAGCTGATCGTCGTTGCGGATCGGCCCGGATCATCGCCACGAGCAGCCTGGAGCGGGCGGCGCCGATGCGGAGCTTCCTGCGAAGCGTGTCCGCGGAGATCGGTCGGCGATGCGCATCCCAATGACGCGCGTCCTCCTCCCTCGCCCGCTCAAGCAGATCGTCGTCAACCATCCGGGAAGCAGGCCGATTGCTCTGCTTGTCCGCCGAAGCGCCATCGGGCCACCCGATCAACAGCAACGGGCCCACGGCGTCGAACGCAGCCTTGCCATACTCACCGGCTACGAGCGGGTCAGCCACGTTCAATGCCAGGGTCACCACGCTGGCGAAGATCAGCAGGCGGGCTGGCCGCAGCGGCACCGACGTCACCCCCGACAGGGCCAAGTGCCTACTGCCGAGTAGGAGTCCAAGAATCGAGAGATCGACAGCAGGTGCGACGAGTGGAGCGACCCAGACGGGCACGCCAAGACGGAGCGCGAGGTTGAGGACGTTGCCGAACCCGAACAGAGGCCGACGACGACGCCCATGATCACGGTGACCGCCTGAACGACGGTGGCCCCCTCCGAACCTGATCGAGTTGGCAATTTAGCTGCGGGCCGGGTCATCGAAGATCACCTGCCTCGATGCGCGGACGTCCGTGGGTGTCCCGGGTTGGGATGCCGCGTTCGCGCAGTTTGGTCAGCACGGTGGTGTGGTCGACGCCCAGGTGTTGGCCGACTCGCGCCAGTGACCAGCCGAGGTTGTAGAGGTGGATGGCGTCGTCGACCTGGTCGGGCGAGAGACCGCGACGGCGGATCGGCACGCCGTGCCGATGGAGAATGTTGCTGACCGTTCGCCGTTCGATGCCGAACAGATCACTCAGTTCGTACACCGTCGAGCCGGACTGATAGTCGGCGATCAGCTGCTGGATTTGATCGTTGCCGAGTTGCCGGGCACGCCGGGGTCGGTCCCGCTTGGTCGACGTCGGCTCGGGTGTGTCAAGGCTGGGGAGCTTCACGGAGCTGTTCCATGGCCCTGACCTGGTCCTTCGGGTTGTAATAAGCTCCCCTTAGGGCTTGGGCAGGAATAACGTTGTGGTTTGTCCTGGTT
>JBOGED010000011.1:0-5744 GCA_050743625.1 Egibacteraceae bacterium | reverse complement strand
CGGTATACCGCGCGGATCCTCCACACAACGCGCTATCGTGGCGTCCATGCTCTCCTGACCTTTAGACGCGCCCTCGCCTCTCTCCCTCTCGCGCTCGAGGTCAGTCGTGCTCACGTTCTCACATGTCACCAAGTCGTTCGGCGACCGTGTCGTGCTGTCCGATGTCACCCTGTCCGTCGCCGAGCGCAGCCGCACCGCGGTCGTCGGCGTCAACGGGTCGGGCAAGTCGACCCTGCTCCGGTTGGCGGGTGGGTTGCTCATCCCCGACTCCGGTAGGATCGACACGGCGCCGGATGTGGCGATCGCCTACGTCCCCCAGGACTACCTGCCCGAGGGCGCGCAGACCGTTGAGGCCTACTTGAAGCAGCGGTCGGGCGTCCTGGCGCTCGAACGGCGCCTGCGCGAGCTCGAGGACGCGCTCGCGAGCGGGGACGCCAGAGCCGCGGACGCCTACGTCGCCGCCACCGATCGCTACGTTGCGCTCGGCGGGTACGAGCTGCCTGGGCGGATCGACCGCGCTCTCGCCGCGCTCGACGTCTCCCCGTCGCTACTCGGCCGCCCGGTGGCCGAGCTGTCCGGCGGCCAGCAGGTACGGGTCGGGTTGGCGGGGATTCTCGCCTCGCGCTACCAGCTGTACCTGCTGGACGAGCCGACGAACAACCTCGACCTGCGGGCGCTCGACCTGCTCGCCGAGTTCGTCGCTGGCACGGATGCGACGTTCGTCGTGGTCTCGCATGATCGCGCGTTCCTCGACCAGACCGCGACGGACGTGATCGAGATCGACGAGCACGCCCACACGGCCGCCACGTTCGGTGTCTCCTTCGCGGAGTACCGGCAGGTCCGTGAGCAACATCGCGCCGCCCAGTCGGCCCGCTACGCGGCCTATCTCGCCGAGGTGAAGCGGCTGAAAACCGGCATTCGAGTTCAGCGTGACAAGGCGTCGAAGTCCAAGGACAGGCGCCCGCCGCGGGACAACGACAAGTTCGCCAGCCACTTCTTCGTGCAGCGTAACCAGGTCAAGGCCGGCAACGTCATGCACGAGCTGGAACACCGCCTCGCCCGGCTCGATCCCGTCGAGGAGCCACGCACGGGATGGGAGCTGCGGCTCGATCTGTCACGGACCTCACGCAGCGGCGACCTCGTCGCCGACCTCGACCAGGTGACGAAGACGTACGGCGACTTCACGCTCGGTCCGGTATCACTGGCGCTGCACTGGCAGGACCGGCTGGCCTTGCACGGTCACAACGGGGCCGGCAAGAGCGTCCTGATCTCGCTACTGACCGGCGCCGTCACCCCCGATGAGGGCACGGTGCGGCTCGGCCACCGGGTCCAGGTCGGCCTGTTGCGCCAGAGCGGGACCGACCTGGCCGGTGCCGCCACCGGGTTAGCGACGTTCCAGCGTCACGTGCAGACCTCTCCCGCCGAGGCCCGTCGCCTGCTCGCCAAGTTCGACCTTGGCGCGGAGCATGTCCTACGGCCGGTCGATGGGTACTCGCCAGGGGAGCGTTGCCGCCTCGGCCTCGCCATCCTGATGGCGCGGGGCGCCAACTTCCTCGTCCTCGACGAACCCACGAACCATCTCGATCTCGAGGCCCAAGAAGAGCTGGAGCAAGCGCTTGGCGCGTACGACGGGACGCTCCTGGTCGTATCGCACGACCGCGAGTTCCTCGACCGGATCGCGATCACCCGGCGCGCCGAGCTCGCCGACGGCCGCCTGATCCGCCCGGCGTAGGGTGGTTGCCATGGCACACGTCGTTTCTGTGAACGTTGGTCGGGTCGTACCGTTCGAGGGAGCCTCCCGTCTAGACCGTAGCGCGATCGACAAACGCCCCGTTACTGGGCGCGTCGCGCTCGACGAGCTCGGTGTCGCCGGCGACGAGCAGGCCGACCGCACCGTCCACGGTGGGGTTGACCAGGCGGTCTACGCGTACGCGCGTGAGGACCTCGACTGGTGGGGGGACCAGCTGGACCGGGATCTTCGCGACGGCCAGTTCGGCGAGAACCTGACTACCTATGGCGTCGAGGTCACGGGGGCGGTGCTCGGCGAGCGCTGGCGGGTCGGCTCCGCGCTGCTCGAGGTCGCCTCCCCACGGATCCCCTGCCGCACCTTCCAGGCCTTACTCGGCGAGCGCGCATGGGTGCGGCGATTCACTCACGCCGCAAGGCCAGGCACCTACCTCCGCGTCCTGGAGCCGAGCGAGATCGGCGCCGGCGACCGGATCGAGGTCGTCGACCGCCCCACACACGAGCTCACCATCGGTGACACCTTCAAGGTCATGACCGGCCAGCTCCCGCTCGCCGCCTGGATGCTCGACGTCCCCGACCTGCCAACGAGCGTCCGTGACTGGGCCCGCCAGCGCCTGAAGGCGTAAGGTCAGGGGTCGCCGGGAGCGCCTCCGCCTGCGACGACGTCCATGCGCTCGCTGCTCGCGGCGGCGCAGACCTGGACCCAGGGTTCCCGGATGGTCGCGCGGACACCGGGGATAGTCTCGCCGTCCATGGTGAGCAATCCGCCATCGTCGCCCATCTTGACGTCGAGGTGCTCTGGGGCATTGGCGTCCGCCTCGACTCGCACGGCCACGCACCCGGCGAGCTTGCGTTGGGACACGCGTCCAGACCGGCCGGGGGCGCGCACAAGCGCGATCAAACAGGCATGGTCGGTGACGACGACGCGTTCGGTGACCAGCGCGCTGTGCCCGTTCGCGACGAGCCAATCCGTGAACGCCTGCTGGTCGAAGATATCCCAGGTTGGCCGCGGGACGACGAGACTGATGAGCCCACCGGGCCGGCGGAACTGATCGGCTCCTCCGTGCTGGTGACGTGCGGTCATCTCGGCCGCCACCCGTGTGCGCAACGGCCGCTCGATCGCTTCAAGCCGGCGACGCTCTGAGACCAATGTGAGAAGCCGGTCCAACTGCGCGGTCAACGTGTGACCCCCGGTCCCACCGCGGCGCCGCTGGTACCGACCCGACCGATACGTGCCCCGCTCGGCCATCGGATGGCCCTTTCGTTCTCGCCTTGCTGCCTTACCTACGATGTCCCCGCCAAGCATGTCACGGCACCGCCGTACCGTCTTTCGTTGCCGGCATCCCAGTGGGAAAAGCGGGCACCGCTCCCGCGCGAAGCCTGGGGGTAGCGTTTGCGGCGATGAAGCTTCTTGCCCCGTCGGAAGTTGCCGTGCTGCGAGACTGGTTCCTGCCGGATCGGCCGGGTCCTCTTGTCGGCTTGCACGTGGTCAACACCGGCAACGGAGCATGCTTCGCCGACCGGTGGCCGGATCCGCGAGCCCTCCTCGTGGAGACCGCCGGGAACTACTCCTTGGTGGGTGACCCTGAGGCGCTGGCGCCGACCGACCTACACGACGGGGTGGTGGGTCTTGTCGAGGCGCCCGAATCGTTCGCACCGTTACTGCGCAGGGCCTTCCCGGACCTCCAGGTCTGGGACCGCGTGATCCTGCGACTGGACGGACCGCCTCGCGCCGCCTCGGCGGCCGGCACAGCCGCGCGGCCGCTCCAACCCGCAGACGCGTACCACGTGTGGGGTCTGAGTCCCGACGTCGCGTGGATCTATAAGACGTGGGGTAGTCCCTCGGCGCTCGCGGCGAGCGGCTATGCCTGGGGAGCCTTCGTGGGCGGCCGGCTCGCCTCCATCGCATGTACGTTCTTCGTCGGATCGGCATACGAGGACATTGGTGTGGTGACCGAGGCTGGGTTCCGCGGCCAGGGGTTGAGCGTCGCCTGCGCTGGCGGGCTGTGCCGGGATATTCAGAGGCGCGGGCGTCAACCGAGCTGGACGACCTCGCCGGACAACGTGGCGAGCGAGCGGGTGGCCTCTAAGCTCGGGTTCGCTCGATCCCGCACCGACGTCCTCTACGTCACCGGCATCCCAATTCCTGAACCCGCCCACTGAACGCGGTCGAGGCGGATCGGGTCTTCGATCAACATGGGGGCAAGCGGCGGGCCGTCAGGCTCGAGCCACGACTCGTCGGGGCGCGCGCTTTCCCGCAGGCGCCAGTTGTGGCTGATCTGTGTCAGGCCGATGGGGTAGATGGTGAGGACGCCGTCCTTGTCGAGGTGCATGCGGAGCAGGTTCTTGAAGCCCTCGATGCGCTGGGCGACGAACAGCTCGTTCGTGTTACACCCCGCCATGTCCGCCACTAACAGGTACAGCGCGAACAGCCAGCAGCTGAGCAACGCGCCGGGACCGCCGACCACGACAGCGAGAACGATCGGGAACAGCAGCCCGAGATCGAGCGCGGCAAGCCAGCCACCAACGGCGGCGATCAACGCGCCCGCCAGCATGAAATGCGTGGCCGCATGCCCAAGACCCAAGATGAGCGCCCTCGGCCGTGACCTCGCCCCGGTGAAGAATACGAGGCCGACGAACAGCGTCGTGTTGAGCACGAAGGCGACGGGACCCTTGATCATCTCAAGGGCCACCGCATCCAAGGGCAGCGCGCGAGGCCTCCCGGGGAAGATAGACCATGAATAGCCGAGCTGCAGGATCGCGAACAGCAGCCACAGGCCCGTGTTCTTGAACGGCAAGGTCCAGATGCCGGTCCGCAGCGCTTGCGAGCGCCGCCGGCTGGGGAACATCGCCGTGAGCCGAAAGCGGGCTGGTGGCGTGGACTTGGCCAGGTCGGTCGACGTGGGTGGGGGAACCGCGAGGTCGGTGGGGAGGTGATGCGTTGCCGAGAGATAGGCCCCACCACCCCCTGCCGTGATCTTGTGCTGGTCTCCTCCCACCTCGACGTAATGCGAGTAATGGTGCCGGTCCCCGCTCAATCCGACCCGGAGTCGCGCACCCGACGGGCGGATCACCGTGCGGTCGAAGTAGTCCAGGCTTTGATAGGCATCAGGGTCGTGGAGGCACGTGTCGACCCAACTGGACTTCGCGGAGCACAAGATGATCGAGTCTCCCGGCCGCACGCGCTCCTCGGCGACCCGCCGGAAGTAGCGCAGTTGCGGCTCGTCAAACGACGTGTCGAGCTGGATGTCGACCCCCCACAGCCACCATCGGTAGGGCAGCTCGAGGGCGAAATAGCTGCGCGTCTGTTTGGTCAGCCATCCGCCGATCCACCGCTGCTGGCAAAAGATCCGCAGGAACGCCGTGAGCCCGTCGTACCAGTCGTGGTTACCGGGAATGGCGTAGAGGTGCGGATGAGGAGGATCCGTCCAGGGCAGCGCCGCCCGGTAGGGGCCGACGAGCCGATCCTGGTAGGCCTGGACTCGGGCGGACGGATAGACCTCGTCACCGCCCATCACGAGGATGCGGCCACGCTGAGTCGCGAGGGTCGTGTGATCGCCGCTCGATCGGGCGCTCCTGGTGACCTCGAGCGTCGGTCGGGCCAGCAGCGACGCGACGCTGTACGTCGAGTCGAAACCGTCGCCCAGGTCGGCGACGAAGTCGATCCACAGCTCGTCCTCCGCCGCGTAGGAGCCCGGCTCGGCGCTCTCGAGCGCAGCTTGTAGCTCGCGCTTATCCGCGTAGCCCCCAAAGATCTTTGACAGGATCACGCGGATCGCGGCCTGCGACGCCTCGCCAGGCGAGAACCAGCGGACCATCGGCTGCCGCCGGAAGCCGAGCTCCTCAGGCCTCAGCGACGACGGGCGCGGTGGACGTTTTGTCACGGCGTTCCTCCCCCTCTTGTGTTTCCCGCTTGCCGAGCCGACCGCAAATAAATGTATCCGTGGGCTCGCTTGCGGCTCTGTTTAGGAAGAGGTACGCCACGAACGGCAGTCGGA
>JBOGED010000010.1:0-11744 GCA_050743625.1 Egibacteraceae bacterium | reverse complement strand
CGGCGTCGGGATGATAGATACTGGGCATGGCCGGCTCCTTTCCGTATGTGGCTCCGTCCGTGGGTTCATCCGCGGGCGGATGACCCACGAATACCGCGACCGGAGCCGGCCGTTCCATGCTGACTAGCCCGAAGCGGGCGCGTCGCGGCAGAGGCCGGCGAGGTCGCCCAACTTCTCCAGCACCTGCCGCATGAACTCCACGCAGTCGAGCCGCTGCATGCTTCTCCTCTCGAGCCGGCTGTCGCGCAGAAGGTAGAGGCTCGTCACAAGCTTCGGGAATGCGCCGTGCTTTCGCCTCAACAGCCCCGAGGTCTTGGCGCGTGCCTCATCTTGTCGGCGGGATGACGCTGGGGTTTCCGGAGGGTGGCATCTGGCGAGTCGCCTCCTCGCCAGCTGACCTGCAGCTTTCCTTCGGATGGGTGGGAAAGCTGGCGGCTAACCGGCCGAAGATGGCGCATTGGGGCAGTTTCCTCCACCCGTAAAGGAAACTTGGGGTCGGCGGCGGCCCGATACCGACCCAAAGACTGACGTTCCGCTGCATTCCTGCATCAAGCCGAGAAAGATCATTTTGTGAAACGAGGGGCCGGGCGTCGATATGCGACCGAGGCTTGACGCTTCAGTTACTGAGACGTAATGGCCTTGCCGTAGCTTGATTCTTGAAGAGCGGCGGCGAACTCGGTCGGAGGAACAATGAAGGCGGGCGCAACAGAGTACGGGCGGCGCAAGTTTCTCAAGCTTGCATTGGGCACGGCGATAGGAATCCCGGCCGCTCAACTCCTTAACGCATACGGCCCGGTTGGGGTGACGACAAGGGTTGCGAGCGCTCAGGAAAGCACGCCGATCAGGATTGGCTTTATCGCCCTGACGGACTGCGCATCGATCGTGATGGCTGACCATCTGGGCTATTTTGCCGAAAACAATCTCTCCGTCGAGGTGATTAAGCAGGCGAGCTGGCCGGCGACGCGGGACAGCCTACTGAACGGCGAGATCGATGCCGCGCATTGCCTTTTCAGTATGCCGGTCTCGATGGCGGCGGGCATCGGCGGGCAACCCGACCAAGTACTCAAGATCGCGATGGTCCTCAACAACAACGGCCAGGCCATCACGCTGCAGAAAGATCTCGCGCCCGCCGGCTACGGCGATCTGGCCGCGGTGAAGGAAACCCTCGGCCAACTGGAGAATGGCACCCTGGCGATGACCTTCCCTGGCGGCACCCACGACACCTGGTTGCGATATTGGCTGCTCGCCGCGGGTATCGGGATGGACCAGCTTCAGATCATCCCCATCCCCCCTCCGCAGATGGTGGCCAATATGAAGGTCAACACGATGAGCGGCTTCTGCGTCGGGGAGCCGTGGAACGCGCAGACGGTCACGGAGGACATCGGCTTCACCGCCATCACCAGCCAGGACATCTGGCAGCACCATCCCGAGAAGGCCCTGGTTGTGAACCCGACGTTCGCCGAAACCCGAAGGGACGACCTGAAAGCGGTGATGAGCGCGGTCTTGCGTGCCAGCCAATGGCTCGACGACCCGGTGAACCGCTCTGAGGCCGCCACGGTCGTGGGGACCCCCGCGTTTGTGGGCGCCGAGCCGGCGGTCATCGAAGGACGCATGCTCGGGAACTATGACCTAGGCGCGGGCCGCGCGACAAGACCACGATCGTGCACGCGCCCGCCTACCAACGTGTCTACAACCGGCTCGCCGCCCTCTTGATGGACGACATGGCCGGCGCGGCGCTCGAAGTGCGGTAATGCGGCCGGCAATCGGCCATATGCCGCCCGGTTTGCCGGGTTCGCGCCAGCCGGTTGGCGGCCCAATCCACTGTGCAGAGTAATGCCGGCAGTTCGGCAAAACTCTGCACAATAGCGCCCCGTCCTGGCCTGAAGACCCGACCGTGGTCGACGTCGAATCACGGTTGCCGCGGCAGGCCGGCAAGCTCGGCGTCACACCCAGGGGACGGGGAGACCCGAACGCGCCCGGAACGCCGCGGTGTCGAAGACGATGACGTTCTCGGCGACCCTTCCGTCCCGGACTCTGACGCGGTCGATGCCGGTGAGCTCGAACGGACCACGCGCACCGGTCGCATGCATGATCCAGCGGATGAACACGAATTCGCCGCTCTGCGCGTGCTCAACCACGGACAGATGCACGTCGGGGAGTGCCTCCACGAGCCTGGCGACGCAGCGCGCGTAGTCCGTCGGGCCTCGGACTAGCTCCTCGCGGCCAGGCCAATCACCCACGACGTCCTCCGTGAGGACCAGGGGCACGCGGTTCGGATCGGGGTGTCGCCAGAAAGCCTCATAGGACTTCACCGACCACTGCGGCCGGGTCGCATTGGCGTGGGCAGTACTTGGCGCGTCGGTCATCGATGATCCCTTCGCTCATGCTCGGCCTGGTGCGTGGGCTGCGAGGATGACGGACTCAACCGACCCCGTCATGCCCGCGCTGACCAGCACAACGCTGCCGCTGCCGGTGCGACCTGTCGATTACCTCAGAGGTAATGGCCCGCGAGGCCGCGAGGTCGCCCGGGCCACCGACGATCCGCTCGAGGGTCTACGCGTCGGCTGCGCCACGTGGCTGCCGGTGCAGGAAAGCCGGCGGTCACCCGTCGCCTGTGGTGGCGTGGCCCCAGCCGCCGCCGGGGGTCTCGATGCGGACTCGGTCGCCTTTTTTGAGCTGCCAGGTGCCCTTGCTGGGCAAGGTTTCCGCGCCGCCGGCAGCACGGATGAGGAGGTTGCGCCCGACCTGGCCAGCTGGCCAGACGAGCAGACGAGCAGACGAGCCGCCGGCCAGGCCCCATGAGGGATGCTCGCGCCGCTCGGACTGCACGGTGAGGACGCAGTCGACGAGGGCGGCGAAGGGATAAAAAGAATAAATCCGCCTATGGGAATGACGAGGTTGATCCAGCATGGGATGGGAAGACTGTCTGTTACCTCAGTTACGGCTGAGGGCCTGTTGATGCGCCCGGCTTCTATTGCCGCGCCTGCCCGCCTGGAACGGCGCAAGAAGCAAGCCGACGAGAGGAATACCGTGGCAGCGACCCCCGTTCACGCAAAAAGCGGAAAGGCCTCCTTCGACAACGTATATGACCAGGCGGATCCCCGGAAGTACTACACCACTCTAGGCCAACTCGACTACCAGGCGCCCGCTCATGGCGCGCGGGTCTTCTTGCGCCTCATCGAGAGACAGGGCGAGCAGTTCGCTCGGGGGCAGCCGGTGGTGCTCGATCTCTGCTGTTCGTACGGCATCATTGCCGCGCTGATGAACCACGACATCGAGCTCGACGAGCTCTATGCCCGGTACGGCTCGGCAGAGCTGGCCCCACTGTCGTCCGACGAGCTGACCCGGCTGGATCACCTGTTCTACCGCGAACACCGCCGCCCTTCGTTCACGGACGTGATCGGTCACGATATCGCCACGAACGCCGTCGCGTACGCGCAGCGCGTGGGTCTGCACCGGTGGGGTAGCAGTGAGAACCTCGAGACGGGCGACCCTAGCAGCGCGCTGATCCAGATCCTGGCCGAGGTTCACCTCATTACCGTCACCGGAGGAGTCGGCTATATCTCGGAACGGACCTTTGATCGTCTCCTCAGGTATGCCAGTGCGGGGCGTGGCTGCTGGGTCGCAACGTTCGCGCTTCGTTGGGTCGATTACGAGCCAATCGCCAATGTCCTCTCAAGGTACGGACTGAAGACCGAGCGGCTCGCTGGACGCACCTTTCGTCAGCGCCGGTTCGCCGACGATGCCGAATGCGATTATGTGCTCGAAGAGCTCGACAAGCTGGGAATCGACCCTAGCGGGAAGGAAGGGGACGGGTGGTACCACTCGTATCTCTATCTCTCCCGCCCCGCTGACCAGGCTCATCCTCCACTCGACGAGCTCCTGTCGGGTTGTATCGACTGATCGTTCCCGCTCAGCGCGCACCAGCCCAACGACCAACGTTCCGCACGATGAGCTCTGGCTGGTCGAAAACATCGAGGGCGATGGCGTGGTACCGGCATTCCTCGGGCGATCGCAATCCGATCTCGGGATGGCGTTGCCGGTAGGCATCGACATCCAAGCCCGCGGTGAGCTCCTCGGCCACCGCGCCGAGCAGATCGACCGTGCCGCTGCCCTCGTCGAACTGGGCCTTCTCGCGCCACGCCACCTCGGTCGGCAGTAGGTCCTCGACGGCTGTGCGCAGTATCCATTTCTCCGGCTTGCCAGCCGGCAATTTCAGCCCGGCCGGGATCGCCAGCCCTTCCTCGATCATTCGCAGATCGAGGAAGGGCACCCGGCCCTCTAATGAGTGCGCCATCGTCATGCGGTCCACCCGCTGGAGGTTCACATTGTGGAGTCCGGCGATGGATCGGCGGAGCTCGTCATGCAGGCTCGCGTGATCGGTCAACTCCCGGTGGTAGCGGTAGCCGGCGAAGAGTTCGTCGGCGCCCTCGCCTGTCAGGACCACCTTCACGTGCTCGGCCGCGAGCCGGGCCGTGAAGTACGTCGGGATGGCGCTGCGCACAAGGTCTTGGTCGAAGGATTCAAGGGCGAAGATCACCTGTTCCAGATGCGCGAGGACCTCGCCGCGGGTGAGCGTGTACTCGTGGTGGATGGTACCGAGGTGGCGCGAGACCAGGCGGGCGGCGGCAAGGTCGGGGCTGCCCTCCACACCGACCGAGAACGTGTGCAGCTCGTTGACGTGCGGGCGCATCAGGGCGGCGATGAGGCTGCTGTCAAGCCCGCCGGAGAGGAACGCGCCGACGGGCACGTCGCTCATAAGTCGCTTGCCGACGGCCTCCTCTAGAGTCGCCCGCAGCCTTCGGGCGTGCGCCTCGACCGTATCCTCGACGGGAGGCGGGTCGGGTATGGATGAGAAGGTCGAGAACCCGCTTCCCGACGAGTAGCGTGAGCCAGGCGGGAACTCGCGCACCGGCCCGCCGCCGGCCGGAAACGCCTTGAGCTCTGACGCGAACGTCAGGCAATCACTCTCCTCTCGGTAATAGAGGGGCTTGATGCCCAAGGGGTCGCGAGCGAGGAACAGCTCATCGCCGTCCGCGATCGCGAACGCGTACATCCCGTTGAGATGCTCCACGATCGCTTGCCCCTGATCCTCGTAGAGATGCAGGAGTACCTCGCTGTCGCTGCCGGTGACGAACGTGTGGTCCTCGGCCATCGACGGCCGAAGGTCGGGTGCGTTGTAGATCTCCCCGTTGGCGATCAAGGCAAGGCTGCCGTCGTTGCCGAGGATCGGCTGGTCACCGCCGACGGGGTCGACGATCGAAAGGCGCCGGTGCCCGAGCTGCCCGGCGCCGCTGGCAGCGACGAACGTTCCGGCCGCGTCAGGCCCGCGATGCACGAGCATGCTGATCATCGACTCCAACGCTTCCGCACACGTTGGGCCCCAGATCCCAGCAATCCCACACATGCTCAGCGGACCTCCCAGATAAGCGAGCAATCCTCCTGCATCTACCCGCCTGGCGCCGCGGCAGAAACCCGATCTCCACCGGTACAGTGCTGCTGTCGCCAGATCGAGAGGATTGCCATGGTTCGTACACCAAGTGCCAGCCCTGGGCGTCCCGGCAAAGATTCCGAAAGGCTGATCGGGTTCATCCACGACCTGACAGCCGCGGACCTGCCGTCTTCCGTGCTCGCGCAAGCTCGTTTGCATCTCCTCGATCTCCTCGGAGTGGCCGCGGGGGGACTGCACACTCCGGTGTCGGCCATCATCCGTGATCACGCCGCGCGTTACCTCGCCGCGCGCGAAGGCGGCGCTCGGATGCTGTTTGACGGGCGCCGTGTCAGCCCTATGGGCGCCGCGCTGGCTGGGGGCACGACCATAGACAGCCTCGACGGGCACGACGGGTATCCCCTCGCCAAAGGGCACGCCGGAGCAGCGGTGCTCCCGGCGCTGCTCGCCTTCGTCGACGCTGGCGCTGGCGTCTCTGGACCGCAGTTGCTGACCACCTTGGTGGTCGGGTACGAGATCGCGCTCCGGGCCGGTATCGCCCTGCACGCGACGGCCGCCGACTACCACAGCTCAGGGGCTTGGAACGCGCTGGGTTGCGCCGCGGTCGGAGCGAGGTTGCTGCGGTTGGGCGAGGCTGAGACCCGCCACGCGCTCGGCATCGCCGACTACCATGGACCCCGGAGCCCGATGATGCGGTGCATCGACCATCCCACGATGGTCAAAGACGGTTCTGGGTGGGGCGCGATGGTCGGCGTAAGCGCGGTGCTGCTCGCCGCTGACGGCTTCACCGGCGCCCCCGCGGCCACGGTAGAAGATCCCGGTAATCTCGTGCGGTCGCTCTGGGACGATCTCGGTACGCGCTGGCGCACGCTCGAGCAGTACTTCAAGCCCTACCCCGTCTGCCGCTGGGCCCACCCGGCGATCGACGCGGCGCTCATGCTCCGTGACCGCCACGACCTCGAGGCGGAGGGGGCTATTGCGGGGGCTGAGATCGTGACGTTCCACCAGGCGGTCCGGCTGGCCACGCGGCGCCCCCGTACCACGGAGGAAGCCCAGTACAGCCTTCCGTTCACCGTGGCTGCCGCGCTTGCCCGCGGAGTGGTCGGATCGCGGGAGCTGGCCGCGGACGCATTGGAGGACGGCGCCATCCTGCGGCTCAGCGACGTGATCATGATCCGCGAGTCGGCCGCGTACGAGGCGCGCGCATCCGCGTCACAGGAGTACTGCGCGCAGGTCTCCCTGCAGCTCGCCGACGGCCGCCAACTGGTGGCGGAGGCAACATCACGCAGGGGCGACCCATCGACACCGTTGACCGATCAGGAGCTGACGGACAAGTTCCGCGACCTCGCCAGGCCTCTGCTCGGGCTGGCGCGCAGCGACCGCCTCGAGGTCGAAACCGCGGCCCTCGAGCACGGTGGCGACCCAGCGCGGCTCCTCGCCAACATCCTGGAGCCCGCCTGAGATGCGGACCCGGGCCTTCGCCTGAAGCCACCAGGAAATGCGCGCCAACGCGCAATTTCTAGGGGTCCAGCAGCGGGCATCCCCACGGATCGGCCAGTAGCTGGCAGCATTTGCGCGTGGGCGCGCAAATGCTGCATGTTCACAGGTCGCCGCCTTCTTCGATGAGGCGCTGGAGCTCACGCTGCAAGACCGCGAGCCGCGCCTCCTTGACGAGCGGCACCTCACGGCGGCGGAGGCGCACGTTGGCGAGGTCGATCTCGACCGTGCGCACCTCATCGGCAGCCAGCGCGAGCTGCGCGATCGTCTCGCCCCATGGGTCGACGACGTGCGACCCGCCCCAGAACGCCATCTCGTTCTCGGTTCCGACCCGGTTCACGAACACGACGTAGCACTCGAACATGCGGGCGTAGAAGCGGGTGATGTCTTGCCAGTAGGTGTGCGAGTCGTAGCGGCGCGGGAAGGTGCTTTGCGCGCTGTTCGTGGGCATGAGCAGGATGCGCGCCCCGTCTTGGACGGCGACGAACGCAAGCTGGGGCTGCCAGGCGTCGTTGCAGGTCAGTGTCGCGATCCGTCCGTGGCGGGTGGGGTAGGCGCGCATCGACGCGCCTGGGGTGAAGTGTTTGCGCTCTTCGAAAGGGCCGTAGGTCGGCAGGTAGAGCTTGCGGTGGACGTGCACGAGCCCGCCGCCCTCGTAGAACGCCGCGCTGTTGTAGACGTGCACGCCGACACCGCTCTCGGGAAAGCCCAAAAGCAGTCCCCGCGGGCCGGCCTGGTCCGCCAACGATAGCAGCCGGGGATCGGCCGCCTCGATCGCTACATCGTCGCTTACGACACCGAGCGAGTAGCCGCTGAGGCTCAGCTCGGGAAACACGACAAGATCGCTGCCGTCGGTAACCGCTCGGGCGATCACCCGGTCAGCCTGTTTGACGTTGGCGTTGATGTCGCCCAGGCAGGGAGCCACCTGGGCAAGCGTGATCTTCATTAGCCGCTGATGATGCCATTCTCCACGAGGAAATCCCGCGCGATATCCTCATAACTGTCCCCTTGGAGGTCCGCACGACCATTCAGCTCGATCATCGTCTCGTTGTCGAGCAACGCGCTGATGGCGCCGAACAACTGCTCGTAGCTTTGCGCGTTCGCGTCGTAGATCTCCTGCCGCATCGTCATTGCGAGGTTGTACGCGGGAAAAAATTGTTGGTCGTCCTCGAGTAGGGTGAGGTTGTTCGCGGGGATCTGCGGGTCGGTCTGGAAGATCTCGCCGACCGTGCACTGCTGCCCTTCGATCGCCGCACGGATCGCGAGGTTGAGGTCAAGCTCGCTCACTCTCGAGAACTCGAAGCCGTACGCCTGCGTCACGCCTGGCAAGCCGTCTGGCCGGGCGACGAACTCCGTCGCCGCGCACAGCGTCACCCGAGACGGATCGCTGCCGGCGAGTGCCGCGAGGTCGGAGATGGTCGCGACGCCGAGGTCGGCATTCGGCCCGACGAAGAACGCGTACGTGTTGTTCACCTCCGACGGCGCCAGCCACACGACGCCGTTCTCGGCATCTGCCGCCTTGACCTCTTGAAAGTACGCATCGGAGCTCTCGAGCAACTCGTCCCGCTGAAGAATGTTGATCCAGCCTGTCCCCGTGTACTCCCAGTACATGCTGATCTGACCGGAATCGAGGGCTTCACGCACGACCAGCGTGCCCGACAACCCTGTCTGGTCGGTGACGGTCGCGCCAGCCGCCTGCAACGCGAGGACGGCCATCTTCCCGACGATCTGCTGCTCGGTGAACTCCTTCGAGGCGACCGTGACTTGCGCTCCCGAGAGATCGATGCTTCCCGCCACCGCGTCCCCGCCGCCAGCACTCGTGCCGCTGGGACCGCCGCCGCCACATGCGGCAAGGAGCATTGAGAGGACAGACAGCAATGCGAGCAGACGGCCCGCGGCCCGACGTTGATCCATTCTCGTTCCTTCTCTCGTCTTGCCTGGTTAGAGGCCGCGGGGGCGGAGGAGCTCCTCGGCGATCCCGGCGACGTAGTCGACGAGCAGCGCGAGCACGGCGGTCATGATTCCCCCTGCCACGATCACGACCGTCCGGCTCGTAATCAACCCCTGGTAGATGATGTCGCCGAGCCCACCCGCAGCGGTGAGCGTCGCGATGGCGGCGGTACCGACGTTGATCACGAGCGCCGTTCTCACGCCGGCGAGCACGACCGGGACGGCCAATGGAAGCTCGATCCTCGCCAGCACAGCACGCTTGCTCATACCCATGCCCCTGCCCGCCTCGATCACCGCCGCGTCCACCTGCTGGAGCCCCACCATCGTATTGCGTAGTACCGGTAGGAAGGCGTACAGCACAAGCGCGGCGATCGCGTAGCGCGGGCCGAAGCCGAGGGTGAGCCCGAGCAGGATGATGACTCCCACTGAGGGGATCGCCTGGCCGGTGTTCGCGATAGTCACGAGGATGGGGATCAGCCGGCGCGCGAAAGGCCGTGTCAACAGGATCCCCAACGGTATGGCGATCAGGATCACCAGCACGGTCGATACGGCGACGAGATACAGATGCCGTACGACGCTGTCGGCGATGTACTCAGCGTTGAGGCGCTGTGACTCGATGTTGTCGAGCTCCCGGTTGCTGAGAAAGAGGGACAGGGCGACACACACCGCCACGAGGAAGGCTGGCATCGCGAGATATCGCCGGAGCCCGCTCCCTGAGGTGGGACGGCGGGCGGCGACGCTCGCCTTTGACATGGGTACTCCGATCTACGTGGTCGCCTGCTCGGCGTCGTCGCCGGACTCCAGCCCTGCGCGGGACTCGTCACGCGCGGCTCGCCGCATCGTCTCCGCGGCTGCCATCACCACGCTCATGTCGACCGTGCCCCGGTAGACGCCGCTGCCGTCCACGACCGCGACGGTGCCCACCCGGGAGGTCACCAGCTCGTTCAGCGCGTCGGCGAGCGTGGCCTGCGGCGCGACTGACGTCACCGGGAGCCCGACCCGCTCGAGCGGGCCGTGCTGGCGAAGGTGCGTGCCCTGCAGCCAGCGGACCGGCCGCCCGTGGTCATCGAGCAGCAAGAGACAACCCTTGTCGGAGCCGCGGAGTCTTGCCAGCAGCTCTTCACGATCCTCGTCGCGTCGACCGGTAGGCCACTCAGCCAGCTCGTAGTCGCGGACGCGTGCGAGGTTGAGGCGCTTCAGCGACGCGCCGGCGCCGATGAAGTCTGAGACGAAGCCATCGGCCGGCGCGGACAAGATGCGTTCGGGCGTGTCGTACTGCGCGATATGGGCACGCTCACGAAGGATCGCGATGCGGTCGCCCATCTTGATGGCCTCGTCGATGTCGTGTGTGACGAAGATGATGGTCTTGCGAATCTCCTCCTGCACCCGGAGAAACTCGTTCTGGAGCCGCTCCCGGGTGATCGGGTCGATCGCACCGAAGGGCTCGTCCATGAGCATGACCGGAGGATCGGCGGCGAGCGCCCGCGCGACGCCCACTCGTTGGCGCTGCCCGCCGGACAGCTCCTTCGGGTAGCGGTCGCGGTAGCGCGCAGGCTCCATGCCGACCATGTCGAGGAGCTCGTCGACCCGGTCCCGGATCCGCTCCTCCTTCCACTTGAGCATCCGTGGCACGGTCGCGATGTTGCCGGCGATCGTCATGTGGGGGAACAGCCCGATCTGTTGAATGACATACCCGATCCGCCGCCGCAGCTGGTCCGGGTCCGACCTTGTGACGTCAGTCCCCTCCAGGAAGATCCGCCCCGACGTCGGTTCGATGATGCGGTTGACGAGCTTCATCGTCGTGGTCTTCCCACAACCGGAGGGCCCGACGAGCACGACGATCTCGCCCTCTGGGATCTGCATGGTCAGATCCTCGACGGCCGGTTCGGCTTGACCAGGGAAACGCTTTGTGAGGCGCTCGAGGCGGATCATTGGCTCGGTCACTGGACACCTCTCGACGTGGTGAGCCGGGAGATCAAAAAGAAGAACCCGTCGAACGCAGCGCCCAAGACGACCGCCCCGAGGAGTCCGGCGAGCGCGAAGTCGAGCGCAAACGGGCTATTCGCGCTGCTGAGCCCGCGGAACACCAACTCACCGAGCCCAGGGCCGTTGATGATCGCCCCGAGGGTAGCGATGCCGATGATGATCAGCGTCGACACCCTGATGCCAGTGATGATCACCGGCCAGGCAAGCGGCAACTCGATGCGGAGGATCCTCTGCCAACGGCTCATACCCATGCCCTGCGCGGATTCGACAATGGCGGAATCGACACCGAGCAATCCCGTGACCGTGTTGCGGACGATCGGCAGCAGCGCGTAGAGGCTGAGCGCCAGGACGACCGGCTTAGGCCCGATGCCAAGGAACGGGATGGAGACGAGCAAGGCGTACAGCGCCAACGAAGGGATGGTGAGCACCACGCTGGCAACGCGAAGCGCCACCTCTCGCGCGGCACGGGAACGGTAGGTAAGCACACCAAGCCCGACCCCGACCACCCCCGCGATCACGATTGAGACCGCAACGACGACCGCATGCTCCAGCATAAGTTCGAGGACGTCGTCCCAGTTCCTCTGCAGGTACTGAAAGAACATGACCCTGCGTCACCTCATCCGCCGCCGCCCCCCACAGGATCCCACAATCCTCATGCGGGCGCCAAGGGTTATGCGGCGCCACTCGTAGGAGGCGCGCAAAATAGGCAGCTAGGCCGGTTCGCGGAGGACGGCGTCGAGGTAGCTGCGCAGCTCGCCGGAGGTGACCGCGCCGAAGTGCTGGACGGCGACGCGGTGTTGGGCGTCGAGCACGAGCGTGGCGGGCAGCGCTTGGGGGGCGATGCCGCGGAACTGCGCGGCGA
>JBOGED010000009.1:0-4423 GCA_050743625.1 Egibacteraceae bacterium | reverse complement strand
CGGTATACCGCGCGGATCCTCCACACGTATTACGCCCAGCGGTGCGCGACGTCGATCACCAGACGCGAGTTGGCGCCGGGCCCGGGCAAGGTGAACACCCGGAATGGGAGCGGTGCCCGCACTCCTAGACCGATCGTCGTCTGGCCCTCGAACGATCCCGCCCCCGCGACCTGCCGGAATGTTCGGAAATCTTTGACACCTGCGAGCTCGCGGTCGCCGATCGGGAACGTCGGCCTGCCCTTGGTGTCGTAGGCGGGCGCCAGTACGACGACCTGCAGCTTCGCGCCGCCTCGCAGCATGACCTGTAGGCCCGACCCATCCTGGGTGACCTCGGGGACGTAGCTCACCCGATACCCCGGCGCCGGCCCCTTCAGGTCGACGACGAGGCGGTCGTAGCAGCGGTGCTGACCGGTCCGGACGCCAGTGATCGGCGACGTCACCATCGGCTCAGCGCTCTTTGCCCTCGACCCCCACGTGATCCCGCAGAACGGCGCGGCCGTTGCCCCCGCGGGCATCGGAGCCAGCAACAGCAGCGCCCCCGCCACCACGAAAGTGAGGATCCCCGCGAACCCCTTACGCTTGCCCATCTCTCCGCCCTTTCCCTTGTTCCCTCCACCAGCAAAAACGTTGCACGATGCCGGCGAGTTGCTGTATCGATCGGCCGGCGCGGACGTACCATTTCCTGGATGGCGACCGAGGGGGAGGCGCAGACGGGGATGCGGGGGCATCGCGCCAATAAGGCTGCGCTGGCAGGGTTCTTCCTGATCGGGCTCGCCGTGAGCGCCGGCGCCATCGCCTGGGCGCCATCGTTCGAGCTGGGATCGCGCCCCGTCGCGGAGTCCACAGGTCAGCCGTCGCAGCAGACGCTCTCAAGCGACGCGTTGCCGAGCGGCCAGGTCCAGATCACCGGCTTGCAGGTCCTCTCCGCGCCCGGGTCACCGGAGGAGCCCTTGCGGCTCGCGATGACCTACGGCAGCGGTCGCGTCGGCGCGATACTGCAGGCCAGCTGGACGGTCGATGGGCGCCCGTTCCGGTCGCTTCGCGTGATCCTCGCGAGCGCCGACGGCGAACATGCGATCACGTCGGTCCCCCCGCAAAAGGGCTGGCCACCGGGGGAGCACCGTATCGTGATGTCCAGCGGAGGCGTGGCGATGAGGGAGGCTTCCTTCCGCATCGGCTAGACCCAGCGGCGCTTAGGTTCCGAAAATCCACTACAAAACCCGTCAACCGTGGTAACGTCCGCTTCACCCCTGATTCAAGGAGGCTTGATGGCTAATCAGACCCCCTCAGATCGTGACCTTCCGACGGTGCTCGACGCAGCTCAGGTTGCTCGCCTCCTCAACCTGAACCTTGACTACGTGCGGAAGTTGTCACGTGAGGGCGTTCTCCCCGCACACCGGCTACCCGGGGGCCGTACGTTCCGCTATTTCAAGGACGAGGTGCTCGACTGGCTGCGCGCTCAGCCGGTTCACAGCGACGACGAACTCAGTGACGAGCTCAGTGACGAGCCGACCGGCCGCGACACCCTGCGCTAGCGCGTACATGCGCCACGGCAGCGCTACCGCGAGCCGCGGACGACCGCGATGTAGTCGACGATTGTGAGCGGCACGTAGCATCCAGGCCCCGAACCGGCTTCTACGACGAGGTGGTCGAGCGCGACCGCTCGGATACGGCCCGTCAGCTCACTCGCATGGTGGCGCCGGCCGATCGTGACCTCGTCACCTGAGGCCTCGTGCTCGCAGAGCCGGCCTTTGAAGCTTGATGGCCCCGGGGTCCGGCTTCGGCCACCGTCAGGGACCCGCTCAAGAACGTGGAGCGTCAGCGGCGCCTCAAGCCAGACGTCGACCTGTGCGGTCCTCGTCCGCAGGCAGAGCAGATCGGCGACCGCGTAGACCACCGTTCCGGTGAACGTCCGGCGCGCGAGCTCCACGGCCGTGACATCGCCCCGGTGAAGCAGCTCGAGCGCGACGTCGGGCAGCCTCCGGTTCCGCAGGTGGTCCAAGGCGGCCAAGCGCTCGTACTCGCGAGCCTCGGCCCGGAATTCCTCCGTCAGCTCGGCGTCGAGCCGCCGGAGCTCTGGGTGCCAGTCGAAGGGATCGGGGTCTTGGGGCACGGCGCAGGATACCTGCGCGAGGAGTGCCGGTGAAGGGATCGGCTGCCATGCTGGCCTAATGGCAATCGTTGACCAGGGAATCTACGGCCCGGCCAGCGTGACCTGGCGGGTGCATGCGGATCCTGCCATGGCGCTGGGCGGCTTGAGAGCGGTGATGCTGCAGGCGCTCCACCCGCTGGCGATGGCCGCCGTGGCGCAGCACTCCGACTACCGTACCGACCCTTGGGGACGGCTCCGCCGGACGGCCGAGTACATCACCACGGTCACGTACGGCACGACCTCGGAGGCCGAGCGAGCCGCGGCGCGAGTCCGTGCGGTGCACGCCCGGCTGTCCGGAACCGAGCCTGAGTCCGGGACCCCGTACCGGGTCGATGATCCCGCGTTGCTCCTGTGGGTGCACTGCGCCGAGGTTGACTCCTTCCTCACGGCGTATGTTCGATGTGGCGGCAAGCTGGGGCGCGGGGAGGGCGATCAGTACGTCGCCGAGCAGGTTCGAGGCGCGGGGCTCGTCGGCATCGAGAGGCGGGACTGCCCCACCTCGAGGGTCGAGCTTCGCGACTACTTCCGCGCGGTACGGCCACAGCTGCGCGCGACCGCGGAGGCTCGGACGGCGCTGCGCTTCATCCTCTTCCCACCCATGCCGTTGCCAGCGCGCCCGGCCTGGATGGCCTTGGCGAGCACAGGCTTCGGGTTGATGCCGGCCTGGGCCAGAGCCCGATACGGCCTGCCCGGCGTGCTCTGCGCCCATCCCTGCGCCGCTCACGCCGCTACCGCGAGCGCACGGTCCTTGCGGGTCCTCAGCCGTCTCGTGCCGGAGCACGTCCGTGCCTCACCGGCACGGCGATCGGCAATGGAACGCATGAGATCATGACGTCACTGGCCGTTACCGAGATCCATACCATCTGCATCTACGCCGCCAGCAGCGAGGCCGTGAGCACCGCCCATCGCCGGACGGCGGCCGAGCTGGGGCAGGCGATCGCCCGGCAAGGATGGGACATTGTGTTCGGAGGTGGATCGATCGGGTTGATGGGAGAGGTCGCGCGCGCCGCGTTGGCTGCTCACGCGACCGTCACCGGGGTCATCCCGCACCGGCTGGCCCGCCGTGACATCGTGTTCGACGGCGTGACCGAGTTGATCCGCACCGAGACGATGCGCGAGCGCAAGCGGATCATGGACGAGCGCAGTGACGCATTCGTCGTGCTACCGGGCGGGATCGGAACTCTCGAAGAGTGCGTCGAGATCATCACCTTGAAGCAGCTCGGCTATCATCACCGGGCGATCGTGATCCTGGACGCTGCTGGCTATTGGGATCCGCTGCTCGCCTTGCTCGACCGCATGATCACCGAGCGGTTCGCCTATCCCACCCTCGCGGACATGTGGGAGGTAACCACCAGTGTGGACGGCACGATTGAAGCGTTGAGAAGCTACGAGCCTCCCCAACCGTATCCGGCTGGACCGGTGCTACTGGAAGCCGTCGAGGCGCTGCCGGACGAGTGATGCGATCATCGAGCACGCGAAATGGATTTTGTGATCCTGCAGCATGACGAGTATCTCCCCGCCGGCGCGCTCGACCAAGTGCTGGCACAACGGCGACGGGCCGTGCGGACCGTGCGGCTGTGGCAGGGCGAGCCCGTCCCCGCCGCCTCCTCTGGCGTACGAGCGCTCGTGGTGCTCGGCGGCCACGGGATGCCGGCACCAGACCAACGCGACGCCGAGTTGGCGTTGCTCGCGGCGTGCGTCGCTGACGGCGTCCCTGTGCTGGGAATCTGCCTGGGTGCGCAACGGCTGGCCGAGGCGACCGGTGGGCGGGCACAGGTAGGGGCAGGCTCGGTCGGTTACGTCCCGATCACGCGAACGAAGGAGGCCGCGGACGACCCGGTCTTCGACGCCTACCCAGACGGGATGGCGGCCCTGCGCCTGGACGCCGACGCGCTCATGCCCGGGCCGGGGGCCGTCATGCTCGCCCTCACCGCCGACGGGGCCGCGGCTGGCTTCCGGGTCGGTGAGACCGCGTATGGCGTTGGGTTTCACCCCGAGTTAGACGCCGACGCGATCACGGCCCTGATCCCACGACTTGCCATCGAAGACCCTGATGGGCTGGCGGTCCAAGCCCGCCGCCGGGATGCGTTCCACCTTGGCATGGGTATGAGCCTGCTTGGGAGGTGGGTCGACGGCGTCGTTGGTCGCACCCCCGACGAGCAGCCGTGGGGTCGCCGCGGCCCCCAGCCCGTCCCCGCCCCCGGCCTGTCCCTGCACCCAGCGCCTGCTCCTGGCTAGACCGTGGTTGTGTGGAGGATCCGCGCGGTATAC
>JBOGED010000008.1:0-14128 GCA_050743625.1 Egibacteraceae bacterium | reverse complement strand
CGGCGCTCGCGGCGTTGCGCCTCGCTTACATATGAGCCTTGCGGATATGCGCACTCGGCGCGCCTTGCGAGCAGGGCGCAGTGCCGCCCTCGATACGTAACGATATTTCCGGAAGGGACCACTTAGCCTGACGATCGCGTGCTGGCCGGCGGGATCCGAAGACCTGGAGATTTCGCGTTCCAGTCACCGCCAGAGGTGTGTGAACGCTCCCAGGCGATACTCAGCGTTCGCTGCGCAATCAGGCCCTTTCGACCGATCAAATTCCACTCAAGCGTGACCTGAAGACCCACATCCCGTCGCAACGGCATTCACGCGCGAGATCAGCCAGCGCGGCGACGAGCGCCTTTCCAATTCCTCGGCCCCGGAAGTGCCCCTCAACGCCTTAACTCGCACAAGAACATCTCGGTGCCTTGTCCGGGTGTGTCATCCGTTACGAACCCCGCGGGTCGTTCGTCGTCGTAGGCGGTCAACAGGTGGCGGCTGGATTTAGTCAAAAAACGGACGGTCGTATGCGGCTCCGCCGTTTGTCGAGTAAATGATGAGCCGCCTGGATTCTTGCCTCTTCGCCGAGACCGACACGCGCGATCTTCATGGCGCCTCCCACTGCTGGCGGACCTCAGGAGCAGCGTAACCCAACATCCGGCGCGACCCTGCTGAGCTTTCACATCTGTCGCACCATGATCGGTGGCCAGGTCGGAAGTTCCGAGTACTCGCTCGGATGGACGTCTCACTGCCGCCGAGACTTCGGGGAACAGCCGCTTGTGATGGTCCCGCACTCTTTCACGTGGTTCCGTTCATGAGCGGGGCGAGGCTGATGCTTGCTTGTCGCTCACCTGTGCCGCCACGCCGCTGGACCGCAAGCCGGGCGAATGCACATGCGCCGTTGCGACCGTGGACACCAGAATGATCTCATCTGTAATCATGGTCACGGCCGTCATCCCAGCCATGTCAGGGCTCGCGCTACAAGGATGCAGCGATGAACAACCATCCCGCTTTAGGCAAGGACATCACTGACTACTACGAGCGTGGCATCACCGAACAGGATCGGCTGAGCCAGGATGCGATGGGCCGGCTGGAGTGGTTACGCACGCGTGAGGTCCTTGGTCGCTACTTGCCGCCGCCCCCGGCTAGGGTGCTCGACGTCGGCGGCGGGGCAGGCACGTACGCGTTGCCGCTCGCTCGTGAAGGCTACTCGGTGCACCTCCTCGACCCGATCAGCCGACACATCGAACAAGCGCGCGCCGCGAGCCTGGCCCAACCCGACCATCCACTCGCGGATACCACCGTTGGAGACGCCCGCGCCCTGCCCTACGCCGACGCCAGCGCTGATGCCGTACTCATGCTCGGGCCGCTGTACCACTTGACCCAACGCAGCGCACGGCTGGAGGCGCTGGCCGAGGCATGCCGCGTGCTACGCCCTGACGGGATGGTGGTCGCCGCGGCCATCAGCAGATATGCATCGTTCTGTGATGGCCTTGCGAAAGGGTTTCTCGCCGACGACGACTTCCGCCGCATCGTCCGGCGCGACCTTGCTGAAGGCCAACACCGCAACCCGACGAGCCGTCCACAATGGTTCACGACCGCGTACTTTCACCGACCTGACGAGCTTCCCACCGAGCTCGCCGACGCGGGATTGGCGCCAGTCGCGACCCTGGCGGTCGAAGGGCCCGCGCTGGTCGCCCTCGACCTCGACGACTGGCTCGCCGACCCCAAGAGCACCCAGACGCTTCTGGACCTCATCGCTTCCGTTGAAGCTGTCCCTGAGCTGATCGGAGCCAGCCCTCACCTCCTCGTCATTGGCCGCAGACCCACATAGATCCGGCGGCACGTGATGCCCACTGATCAGGAGAAGGACGCTCGTCCTGGCAACGACAGCGAGCGCTGATTTATCAATTCCGGAGAAGCAGAGCGGTGGCGTGCTCAGCTGTTCATGGCAGCGGGTTGGGCGGTCTGGTGGTCGCTTGCCCGACGGCGTTCTTGGGATGGCGTCGACGAGGCGGACCGCGCGGATGCGTTTGTGCGGTGCGACGCGTTCGGCCATCAAGGCCTTAAGCTCGGCGCCGTCCACTTCGCCACGGGCAACGGCGACGGCGATGGGGATCTCGCCATGTGCTTGGTCTGGGCGTGGGATGACGGCGACGTCGGCGACAGCGGGGTGGGTGGCAAGCAGCGCCTCGAGCTCCGCGGGTGCCACCTGGTAGGCGGTGACCTTGATGAGTTCCTTGAGCCGATCGACGATGAAGACGTTCCCAACGGACACGCGCTCCCGCATCCTTGACGAGGCATGGACTCTGGTCCGCGAGCGCGGGATCAATGCGATGACCCTCGCCGAGGGTCGCGCAGGCCGCCGCCGTCTCCCGGCAAGCCATCTACCTGCACTACGCCAACCGGACTGGACTGCTCGTGGCGATGGCCCGGTACCACGACAACGCCAGCGGGTTCGTACGACGGGTAAAGGCGGTCAGGAACCTGCCACCAGTCGAAGGCCTCGCCGCGCTGCTGCGAGCCTGGTGCCACTACATCCCCGAGATCCTACCCGTGGCCCGGGCGCTGGAGGCCGCGGCGATCACCGGCGACGGGGGTGAAGCGGCACGGCACGACCGAATGAACGACCTTCGCGAGGCCTTCCGCATAGCCGTCGACCGAGTCGCCCAGGACGGACGCCTCGCCGAAGGATGGTCGGTGCAGACCGCGACCCGACTGGGCCTGGGCGCGCAGCCACCTTACGACCTGGCAGCACCTGGTGCGCGAATGCGCCTGGAGCCCAGCCGGCTACGTCGACCGGTGCACTCGATCCATCCTGGCCGAGATCGTGACGCCGGCACCCGGCAACCCCTGAGTGCGACCGGCCGTCCTCGAATAGACGGACCGGGCGATCACGAACGTGGCGAGAGCTCCTCGGTTGCAGCGAGATCTTTGCGGTTGTGACTCAAGTTTTCGTTACGGGGCGTATGCGCCCACCGCCAGGCGAAGCCCTCGCTGGTACTCCGCCGCCAGACTCCTTTCACGCCGGACCGCGCCTGCATCTGGTCACCAGATGGAACGTGACCCACCCGGCGCGATTGGCATTCGAAGGCGTCGCAATGCTGGTCCTGGTGGCGGCTTCGTTCGCCGCGTCACCCGCATGCGCTGCGGCGTTCCTACATCACTGTCGGGCGGTTGCAAGGCGTGCCCTTGCGCGAACCGCAACGCGCCGCTCGTCACGCCAAGGCCGATACCACCGGCGGCTACGACCAATCCGAACGATCTTTCCACGAAAGATCCGACCCTCGTGCTCATGGCTGCCACCGCCCGCTAACCTCGCATTACGTCCGGAGGACGGCGTATGAGCGACTACCTGCTCTCGGCCCGTTCTTGGGCGGTGGCGTGAAGGGCGGCACTGTTCATCAGGGATCAGCGGGGAGCGACGCTGGGCGTTGGCTTCGTTGGGGATGAACGAGGGCAGCTTCCTCGCGGACGACCTTGCGCATGCGTTGGAACAGCTCGAGGACCATGGCGATCTGGTTGTCGGGGTAGTCGGCGAGTGCCTCGGCCCAACCCTTTAGCAGGCCATGAACCAGCGGCTCGACCTCAGCCTGGCGGTCGGGAACCGGCCGGACGATGACGCGGCGGCGGTCGTGGCGGTCTTGCTCGCGGCGGACCCAGCCGGCCCGCTCCAGGCGATCGATCATCCGGGTGACGGCCCCGGTCGTGAGCCCGGTGCGGCGGGCGATCTCCCCCGCTGTCGCCTGGCCGCTCTCGCCGAGCGCGGTGAGGCACTTGAAGTCGCTCAAGCTGAGACCCAGGCGATTGGCCACCGCCTGTTGGAACAGGATGGCGTCCGAGATGGCCTGGGTCACCTCGGATTGAAGCTGCGCCACCAGGGCTTGACGGTCACGCTCGGATCTTGACATGCAAGTACCTTACCTGCGCATACTCTGCTTGCATCAGTATCTGTTTGAGTCAGGGATTATGGGCAGCGAGGGCCGCTGATGAGCGAACCGGTACACCTGGAAGGTGAGCAGGTGCACAGGCTCGTGACCGAGGTCTCGGCCGTCATCGAGGCGCTGGCGAGGCTCCAGATAGGTCCCGGAAGACTCGAAGCCGGGAAGGCGTGGCTGTTCCAGGGCGTTGCCGGGACGCCAACTTGCGAGGTGGCCACGACCGCTTCATCTTCGCTGATGGTGGCCATCGCGGCGCGATCGAGGTCCGCGTCAGGGCGACAGCGTGTACCACGGCGGCTGGTGGTATCACGGTGAGTATGTGCTGGCTGCCCCACGCTCGGGGCACGCGCCTCGTCCATCGGGTGTACAACGCTGCCCGCGGGGGCCGCTGGGCCGTATCCCTGGCCAACAAATGGTTCCTCGGGTTTGCCGAGCGCACCCGCTCCAGTTTCGCCGACACCGCCGTACGAAACGGGAACGTTGGTCGCTGCATCCCTCACGTCCCGAGAGCTCCTTGGCCTCGGATAGGCGTTGGGGTTGCGGGGCCGTTGTTCGTGACGCCGCAGGGCGACTCATGTGACCGGGCGCTGTCACCTCGGAGGAAGGCATGACCGACATCCGCGCCAACGACGAGAGCGCGATCTCCCAGCTGTTCGAGCAGCTTGTCGACGCGTGGAACCATGGCGACGCGGAAGCTTACGGCGCCCTGTTCACGGCTGACGCGAGCTACACCACCTTCGTTGGCACGCAGTACCAGGGCCGTGACGACATCATCCGCAGCCACCGGGCGCTGTTCTCGAAGTTCCTGAAAGGCACTCGGCTGATCGTCCGAGAGCAAGACGGCGCGTGGCGAATCGCTGCGTTTCACAACACCCAGAGGCAGAACCTGAAAGAGGCGATCTCCTTCAAGTTCGCGCCCGACACGAAACCGATGGCCGACCGCCGAGCAGGGTCAGGTCGCGGCGGGAAGGTAGGCGCGTAGCCGGGCGGCGGCCTGACCCTGATCGAGAACCGCGACACCGAGCGCGGGAACCGGCGCAGGTCGGCGGCGGCGATCGCGATACCGTCGGCGTAGACGCCTCCAGGCAGGGTGGAGCCGCGTTGCAGGCACATCATCGGCCGCACCGGACAGAAGAATGGCAGGTCGTCGAGGCCGGCAGCGACAAGTTCGGTTTCCCACCACAGCGGCCCATGCCAGCTGGCGGCATTGACAACCCCCGGATGATGAGAATCGGGCACACCCGGGCGATGTGCGGCCCCTTTTGGGCGAAACACCCCCAGTCGGGGGAGCGACTTCGCCGTTTGTGCAGCTCATGCCGGCTGGCGCCATCACCCCGGAGGATGAGAATGCATCAGGATCATCTTCTGATGCGCGGCTGGGCCTATTCTCATCTCAGTGCAGGATGAGGCTGGCCGGATGCCGCCGCTCCCTGCCCACCGTGTGCGGAACGCCCGGCTAGCCGAACACGCCGGCCGATGTGGCGGTCGTTCGACTCGGGGTCTGCTCGGCTGGGTAGATTATACGAGCCCGCCGAACGTATCGGTCTACAATGATCTCGATGGATCGGCTGCACCACATCGTCGAAGCGATGCGGGACGCGTTCGAACGCGGCGATCGGACGAGGTTCGGCGAGCTACTAGCCGACGATGTCCGCTGGTATGGCGCCGCCCCCGGCGGCTGCTACAGCCGCGACGACGCGCTCGCGTTCCTCGCCGAGCAGGACGCGCAGGGGGTCCGGTTCGAGCTGGAGGAGGTCCGCGTCTACGGCGATCGCGTGCTGATGCACGTCGAGCCCAGCGTCGCCGCGGGCTGGCAGGTGCTGAACGTCGACGCCGACGGACGCATCGCGAGCATCGTTGGCTACTCGAGCGCCGAAGCGGCCGAGCGCGACGTGGACCTGCGATCCGCCGGGGAGCCCGCGCAGGGCGAGGCCGGTCCGGTCCGGGCAGTAACGCCGTTCGTCAGGGTGACGAACGTCGCCCGCTCGATCGCCTTCTACCGGCTGCTCGGTCTGCGCGTGAGCGAGACGTATGAGCCGGACGGCGTACCGGTGTGGGCGTGTCTCGACAGCGCAGAGGGGCCTCAGATCATGTTCGAGGAGACCTCGGACGCGCTCGACGCTGGGCGGCAGGGCGTGCTGTTCTATCTGTATTCATCCGATCTACCCGCCCTGCGGGACCAGCTGGTCACAAACGGCGTGGAGGCCAGCGAGATCGTCGACGGCAGCCCCGGCCCGCCGCAGGAGATGCGGGTCACGGACCCCGACGGCTACTGCCTCATGATCGCCCAGATCTAGGACCGCCGTCGGCGGAGCAGCATGCGTCGTGGCCGAGTCGAGGCCCTCAGTACCTGGTTGCTGAGCCCGCGCCAACCAGCACGCCTAGGACACATTGGCCTGAATCCACCGGGAATGCGCGCCAACGCGCAATTTCTAGGGGTCCAACAGTGGGCGTCCCATGGATCGGCCAGTGGCTGGCCGCTTTTGCGCGTGGGTGCGCAGATGCCGCAGGTTCACAGGTCGACGACGTGCCCCGGCTCCAGCGGTGGATCCAGGCTAAGGCCGGCGGGGCAGCGCCGGCGCCTCGTCGCTGAGGCCGGCCAGCGCCTCCTGGCACAGGTCACGCACGGCGACGTTGACCCTCGGCTCGCCCACTGCCTCGAGCACGACCGCGGCTCGCCGACTAGCCCGGCCCGGTCGAGACGGCGGGCCGCCGCGGCGGCCTCCTGGCACGCCTCCAGGCAGGAACCAAGCTCGCCCGACCGGTGCAGCGCCCGAGCCAGGCCAAGGCGGTAGAGGCGCACCCCCTCCTCCCAGGCGAGGCGCCGCGGTCTGGCCCTCGCCACCCGCCGCCGCCGCGACCGACCAGTGGCGAGCGAGCGCCGATAGGTTCGGCTCGACGGGCCCACACACGAGATCATGGACGAACCGGTAGCGGCCCGAGGGGGCTCGACCGGCTCAACCAGGCCTGCCGCGGTCGAGCAGGTCGAGCAGGTCGAGCGCGGCCAGCGCCGACGCGCCCACCATCGTGGACACGACCCCCACCTGGAACTCCCGTCCCACGATCGAGGCCGCCCCCAGCAGCTCCCGGCATCCCGACGGCAACTGGTCGAGGCGGCAGCAGATCGGGGTCCTCCCCGCCGCTCACGAGGCCGAGATAGGCGCCCACCGCGTCAACCACCAGCCCGCGGAGCCTCAGCCGCTCGGTGGCCGGCTCGGCGACCAGGTCTGGCAGGAGGTCGCCAAGCGCGTTGCCGGGCACGGCGTCGGTGTCGCGATAGGTGGCGAGCACGAGCACTCTTGCGCCGCCCGCCTCCCACTGGCGGACCAGGTGGCGGAGCAGCAGCACCGACGGCCGGCCGGCCCAGTGCAGATCGTCGAGCACGACCACCAGTCCCTCGCCGGCCGCGGCCTGGCGGAGAACCTGGCCGTCGCCTCGAACAGCCGGGACGCGGTCCTCGCCTCCGCCGGCCTCTGCGCCAAGCAGGGGCCCCGATGCGTCGACCGCATCGAGACCCGCTCCTGCTGGGGACCCCATGACCAGCGGCGCCAGGTCGCCGTCCCCCAGCCGTCCGGCGGCATCAGCCGCCTTCCGCGCCACTTGGCGCCAGAGCCAGTACGGCGGGCCAGGCGGGTCTTGCCGATCCCCGGCTCGCCGGCGCAGAGCACAGGCTGCGGGAGGAACACCCATGAGGAAGCTGGTCGAGTCGACGTTCGTGACGCTTGACGGCGTCATCAGCAACCCGCACCACTGGGGCGCTCGGTACTGGGACGACGAATACACCGCCTACGCCCGCGACCTGCTGTTCTCGGCGGACGCGCGGCTGCTTGGCCGCGTGACCGCGCGCGCCTGGCCGCCTCGGCCGGCGACCCCTACGTCGACCGGATCAACGGGCTGCCGAAGTATGCCGCGTCGACCACGCTGCAGGACGCGACCTGGAACGCGACGGTCATCAAGAACGACGCCGCCGACGCCGTGGCAGAGCTCAAGCAGCAGCCAGGCGAGAACATCCTCAAGTTCGGCACCGGCACGCTCGATCAGACGCTGATCGCGAAACGACCTGGTCGACGAGTTCCACTTCTGGATCCTCCCGGTCATCGCGGGCAGCGGCGAGCACCTCCTCGACGGCCTCGTCGACCTCACCCACCTGCGGCTCGACCGCGTCGGCGAGCGGTCAGCGGCCAACCGCCTCGGTGACGATCGAGGCGATCTCGCGGGGGATGTCGAAATCTTCGGTCAGCCGGTTCTTGGTGACCGCCAACGCGATCCCGGTCGCCGGGTCGGCACCCGCCCAGCTACCACCGGCGCCTGCCATGCCGAACGCCGTGGGCGCGTCTTGGGTGTCGCCCCAGGGGCACCAGATGGCATAGCCCAGCCCCCAAGTGGAGGGCATCCCGAAGACCTCGTCGACGCCGGCCATCGACACGGCCGAGACCTCGCGCAGGCGCTCCGGTGAGATCAGCCGGACCCCGTCCACCTCTCCCAGCAGGGCCGCGTACATCCGGGCCACGGCGCGAGCGGACACCTTGCCGCCGGCCGGGATGTCGGCGCTCAGAAAGTCGGCGCGGTTCCCGAGCGCTGCGGTCGGCATCAGCTCGATCGGAAACGCCTTGAACATCGGAAGGTCCTCAGGCATCGCGGCCAGCATCTCCTCGCTACCCTCGGCGTCTTCCAGCCGGGCAACGCGGCCGTGCTCGGAGACGGGCATGCCGAAGTAGATCTCGTCGGGCACACCCAGCGGTCCGGCGACATCCTCACGCAAGACCTGCGCGATTGGCTTGCCGGTGACCCGCCGGACAATCTCGCCGACGACGAACCCGAAGGTGTAGGCGTGGTAGCCGACCTTCGTGCCCGGCTCCCACCACAGCTCCGCGTCGGCCACGGCAGCGCACATCTTGTCCCAGTCGCAGACGTCCTCGGGGGTGGTGTCCAGCGGCATCCCTGGGATACCGAGCGAGTGGTTGAGGGCGTGGCGGACGGTCGCGGTTTCCTTGCCGTGGGCGGCGAACTCTGGCCAGACGTCGGCGATCGCGGTGTCGTACGTCAGGTCACCGCGCTCGGCGAGCACGTGCACCACCGTCGCGGTGACTCCCTTACCGATCGAGAAGTTGTAAAAGGGTGTATCCGATGTCACCGGTCGCCCCGTCTCCGGGTCTGCGATACCGCCGACGGCATCCACCAGCAGCTCGCCGTACCGGTACACGGCAACCTGGACACCTCGTTCGGCCCCGGACTCGACGAGTTGGCCGATGACCTCCTGGACCCGCTTCTGTACGTCGCTCATCATCCCTCCTTAGCGTTCGTGTCGCCCTGTTGCCATGAATAGACCTCACGGGTGGCGAGAACTGATCGCTCGCGAAACTGTGGGAGGTGGACGGCGAGATGAGTGAGGCGTTTCTCGACGGGATGGCGGAGGAGGAGCGGGGGATCGTCGAGGCGGTTGGGGAGTGGGTGGACCGGGAGGTGGTTCCGACCGCGCATGACCTGGAGCGGGCGGACGCCTACCCGGAGCGGCTGATCGAGCAGATGAAGGAGATGGGCATCTACGGCCTGCTCGTCCCTGAGGAGTACGGCGGGGTGGATGTGTCGACTCGCTGTTTCGCCCTGGTCACCGAGGAGCTGGCGCGTGGCTGGATGAGCCTTGCCGGCGCCATGGGTGGGCATTCGGTCGTCGTGCACCTGATCCGCCGGTTCGGCCGGGAGGATCAGCGGGCCGCCCACCTGCCCCGCCTCGCCACCGGCCAGCCGCGCGCGACGATGGCGCTCACCGAGCCCGACGGCGGGTCCGACCTGCAAGCAATGCGCACGGTGGCCCGGCGTGAGGACGGCGGCTACGTCGTAAACGGCTCGAAGACGTGGATCACCAACGCACAGCGGGCGGGGCTGCACGCCGTGATGTGTAAGACCGACCCGACCGCGGACCCCGCGCACCGGGGTATCAGTATCCTGCTCGTCGAGAAGGGGGCGGGCTTCGCGGTCGGCGACTCGCTGGGCAAGCTCGGCTATCGCGGTGTCGAGAGCTGCGAGGTCGTCTTCACGGACTGCCGCGTCCCACGCTCGGCGCTGCTCGGCCACGAAGAAGGCCGCGGGTTCGCGCAGATGATGAGCGGCCTGGAGGTCGGGCGCATCCAAGTAGCCGCACGAGCGACCGGCGTGGCCCGCGCCGCGTTCACCGCGGCCCTTGGCTACGCGCAGGAGCGCCGCGCCTTTGGCGTCCCCATCTACCAGCACCAAGCGGTCGGGAACCACCTGGCCGATATGGCCACCAAGATCACCGCCGCCCGCGCGCTGCTGATCCTTGCCGCGGACCGGTTCGACCAGACCGGCCACGCCAATGTCGAGGCTGGCATGGCGAAGCTCTACGCCTCAGAGGTCTGCGCGGAGGTCACGCTCGGCTCCATCCGCGTCCATGGCGGCATGGGGTACTCGACCGACCTGGACATCGAGCGGTTCTACCGCGACGCGCCGCTCATGATCGTCGGCGAAGGCACCAACGAGATCCAACGCAACGTCATCGCGCGAGAGCTCGTCCGGCGCGACGCCCTGCCGTGAGCTACCGCAGGGCTGCGAGGGCCTCGGCGGACTGCTCGAACACGCTCACGAACGTGACACCGAGGCCGGCCAGGCGCCGCAGCTGCGCCCGCAGCTCAGATTCGGTACCGAGCATCAAGAACGGGCTGTCGAGCAGGACCCCCGCGGGCCGGTCGAGCCCCGGGGCCCACTCGGTGAGGCTGCGCTCCGGATCGCCGGTCAGCTCGGCACGCTGGACGAGGACGTTGAGCTCCAACTGGCCGAAACGGTCGCCCGCGGCGGCCCGGACGAGCTGGATGCGGTTCTCCAGCCCCTCCCACGACCAGTGCGACAGGTTGGTGTGAACCTTCCCGGTGCCCGAGGTGAACCCGGCGAACCCGACTGTGTCGGCGTGGCGGGCCGCCAAGGTCAGGACGCGATCGCCGTTCCCGCCGATCAGGAGCGGCACCGGCTGCTGGTGGGCGGAGAACCCGACCGCGGCGCCGTGCAGATCGAGGCCCTCGTGGTCGACCGCCTCGCCCGCGAGAAGCGCGCGGACGACGGGCACGCTGGCGGCCAGCCGATCGACGCGCTCGCCCGCTCGCGGGTAGCGCAGCCCCGCCTGCTCGAACTCCACCTGGGCATGCCCCGCGCCGAGGCCCAGCTCTAGCCGGCCGTCCGTGAGAAGATCGGTGGTGGCAGCGACCCGGGCGAGGAGGAGCGGGTTCCAGAACTCGATGTTCAAGACGAACGTGCTGAACCGCAACCGCTCGGTAACCGCCGCGGCTCCCACGATCGCGGCGAAGGGATCGAACATCCCGACGTGGTCGGCCACATGCATGACGTCGAAGCCCAGCGCCTCGAAGCGTCGGGCGTTGTCCCGCCAGGCCGCCCCACTTTTCGCGAGCCACGCGCTCACCCCAAACCTCATCGCCGCCGATACTACTCGGGCGGTCAGGCTTGCTGAGCCCCCGCGATCCCGTTCTCGATGACGAACGAGGCGCGAGTGGCGACCGGCGAGCCCTCGCGCCGCACGTACTCCAGGACCCGGTAGTCGGCCCGCCAGCGGTCGGGCGTGAGCTCGCAGCGGACATAGCCGCGCTGGTTGTTGTGGAAGCGGATGTGGGGGTTCTCGGCGAGCACGGTCTCGCCCTCGCGGTCGCGGTCCACGCCGTCCCCGCCGGAGGTGATCGACGTGCCGACGAGCTCGGTGCCCAAGGTCGCCGAGGCAGGGTCGTCGAAGTCGGCCTTGAGGTCCGCGAGCCAGTTGGCGTGCCAATCTCCGGTCAGCACGACCAGGTTGATCGGATCGATCGGCTGGCGCCGCGCGATGAAGTCCATCAGGCGGTCCCGTGAGGCGACATAGCCGTCCCACCCGTCGACGTAAAACCCCTGGCCCGCTCCCTCCACGAGGTCGATCTGGGCGAGGAACACCTGCTGGGCGAGCACGTTCCAGCGGGCGGCCGACCGGTCGAGGCCGTCGAGCAGCCAGCGTTCCTGCTCGGCTCCGGTGATCGTGGCGGACGGGTCGGACCGCTCGGCGCACTGGCCGGGGAACTCGTCGCCGCACGGCTGGTCGGTGCGGTACTGGCGGGTGTCGAGCACGTTGAACTCCGCGAGCCGACCGAACGTCAGGCGGCGGTAGAGCGGCAGGTCGATGCCCCGCGGCGGCTCGCGCAACGGGAGGTGCTCCCAGTAGGCCTGGTAGGCGGCGGCACGGCGAGCCCGGAACGCCTCGCGCGACTGGCCATCCTCGGGGATCTCGTCCGCGTAGTTGTTCTCGGTCTCATGGTCGTCCCATGTGACGATCCACGGCAGCGCGGCGTGCGCCGCCTGCAGGTCTGGGTCGGTCTTGTACTGGGCGTGGCGCTGCCGGTAGTTCGCGAGGGTCACCATCTCAGGCCCGACGTGGTCGCGCACATTGCCGTCTGGCGCGACGTATTCCTGGGCCGCGTACTCGTAGATGTAGTCGCCGAGATGCACGGCGAGGTCGAGGTCCTCCTCCGCGAGCCGGCGGTAGGCCGTGAAGTAGCCGTGCTCGTACTGTGAGCACGAGGCGAACGCGAACCGCAGGCGCTCGGGGTTCGCGCCCGCCTCCGGCGCGGTGCGGGTGCGCCCGACCGGGCTGATCTCGGAGGCGCTGCGAAAGCGGTACCAGTACCAGCTCGCGGGCCGGAGGCCCCGGACGTCGACGTGCACGCTGTGGGCGAGGTCGGGGGTGGCCTCAAAGGTGCCGCGTTGCACGACGCGGCCGAAGGTCTCGTCCTCGGCCACCTCCCAGTCGACGGGCATGGGCCTGGGCCGCATCCCGCCATCCTCGGCGAGGGGATCGGGCGCGAGGCGGGTCCACAGGACGACCCCATCCGGCAGCGGGTCGCCCGACGCGACGCCGAGCGCGAACAGGGGACTCGCACCCTGCGCGGCGGCGGCGGCCGGAAGGCCGCTGGTGGCCAAGGCGGCGGCGATCGCGCCGGTCGACCGGAGGAAGGTACGGCGGCTGAGGGACACGGCAGCCTCCCGGGGATGGGTGGGGGGTTGGACATCCCCCACGCTCCCTGGCACGGGTGACAACAAGCCGTCCAGGGAGCGAAGCCTTCACGAAAACAGTCCCGTGACCAGGCAATCCTCACGATCAGCGGCGGTATCGGCTCACACGTGACGCCACCGGTACAGGTCGCGCAGCAGCGCGACCTCGGCGCTGTGGTGCAGCATCTCGCGGTTGATGTGGAGAACGAGCGTGGCCATCGGCCACTCGGCCCACTCCCCTTCTGCCGGACCGCATAGGCGGCTCAGGTCGTCGGGGCCCAGCCCCCGTACCCCCGCCGTCCACGCGGCGTACCCTTCGTCGAGCTGCGCGAGCGCGCCATTCGCGTCACCCGGATAGTCATGGGTCACGTAGTCGATCGGGGGACCGCCGAAGTGACTCGCGACCCGGGTACCGAGCACGCCGACGACAAGGTGGCCGATGCGCCAGGCGATCGTGGTGACCGGTGGCGGGTCGGGCTCGGGCATGGCGAAGTCGATCGTGAAGTCCCCGCCACCGGCGGCCAGCGGCGCGGTGCTGGTGCCACGAGGGCGGACATTCCAGGCGCCGGCGACGGGCTCCCAGCGGTACTCCTCGTCGGTCAGCCCCTCAAGGCGCGGGCGGAGCTGCCCGCGCCAGTGCCAGTCCAGCTGCTCGACGAGCTGAGCGTTCCAGTCGATCTGCGGTGCGGTAGTGATCTCCATACCGACACGTTAGGCCAAGATGAGGACAGTTAACGTCCTGAGTGGATTCGCGCCGGCCTAGGGGACTTGGATCCGCAAAGTCGTTGCGCGTGAGTCAAGTGTGTGAGTCGTGTTACAGGTGTTGCACGAGTTGCGAGCTGGCTGGCGATGACTCGCGGTCCACTCGTCGGGCCGGGGCGAAGCCCCGTTAGTGTTGTGAGTCGTAAGTTCGTCGGTGTAATCAACTTGGGGGAAGCCCACTGCCCATTTTCACACTAGTCCTGCACTGAGATGAGAATCGGCTGCACGTCGCCCGGTTTGCCGGATTTTGCCTTAAGAGCGGCGGCGTCAGCCAGCGTAATCCTGCACTGTGCAGAGTTAGTCCGGAATACCGGACTAACTCCAATGCCACCAATTTAGGGTCTTGAGTCAAGCGTTGCTTTTGCGCGCGTACGCGCAAAGCCGCAGACCAAGGGATCTCGGGACAC
>JBOGED010000007.1:0-29379 GCA_050743625.1 Egibacteraceae bacterium | reverse complement strand
GGACCCGCTTCATGCGCAACCTGTTGGCCAAGATCCCCGCCACGCCCAACCCATGGCCGCCTCGCTGGTGCGCACGATCTTCGCGCAACAGCGCCCACAAGACGCCTGGGCGCAACTGCACCGAGTCACAGACCAGTTGCGTGCGATCAAGTTCGGCGCCGCGGCCGACCTGCTGGAGGAGGCCGCGCCAGACGTGCTGGCGTACACGGCCTTCCCCGCCGAGGTGTGGAAGAAGATCTGGTCGAACAACCCAAGAGCGGCTGAACAAAGAAATCCGCCGCCGCACCGACGTGGTCGGCATCTTCCCAACCGCCCCGCCGTGACCCGCCTGGTCGGCGCCGTGTTGGCCGAGCAGCACGACGAATGGGCCATCGCCCGGCGCTACATGTCCCAAGAAGCCTTACGCGCCTGCCAACAACCCGCCATCGATACCCCCCCTCACGAACAAGGAGGAACCCCCGCTCAGCTACTGCCCGTAACCGGCTGAACCATCACCGGTCAAACTCGAAGGAAACGCGCGACCAACGCCTACACCACTTGACGGGGCATGACCGCATAACTCTGCACGATGCCGCATGGACCGAGATCAGAAGGCCGCGATGGGATCGTGAAAGCGGGATTGAAGCTTGCGTGAAAACGGGATCAACGTATCCGGGAAAGCGGTAGTGTCCTCGTATGGCAGAGTTGTACTTGCCGAGACTCGTGGACACGCTCCTCGCTGAGCTTCTGGGAAATCTGCCTGCGGTTCTTCTCGTAGGCCCGCGCGCAACGGGTAAGACCACGAGCGCCGCCCGGCAGGCTCGAACTGTTGTCCATCTCGACCGGCCATCGGAGGCGGAGGCCTTCCGCGCGGACCCGGACGTCGCGCTCACCGGGCTGGCAGAGCCTGTCCTGCTCGACGAGTGGCAGGTCGTGCCCGAGGCGCTCGGCGCGATCAAGCGCGCCGTGGACTCCGAGCCGCGCCCGGGACGCTTCATCGTGACCGGCTCGGTGCGCGCCGACCTTCAACGCGAAGGTTGGCCGGCCACTGGCAGGCTCGTGCGGGTCGATATGACAGGCCTGACCATGCGGGAGATCTTGCGCCGGGACCTGGAGCGCATGCCATGGCTGGACCGGCTGGCCCAGCAGGGAGTGGAGGGGCTCGCAGCTCCCATCGATCCACCTGATCTGCGCGGATACATCGAACTCGCAGTTCGAGGAGGGTTCCCCGAGCCCGTCCTACGCCTGGCTGAGCTCACCAGAGCCAGGTGGCTCATCAGCTACCTCGACCGGTTGGTCACCCGAGACGCGATGGACCTCGGCCTATCTCGGGATCCTGTACGACTTCGCCGGTTCTTCGAGGCCTGGGCGCTCAATACCGCAGGTGAGGTGACTGATCGCAAGCTTCTCGACGCGGCCGGGATCGACCGCAGGACCGGCTCGGCTTACGAGCAGCTACTGCGGAGCCTCCTCATCGTCGATGTACTGCCCGCGTGGAGCAGCAACCGCTTGAAGAGGCTGGTGCGGGCGCCCAAACGCTATGTTTGCGATCCGAGCCTCGTGGCGGCGGTCCTCGCAATCGATGCCGAGGGCGTGCTCCGCGACGGAGACCTCCTCGGCCGCATGATCGACACGTTCGCGCTCTCACAGCTGCGAGCTGAGATCTCGCTGAGCCATCGCCCGCCCCGGCTGTACCACCTGCGGCAAGAGAGCGGAGCGCGCGAGATCGACCTCATCGCCGAGTTCGGCGCCCGCACTATCGTCGCGGTCGAGATCAAAGCCCGCTCCGCGCCCAACCGGGACGCCGCGCGACACCTTATCTGGCTGCGAGACCAGCTCGGCGCCAACTTCGCCGCTGGCGTCGTATTGCATACCGGACCACGGCTCTATCAGCTGGACGAGCGTATCGTCGCCGCTCCCCTTGCCACCCTCTGGGCATGATCGGCCCGATCGGCGCACGAGCGAAATCCCCGCCGAACGAGTGGCTGTGCGGGAGATCGGCGAACCCGCCGACTCCCGCACATGTTCGCGTCACTGCTCGCGCAGGTGCACGTAGGCGTTGTTCCCGAGGCGCCACGGGAACCCGAAGCTTTCCCTCTCTCCCTCGGGGCAGGCCCAGTCGCTCTCGTCCCTGTGCGGGTCATGGCTGTATGTGGCGTACACCCCGGCGCACTGACCGTCCGCGTCGGTGTCCTCGACCCAACCCGACACCTGAACCCGCCTCCCCCCATCGACACATTCGCGGTAATACGCTCTCGCGCCGGAGGTTGTGATGTAATCGCTGTGGCAGATAACCGCCGCCTCGGCTGGCGAAGCGGTGAACAATCCCGTCAACATCAGGCTCGTGGTGAGCAATCCCGCGAACGCCAGACGCGCGGCGATATTCGTTATTCCGTGAACTTTGTACGTGATATCGGAACGCATAGGATTCTCCATTTCTTGTTGGTGGGTTTGCGACATCTGGTTGCCGGAGCTTGGCGGCGACCGATGCGGCTATGGGTGGGTATAGTCGAGGTTGAGTTGTCCGGCGATGTTTGGGAGCGGCGGACAACCAATGGCCGGACTACCGGGAGCTGCGATGGGACGTCCTGAGCGTCCGCTTGATCCGGACGCGGGCCCGTTGGAGGCTTTCGCATTTGATTTACGGCAGTTGCGGCGGTCGGTCGGCCGATTGAGTTATCGGGAATTGGCCAATCGTGCGCATTACTCGAAGACCGTATTGTCGGAGGCCGCGGGTGGGCGGGAGCTCCCCACGGTGGCGGTGACGTTGGCCTACGTCGAGGCCTGTGGAGGCGACCCCGGCGAGTGGGAGGCCCGCTGGCTCGCCCTGGCCGCCGAATTCGCGCCGGACGACCGGCCGGCCGGCGATGCCGAGGCCCGAGACGAGCTGGGGGTGGAGGAGTGTCCTTATCGTGGTCTGGCGGCGTTCCAGCCAGAGGACGCCGAGTGGTTCTTCGGCCGCGAGCGGTTGGTCGCCGACTTGGCGACGCGGATCGACCAGACGTCGTTTCTCGCGATGTTCGGCCCGTCGGGCAGCGGGAAATCTTCCGTGTTGCGCGCCGGATTGCTGCCGTTGGTCTGGGGCGGGAGGCTCCCGGCATCGGACCTGTGGACCACGATCCTGCTGACCCTGGTGCGCATCCCTTGGAGGAGCTGGCCACGCAGGTGGCCAAGGTGCGTGGGACAGCCCCCGAGCCGCTGCTCGATCGGTTGCGGATGGCTGCCCGCCAGGCGTTGGAAGAGGCGGACGCGCCGGCCGGCGCGCGGTTGGTGCTGGTGGTCGATCAGTTCGAGGAGATCTTCACGCTGTGCCAGGACCACAAGGAGCGTCGAGCCTTCGTTCAGGCGCTCGTCGACCTGTCGAGCGATCCCGACGCTGTCGCGAAAGTGGTTCTGGGTATCCGCGCCGACTTCTACGCTCGCTGCGCCGAGTACCCGGAGCTCGTCGCGGCCATGGAAGACCACCAAGTGTTGGTCGGCCCCATGAGCGCGGCCGATCTCCGTGAGGCGATCGAAGGTCCCGCGGCGCGTGCTGGCTTGACCCTCGAGCCGGGATTGGTCCAGACGGTGCTCGCCGACCTCGGCGACGAACCCGGGTCGCTTCCGCTGCTATCGCACGCCATGTTCGCCACCTGGCAACGCCGGGGAAACGGCGCGCTCACCGTTGACGGCTACCAGTCCGCTGGTGGCGTACGGCAGGCGATCGCGCAGACGGCCGACGCCGTGTACGGGGAGCTCAGCCCATCGCAACGGGGGATCGCGCAGGAGGTGTTCCTGCGCTTGACCGCGCTGGGAGAGGGCACCGAGGACACCCGCCGGCGTGCCGGACGAGCCGAGCTTCTCTCCGGCAGGGACGCGGGAGGGGTAGAGCTCGCGCTCGACCGGCTGGCCCGGGCGCGGCTCGTCACACTCGACAAAGACAGCGTCGAGATCGCTCACGAGGCGCTTATTCGTGGCTGGCCCCGGCTCATGGGCTGGCTCAACGAGGACAGGGAGCTGTTGCGGGCGCATCGGCGTCTGACCGAGGCAGCCACCGAGTGGCGCGAGAGCGGGCGGGAGGAGGGGTTCCTCTATCGCGGGGCTCGTCTGGCGGCCTGGCAAGACAGCCCTCTCGGGAAGCTGAACGACCTGGAGCAGACCTTCTTGGCCGCGAGCAGGGAGCGGCAGGCCCGCGAACGCGCCGCCGGTCGTCGACGTATGCGCCTGGCCGTAATCGGCCTCAGCGCGGCGCTCATCATGATCAGCAGCTTGGCGGTATTGGGTCTGGTGCAGCGTAACGAGGCGCGCGCCGCCTTTCCCGCCAGTTGGCGGCGAGTGCGGAGGCCCAGCTGCTGACCGATCCCGAGCTGAGCATACTGCTGGCCAGGCAAGCGTTCGATGTCAGCCCGACCCCGCAGGCCGAGGCCGTCCTGCGCCAAACGATCGTGGAGTCGCGGGTGCGGGCCACGCTGCACCACCCAGACCCGGTGTTCGGTGTGGCGCTCAGCCTCGATGCGAGGCACCTGGCCAGCGCCGGCGCCGACGGCGCCGTCCGGGTATGGGACCTGGCGGGTGATGCGAGACCGGTGATCCTTCCCGGCCACCGGGGCTGGGTATTCGGTGCGGCATTCAGCCCTGACGGGCGGCAGGTGGCCAGCGCCGGCCAGGACGGCACCGCCCGAGTCTGGGACCTGGAGGGTGATGCCGAACCGGTGATCTTGCGCGGCCACGACGGCGCGGTCCACCAGGTCGCGTACAGCCCTGAAGGGAAACGCCTGGCCAGCGCCAGCCAGGACGCCACCGTGCGCGTCTGGGATCTGGAGGGTGATGCCGAACCGGTGATCTTGCGCGGCCACGGCGGCGGGGTGTCGAGCGTCGCGTTCAGCCCTGACGGGCGGAGCCTGGCTAGCGCCAGCGCCGACAGTACCCTGCGGATCTGGGACCTGGCAACCGCAGCCGCTCCCGTGGTCTTGTCGGGTCACGAGGACACGGTGTCAAGCGTCGCGTTCAGTCCCGACAGCCAGCGGGTGGCCAGCGCCAGCCAGGACGGCACTGTGCGGGTCTGGGACATGACGGGCGGTGCCGCACCTGTCGTCCTGCGCGGCCACCACGGCTGGGTGTTCGGCGTCGCGTTCAGCTCCGACGGGCGGCAGGTCGCCAGCGCCGGTGACAACACCGTGCGGGTCTGGGACCTGGACGGTGGCGCCGAACCCGTGATCCTGCGCGGCCACAATGGCTGGGTGTTCGGCGTGGCGTTCAGCCCAGAGGGGCGGCGGGTAGCCAGCGCCAGCAACGACGGCACCGTACGGGTCTTGGACCTGGACGGTGGCGCCGAACCCGTGATCCTGCGCGGCCACGACGGACCGGTGTCCGGCGTGGCGTTCAGCCCCGACGGGCAACGCCTGGCCAGCAGCGGCATCGACGGCACCGTGCGCCTCTGGCCATGGACGACCACAGCCGGCCCGATCGAGCTCCACGACCACGACGGCGCGGTCCATCAGGTCGCGTTCAGCCCTGACGGGAACCACTTGGCCAGCGCTGGGCGCGATGGGACCGTACGGGTCTGGGAGCTCGCGAACCTCACGGATCCGGTGATCCTGCGCGGCCATGACAGCCAGGTGTTCGACGTTGCGTTCAGCCCCGATGGGAACCACGTGGCCAGTGCGAGCGACGACGGGACCGTGCGGGTGTGGGACTTGACGGGCGCCGCTGACCCTGTGGTCCTGCGTGATCGCTGGAGTGGGGTGTTCGACGTCGCGTTCAGTCCTGACGGGCGGCATCTGGCCACTGGCGGCAAAGACGGCACCGTTCGGGTGTGGGAGTGCGAGGTGTGTGGCCCGATCGAGGAGGTACTCGGCCTGGCCGAGCAGCGGGTGACCCGTCAGTTGACCTCCGAGGAGCGCGCGGCCTTCCTGCACGACCCAACCGACCCATAAGCGGGCTGCTCGCCATGTCGCTTGACTCCGTTGCCATCCGCTGACTCGTCAGCCTTCTGCGCCAGGCCTGATGCATCCACCACCCACGGCGTCTGCGTGAAGCATCGAGGGGCGGTTCGCCTGCATGGCAGCGTTCCCGGGTCAGGATGCATCTGCTCTTGGCTATCTCCCATCCGCAAAGCGGAACGTCAGGGTGGCGATCAAGAACGAGCCCACGATCCAGGCACCGAGGAGTGCGAGCTGAGGCGCCGTATCCGCGATCGACAGGCCATCGATGGCGACCTTCCGCAGTGCGTCGATCAGGGGGGTAAGCGGCAGGAATTCCACCGCCGACCGGATGGTCGGCGGCAAGGTGTCCGTGGAGAAGAAGACCCCCGACAAGATCATCATCGGGATCGAGACGGCGCTCCCCACCCCCTGCGCGGCAGTTGAGTTCGCCGCCCGGCCCGCCACGACGAAGCCGAGGTTGAGGAACACCAGGTTCCCGACGACCGAGAGGAGCAGGATCCAGGCCACGTTGCCGTAGACCCGCGCGCCGAACAGCAACACCCCTATACCCAAGATGAGAGCGGCCTGGACGGCGGCGAGCACGAGGTGCGCAATCACATAGGCAGCGACAAACCTTACTGGCCGAAGGGGGGTGGCCAAGAGCCGCCGCAGGATCCGTTGCTCGCGGTACCTCGCCACCCCGACGCCCGTCCCCACGATGGAGAAGTGCATCACGCCCATGGCCACCAAGCCGGGAAGGAGGAAGTCGTAGTAGGTCACCGTCTTACCCGCAACGGCCTCCTGCTGTAGCGACAGCGGCGGCGCCTCCACACCAGCCAGACGAAGGTTCATCCCGTCCACCAACCGCTCGATGGCGGGGAGGGCGAACCGGTTAATCTCGGGGTCACCGCCGTCATACAGCACCTGTACGAGTTCCGCATCCCCCGGCTGACCCGCCAGTGGGCCAGCCACGACGACGTCGACCTTGCCGTCACCCAGATCCGCCCGGGCTCGGGCGATGTTTGCCCGGTCGCTGACGGTGAAACCATCCACCTCCCGAAGCCCGGCCACCAACTGCGCCGACACCGGCGAGGATGTCGGCACGATGGCGACTTCCGCCTCTGGCGGCTTGTTGAGGTCGAACAGGCCGAAGACCACCGCGAAACTCGCCGGAAAGGCCAGCGCCCAGAGCAAAGCCTCTTTGTTCCGGTAGAGGAGCCTCAGGCTCACGACGACAAGCTTCCACATGACGTTCCCCCATCTCGTCCTGTCCGTCACCGGTTACTCGCGGAGGCTCCGACCGGTGAGCGACAGGAACACCTCTTCGAGCGTCGCCGGGAGCACGCGCAGGTCCTCGACTCGGGCGCCGCGCTGCTCAGCCCATGCCAAGAAGGCGGGCAGGGTCTCCAGGGCTCGGGCGACCCGGAGCCCGTAGATGAGCCTCCCGTTCAGGGGCACGTCCACCTCGGCCACGCCGGGAAGCGCCCGCAGCTCGGCGCGCTCGACGGGGTGGTCAGTGGAGAACAGGATCCGGTAGGCGGCCGGGAGTTGGTGGATCAAGCCGGTCGGGCTGTCCAGCGCTCGGATCGTCCCGCGGTCGATGATGGCCACCCGGTCACAGAGGTGCTCGGCCTCCTCCATATAGTGGGTGGTGAGGACCACGGTCTTGCCCTCGTCTCGGTTGATCGAGGTGACCAGGTCCCACAGGTTCCGCCGGGCCTGCGGGTCCAGCCCTGTGGTGGGCTCGTCCAGGAACACCACGTCCGGGTCGTTCACCATGGCGGCCACGATGGAGAATCGCTGGGCCTGGCCGCCGGACAGCTCCCGGACCAATGCCTTTCGCTTCTCGAGTAGGCCTACCTTCTCGAGAAGCTCTGCCGGGGGGACCCGCCGGAGATAGAAGGACCCGAACAGGTCCAAGATCTCCTCGAGCGTGAGGTAGTCGAAGTAGGCCCCAGCCTGGAGCTGCACCCCGACCCGCTCCTTGAGCTTGGCCCGGTCCTGCCGCGAGTCGAGGCCCAAGACCAGGGTCCGGCCCGAGGTGGGATCCCTGAGGCCTTCGATGATCTCCAGCGTCGTGGTCTTGCCGGCGCCGTTGGGACCCAGAATCCCGAACACCTCGCGGGCGTGAACGGTGAACGACACACCGTCCACCGCAACGACCGTGCTCCCCCCCGAGCCGGGAAAGACCTTGACCAGGTCCTCTACCTCGACCGCGTTCTCGTGTTCCCACTTCGGGTCCGAGCTGGACTCCACCCCTTGTGCTACCAGCGACATCATTCATCCCCCCCGCCGACCAGTAGATCACATACTTCACCGCTGGCTCAAGAGCGATGGAACGCTGAAGATAAAAGACGGCTGGTCGAGGAGACATCTTGTCAGTTCAAGGCGCGTTGTGTTTAGCTGAGTCCATACGGGGGACTCGAGCGCATAGGGAGCCGTGCTCGTCACGCCACCGACGTCGGTAGGCAAGCCTTGGCGGCGTAGGAACTTTTTCGTGTTGTGCTCGGCACGGTGATGTCTGATCATCCATGTATTCTTGTATTTTTAAGGATCGCATATGGCAAGGTTCGAGTTCGTTGCCTTGACATTGCTGGGACTTGCCGACCCTTTGGTCGCGATCGCGGCGAACCGAGCCGATGCGGTGGGTGTCCTGGGCATCTCGTTCGTCTGTGATGAGCAGCGTTCCGCGCGGGCGGTCACAAGACCGTCATGAACCCCGCCACGGTCGAGCAACCCGCCCCCGGCGCCAAGGCCCCCGCGAAGGCTGAGTGGCAGCTGCGCATGTGGATGGGTTGCGATTTCTTCGCTTGGGTGCGGCTGGTGGTTCGCAACCGCTGCGCTTTATCGCTCAGTCGCCTGTGCTACTTCTTCTCCATCTCGACGGTCGCCTTTTTCCACACGTTGCTGCGCTGGCTCCAGCAGGCGCGGTACGGCAGGCGGATCGCCCGCACGCCGATCCGCGAGGCGCCCATCTTCGTCATCGGCCACTGGCGCACGGGCACAACGTTCCTGCACGAGCTGCTCGCCCTCGACTCAAGGCATACGTTCCCGACCTCCTCCGAGTGTCTGGATCCCACCCATTTCCTTCTCACCGAGGGGGTCAGCACGCGTCTGCTCCGCTTCCTCTTGCCGTCGCGCCGCCCGATGGACAACATGGCCGTCGGCTGGGGCCGGCCGCAGGAGGACGAGTTCGCCCTGTGCATGCTGGGCCAACCGTCGCCGTACCTCACCATCGCCTTCCCCAACCACCCGCCGGCCTACCCCGAGTACCTCGACCTGGAGGATGTCCCGCCGCGGGCCTTGGCGTCGTGGAAACACACGTTCCTGACCTTCTTGCGGGCGCTGACCTTCAAAAAGCCGGGCCGGCTCGTGCTCAAATCGCCACCGCACACCTGCCGGATCAAGGTGCTCCGGGAGCTGTTCCCCGAAGCCCGTTTCGTCCACATCGTTCGAGATCCTTACGCGGTTTTCCCGTCCACAGTCCACATGTTGAAGTCGCTCTACCGGATGCACGGCCTGCAGCGGCCGACGTATGAGGGGCTCGAAGAGTACGTCTTCACCACGTTCAACCGCATGTACGAGAAGCTGGAGGAGACGCGCGGCCTCGTCGAGGCGCAGCGGTTCCACGAGCTGAAATACGAGGACCTCGTCCGCGACCCGATCGGCGAGATGCGGAGGCTGTACGAGGGCTTGGAGCTGGGAGGCTTCAAGGAGTACCTGCCGCGGCTGGAGGCGTATCTGGCAACGTCGAAGGGATACGAGACGAACCGGTATGAGCTGACACCGGAACAACACGCGGAGATCGCCCGGCGCTGGGGGTGGGTAATCCAGCGATACGGGTACGAGTAGGACTAAGCAACCCGAACACCGCCGCAGGCCTGTGCGCCCGCCGACGCCATCACCGTCCACGGCTCGCCGCCGGGCGAACCTCCACTAGGAAGGGTCGAAGAGGTCTTGTCAGTTCAATGCGGGTTGTGTTTAGCTACGTCCGTACTGGGGACTTGAGCGTAGCACGGGGAAATCGTGCATGTCGCGCCGCCGACATCGGCGAATCTTAGCTGCATTGAAATTTGCGTGTAGCGCTCGGCACGGTGATGTTGGATCGGATCCGTGTTTTCTTTATTGGGGGATCGCACATGGCACAGTTCGAGTTTGTCGCCTTGACGCTGCCAGGGCTTGCTGACCCTTCGGTCGCGATCGCGGCGAGCCGAGCCGGTGCGATAGGGGTCCTTGATATATCGTTTGTCGGTGATGAACAGTTGGCCGTGCAGGGGGTCGCAAGGCTGGCGCGATTCGCCCGAGGCCGCTGTGGGGTCAGGTTCGATCTCTGTGATGAGGGCATGGCCTATGCGGTGATCTCGTCGCTGCCGTCGACTGTCCTCCTGGCGGTCCTGGTACCCGCTGATCGCGATGTGGTCCGTCGGTGGGCTGAGCTGTTGCGTGCGCGGGGTGTTGAGTTGTGGCTCGAGGCGACGACGTTGGAGGAGGCGCGCCTAGCCGTCGCGCTGGGTTTCGACGGTGTCATCGCGAAAGGCCACGAGGCGGGAGGCCGGGTGGGTGAGACGACCACGTTCGTCCTGCTCCAACAGCTTCTCACAGAGATCGAGCTGCCCATCTGGGCGCAAGGCGGGATCGGTGAGCACTCAGCGGCGGCATGCGCCGCGGCCGGCGCGGCCGGGGTGGTGCTCGACGCGCAGCTCGCCCTCACCAAAGAGTGTCAGTTGCCTGACCATGCCAAGGCGGGCATCGCCCGCATGGACGGCAGCGAAACGCTCTGCGTGGAGCAATGGAGGCTGTACGCCCGGCCGGGCGGCAACGCCGCCGTAGGGTTGCGCGATCTCGAGCGCACGCTCGATGCTGTCGACACGTCAGGGCGCCCAGCAGGAGCTGGAGAGGAGGGCCGCGCAGCGGCCTGGCGCGAAGGGCTTGCTCGCCTGGTCGGCTGGGCCTCGCCGGACGACGCTTGGCTCCTGGGTCAGGACGCCGCCTTCGCCGCCCGGTTGGCCGAACGGTTCCGCACCGTTGGGGGTGTGCTGGCCGGCCTCCGCCAGGCTGTCGACGAGCACCTCTCAGCGACCGCCAGGTTGCGACCGCTCGCAGAAGGAAGCCCTCTCGCACGTTCTCACGGCACGCGTTATCCCATCGTTCAAGGTCCGATGACCCGGGTGAGCGACGTACCAGGATTCGCAGAGGATGTCGCCGAGGCCGGCGCGCTCCCGTTCCTTGCGCTCGCCGTCATGCGGGGGCCGCAGGTCGAGGCGCTGCTGCGCCAGACGCAGGAGGGGCTCGGCGCGCAACCCGGGGGAGGAAAACCTTGGGGGATCGGCATTCTCGGCTTCGTCCCGCTCGAGCTGCGCGAGGAGCAGTTGGAGGCCTTGCGGCGGTACCCGCCGTTCTTCGCGTTGATCGCGGGTGGGCGGCCGGATCAGGCGCTGCGGCTGGAACGGGCCGGCATCCCGACCTACCTGCATGTACCCTCGCCGGGCTTGTTGCGGCTGTTCGCCGAGGCTGGGGCTCGCCGGTTCGTGCTCGAGGGGCGGGAGTGCGGGGGGCACGTCGGTCCACGCACGAGCTTCGTGCTTTGGGACACGATGATCGGCGCGTTGCTCGAGGCGGTGCCGTCGGGCGACCTGCCGGACTGCCATGTGCTGTTCGCCGGTGGCGTGCACGACGCCCGCTCGGCCGCGATGGTCGCGGCCATGGCGGCCCCGCTGGCCGATCGGGGCGTCAAGGTGGGAGTGCTGCTCGGGACGGCGTACTTGTTCACCGAGGAGGCGGTGGCGGCGGGTGCGATCACGCACGAGTTTCAGCAGGAGGCGATCCGCTGTACCGACACCGTGTTGCTGGAGACCGGACCAGGGCATGCCACGCGCTGCGCGGACACCGCGTTCACTAACGTTTTCCAGCATGAGCAGCGGCGGCTGGTCGCCGAGGCCCGTCCCGCTGAGGAGATCCGGGCACGGCTCGAGTGGCTGAACCTCGGGCGTCTGCGCATCGCCGCGAAGGGGATCGACCGTAACCCGGAGCACGACGGGCCTGCCTTCGTCACCCTGACCCCCGACGAGCAGGCTGCCCAGGGCATGTACATGCTCGGCCAAGTCGCTGCCCTGCACGGCGCCACCATGACGCTCGCCGAGCTGCACCACGACGTCTCGGTGAACAGCTCGGCGCTGCTTGAGGAGATGGCGCAGCCGGTGATCCCCCGAACCGTCAGCGGGGCCGGTCAGCCCTGCGACATCGCCATCATCGGGATGAGCTGCCTGCTGCCCAAGGCACCCGCCCTCGAGGCCTACTGGCAAAACATCCTCGATAAGGTGGACGCGATCGTTGAGATCCCCAAGGACCGGTGGGATTGGCGGGCCTACTTCGACCCCGACCCGAGCACGCCGGACAAGATCTACTCGCGGTGGGGCGGGTTCCTCGACGAGATCCCGTTCGACCCGGTGCGTTACGGCATGCCGCCGAACAGCCTGCGCTCGATCGAGCCGCTCCAGTTGCTCACCCTCGAGGCCGTCCGGGCCGCGCTGGACGACGCCGGTTACCTCGACCGGCCCTACGCACGACGCCAGACGGGAGTGGTCTTCGGCGTCGGCGGAGCGGGCGACCTTGCGAACGGCTACGCCGTCCGTGCGGCGCTGCCAACAGTCGTCGGGGACGCCGGCCCAGGACAGGAGCTCCTCGAAGCCCTCCCGACCTGGACCGAGGACTCGTTCCCCGGCATCCTTCTCAACGTGGCCGCGGGGCGGGTGGCGAACCGCTTCGACCTCGGCGGGGTGAACTACACCGTCGACGCCGCGTGCGCCTCCTCGCTCGCGGCCGTGTATCTCGCCGTACGCGAGCTCGAGGCTGGCGCGGCCGACATGATGCTCGTCGGGGGCGCCGACACGACGCAGACCCCGTTCGGCTACCTGTGCTTCTCCAAGACCCACGCGCTGTCGCCGCGGGGGCGCTGCCGGCCATTCGACGCGGGAGCGGACGGCATCGTGATCAGCGAGGGCCTGGGTGTCCTGGTGCTGAAGCGGCTGTGCGACGCCGAGCGGGACGGCGATCGCGTCTACGCCGTCATCAAGGGGGTTGGCGCCTCGAGCGACGGCCGGGACAAGGGCCTTACCGCCCCGCGGCGTGAGGGGCAGATGCTTGCGTTGGAGCGTGCCTACGCCAGGGCGGGGTTCTCGCCGGCCACGGTCGGTTTGGTGGAGGCGCACGGCACGGGGACGGTGGCCGGCGATCAGGCGGAGGTCGAGGCGCTCACCCAGGTCTTCCATGCGGCCGGTGCGCTCGCGCAAGGATGCGCGATCGGGTCGGTCAAGTCGATGATCGGCCATACCAAGGGCGCCGCCGGGGTGGCTGGGTTGATCAAGGCCGCGCTCGGGCTGCACCGCAAGGTGTTGCCGCCGACGCTGGGCGTCGAGCGACCCAACCCCGCCGCCGGCTCTGTTGACAGCCCGTTCTACGTCAACAGCGAACCCCTCCCCTGGCTCCGGGCCCCTACCGCGCCGCCTCGACGCGCCGGCGTCAGCGCGTTCGGCTTCGGGGGTACGAACTTCCACGTCGCCGTCGAGGAATACACCGATGACTACCTTCCCGGTGCGTCGGGCGCTCCGGTGAAGGCCTGGCCAAGCGAGCTGTTCAGCTGGACGGCGGCATCCCGCGAGGGATTGCGCGAGCGCGTCGAGGCCCTCGATCACGCGCTCAGCACGGCTGCGGTGGAGCACCCGCTGCGCGAGGTGGCCGCCGCCGTATGGGCGCAAGATCCAAGTCCCCGGTCTCCCGGGCCGCGGGCCCGGCTCGCCGTCGTCGCGACGTCGATCGAGGACTTGCGGTCCAAGCTTGGCAGGGTCCGCGACGTGCTGGCCACACCGGACGCCGAGATCTGGGATCGCCGTGGCGTCTACCTCACGGCCAAACCGTTGGCCGGCGACGGCGCCATCGCCTTCCTGTACCCAGGCCAGGGTTCGCAGCACCCCGACATGCTCCGCGACCTTGCCATCCACTTCTCCCAGGTGCGTGAGGCCTTCGAGCGAGCCGACGCCGTCCTGGCCGATCGGTTCGAGCGCCCGCTCTCGTCCTATGTCTTCGCGCCACCAGGGTTCGGCCCAGATGACGAGCAAGCGCGAGCCCGGGGACTGAGGGAGACCAACCGTGCCCAGCCCGCCCTCGGCGCGGCCGGGATGGGACTGTCGCGGCTGCTGGCCATACTCGGGGTGCGACCCGCCCTCGCCGCCGGGCACAGCTACGGCGAGTACGTCGCGCTGTGCGGCGCGGGCGTGATCGCCGAGGATGTCCTGTACAGCCTGTCGGAGGCGCGGGGACGCTGCATCACCGAGGTCGCCGAGCGCGACCTCGGCACGATGGCCGCGGTGTCGGAGCGGCCGGCCCGGATCCAGGAGGTGCTCGGGTCGGCACCGGACGTGTGGGTGGCCAACCTCAACGCGCCGCGGCAGACCGTGATCTCCGGGACACGCAGTGGGATCGAACAGGCGCTCGAGCGCCTCGCCAGCGCCGGGATCGGCGCGCGGGTCCTCCCGGTCGCCTGCGGCTTTCACTCCCCCCTGGTCGCCCCTGCTCGCGATCGGCTGGCGCAGGCGCTGGCCAACGTGCGGTTCGCCGCACCGCGGCTGCGGGTCTACGCCAACACCTCCGCGGCACCCTACCCAGCCGAACCCGCGCGCATCGCCGACCTGCTCGCCGACCACCTCGTACGGCCGGTCCGCTTCGCCGAGCAGGTCGAGCAGATGTACGCCGCGGGCGCTCGCCTGTTCGTCGAGGTGGGCCCAGGTGCCGTGCTCACCGGCCTGGTCGGCCACGTGCTCGGCGCGCGCCCGCATCGGGCCGTATCCACCCAAGGTTCAGGTCAAGGTTCAGGTCACGGGCTCACCGCGTTGCAGCATGCGCTGGCGCAGCTGGCCGCACACGGCGTCGACTTGGACCTCGACCAGCTCTATGAGGGGAGGGTAACGGAGCAGCCACGGTTGGAGGCGCTATCCGAGGATCCTGCCCCGCAGCCCGAAACCACCTGGCTCGTCGATGGAGGCTCCGCCCGGCCATTGCACTCGGCGACCGCTGCCGAGGAACGATCTACTCCAGCGCGCTCGGCGGCTTCGGGCCGGTCCGCAGCCGCCGCTCGACCAATCGAGACGGCGGAGGCTTGCGAGGGCGTGATCCCACGCAATGGCCAGCATCCCGCCCCCGCGCCGCCTGCTGCTGAGAACGGGCATTCGAGGACCGTGCTCCCGCGGCTGGCCCTGTCAGCAACCCGGCCACAGACCCCCGCCCCCGGAGAAGGGGCCGATGCCGTCGCGCTGCGGTTCCAGCAGCTCATGAGCAAGTTCCTGGACGTCCAGCAGGAGGTCATGACCGCCTACCTGCAGGGTTCGCCCAACGGCTCTGAACTGGCTTCGCCGGTCGCGCCGGTCGCCGCCACGAGCGTGGCCGACGCTGAAGCAGCGCCACAGCCAACGGTCCTGCCTGAATCGCCAGCCGCGGAGCCGCCAGACGCTGACCGGATTACAAGCGAGCTGGTACGGCTGGTGGCAGAGCGGACCGGCTACCCGCCCGAGATGCTCGGCCTCGACGTCGACCTGGAGGCCGATCTCGGCATCGACTCGATCAAGCGGATCGAGATCCTGGGCGCCGCCCAGCAGACGGTGTGGCCCTCCGACGAGCCAATGATGCATGAAGACCGCATGGAGCCTTTGGTCAAGGCAAGGACCTTGCGTGCTCTCGTTGAGGCGATCATGGCCATGGATGCGACCAACCGCGATGACGAGCGCCGGCTGCAGCCTGAAGAGCCGGTGGGGGTGGCGCCAGGTGCCGACGCCGCGCTATCCCGGTTGGTCGCCACCGCGGTCGACGCGCCGATCGGCGAGACGGTATTCCCTCTGTCGGGCGTGGTCGCCATCACCGACGATGAGCAGGGCGTCGCCCGCACTCTTGCCGAGTTGTTGCGCGCGCGTGGGCTCGATGTGGCCCTGATCCGGGACCGGCAAGGCAGGCTGGAGGCCGGAGCGGACGGGTACGCGGCGAGGCTCGGCGACGCGGAGGCCGCCCGTGGCCTGGTGGAGGCCATCCACGAGCGGCAGGGACCGATCTCCTGCCTCGTGCACCTGCTCCCGCTGCGTGCCGGCCCGCCCTTCGAGGAGCTGGACGTCCGTGCCTGGCAGGCGCGCCTGGATCTCGAGACGCGGTCGCTGTTCCACCTGGCTCAGGCCACCAGCGCCGACCTGCGGCGACGCAGCCTGAGGACGCGCCTGCTGGCCGCGGTCCGGTTGGATGGCGCGTTCGCCTTCCACGGGACGGGCGCGCCGTTCCAGCCCAGCCAGGGAGGTGTGGCGGGGCTCGTCAAGACGCTGGCGCGCGAGTGGCCCGAGGTCGCGTGCACGGTCGTCGACCTCGGCCCCGACGCGTCGATCGACGTCGCCGAACGGCTCGCCGCGGAACTCGCTTCATACGACGGCGACGGCGCGGTCGAGGTCGGCTGGTCTGGAGGCCGCCGGATCGCGCTCCGGCTCGTGCCCGCGCCGCTGCCGGAAAGCGTCGCCGGCCAGCCGCTGATCGATGAGGACGCCGTCCTGCTCGTCACCGGCGGCGCCCGGGGTATCACGGCCAGCGTGACCCGCGAGCTCGCCCGGCGCTACCGGCCGAGGATCCTCGTCGTCGGCCACTCCCGCCTACCCGACCCTGACGAGGCCATCGACACCGCCGGGATCACTGAGCCGAGGGCGTTGAAGGCCGCGCTCGCTGCCCGGCTGGAGCGCGACGGCTCGCCGGCCGCACCCAGCCAGGTGGAGCCCGCCTACCGGCGCCTGCTCGCGGACCGGGAGATACGCGCCAATCTGCTGGCCATGACCGAGGCGGGCGCTCGGGTTCATTACCACCAGGTCGACGTCCGGGACGCCGAGCAGCTCACCCGTCTCATCGACGACGCCTATGTCGATTACGGGCGGATCGACGGCGTCATCCACGGCGCCGGAATTATCGAGGACAAGCTGATCGAGGACAAGGCCAGCGACTCGTTCGACCGGGTCATGGACACCAAGACGGTCGGCGCCTTCGCGCTCGCACGCGCGCTGCGGCCCGAACGCTTGCGGTTCCTCGTGCTGTTCTCCTCGGTCAGCGCGCGCTTGGGCAACCGGGGACAGGGCGATTACGCGGCCGCCAACGAGGTGCTGAACAAGCTCGCCGCGTGGCTCGACGCGCGCTGGCCTGGCCGGGTGACCTCACTGCTGTGGGGGCCATGGAAGACGGCCGGCATGGTCTCCGACGAGCTGGAGCGCCAGCTCAGCCGGCACGGCGTGCAGCTCATCCCACCCGAGCGGGGAGCCGCCGCGCTGATCGACGAGCTCGAGCGTGGCCGCAAGGGCGACGTCGAGGTCGTGCTCGGCAGCGGACCGTGGGAGGCGACCACCGCGCCGCCTCGCGTCGAAGGCTTCCCGCTGCTCAACGGCGCGAGGGTCACCTCGACGCCCGAGGCGACCGTCCTGACGCGGATGCTCGACCCGGACCGCGACCACTACCTGCGCGATCACCAACTCGACGGCCACCCGGTTTTACCCGCGGCGGTCGCGATGGAGCTCATGGCCGAGGCCGCGGCGGCCACCCGGCCCGGCTACGAGGTCGCCGAGCTGCGCGACTTACGCCTCCTGAAAGGGGTGATCCTGGACGACGGTCCACGACCCGTCATCGTGCGGACGGCCGCCGCCCGGCCTCTCGAAGGCGGCGGGATCGCGCTCGACCTGACCATCGCCGATGATCGCTCCGGGCGGATCGGCTACCGGGCCGAGGTCGTCCTGCGCCCGGCGCTGCCGGCCGCGCCGCGCCTTCCGGGCCGCTCCTTGAGCACCCTTGAGCCGTTCCCGATGCCGCTCGAGCAGGCCTACGACGAGCTGCTCTTCCAGGGCCCGCTGCTGCGCGGGATCACACGGATCGAGGGGATCGACGACGAGGGCCTGGTGGCGACGCTGGCGCCCTCCTCCCCACAACGCTGCCTGGCCGCCTGCGCGGCGGGTTCCTGGATCGTCGACCCGGTGGTGATCGACAGCGCCTTCCAGCTGTGCATCCTGTGGGCGCGTACCCGCCTGGACATGACCCCCCTGCCGGCCCGCATCCGGCGCTTTCGCCGCTTCGCGCCATTCCCGGACGGGCCCCTACGATGCGATTTCCGCGCCCAGGTGCGCGCCGGCGGGCACATCCTCGACACCCAGTTCGCGTTCACGGACCGCGAGGGACGTCTGCTGGCGATCATCGAGGATATGGAAGCGGCCTGCAGCCGTTCGCTGAACCGGCTTGCGATCGCGGTCGCCGGAGGTGACGGTCGATGAACCCCTCAGGCGACATCGCCATCATCGGCATGGCATGCCTCTTCCCCAAGGCGCCTGACGTTGCGACGTTCTGGGACAACATCCTCGGCAAGGTGAGCGCGGTGACCGACGCGCCGCCTGAGGGGGTCGCCGGTCTCTACGATCCGGAAGCCTCTACCAACGACCGCATCTACACGAACCGCGGCGGTTTCCTCGGCGAACTCGCCCGCTTCAACCCCTTCGACTACGGCGTCCTCCCCCGGTCGATCGACGGCGGCGACGCGGAGCACTTCATCGCCCTGCGCGTCGCCCACGAGGCTCTTGCCGACGCCGGCTACCTCGACCGGCCCTTCGACCGCGAACGCGCCGCAGTGATCATCGGACGCGGCAACTACTTCAATCGGGGCCTTGGCACGGTCCTCCAGCATTTGGCGATCGACCCAACCATCCGCCTGCTCGCCACGCTGCATCCGGAGCATACGGCCTCCGAGCTCGATACCGTCAAACGGCAGCTGAAGGCGAGCCTTCCGCCCTTCGATGCCGACACCGCGCCCGGGCTCGTGTCGAGCGTGATGTGCGGGCGTATCGCCAACCGCCTCAACCTGATGGGCTCCGCGTACGCGGTGGACGCCGCATGCGCGTCCTCGCTGATCGCCGTCGACCTTGCCATCCAGGAGCTGGCCAGCGGGAAGGCAGACATGGTGCTGGCCGGCGGCATCCAGGTGTCCAGCACGGTACCGGCCATGCTGATCTTCTGCCAGCTCGGCGCCTTGTCGCGTCGCGGCGAGGTGCGCTCGTTCTCAGGCGAAGCCGACGGCACGCTGCTCGGCGAGGGCGCGGGCGTCCTGGTGCTCAAACGCCGCGTGGACGCCGAGCGCGACGGCGACCGCATCTACGCCTTGCTCAAGGCGGTCGGGGTAGCCAGTGACGGGCGGGCGGTCGGCGTTCTCGCTCCGCGCGTCGAGGGCGAGGAGCTGGCCATGCGCCGGGCCTACGAGCAGGCGGGGATCGCCCCGCGCACGGTGTCGCTGGTCGAGGGCCACGGCACCGGGACCGCGGTTGGCGACGCGGCCGAGCTCGAGGCGCTCGGCAGGGTCTTCGGCCCCGATAACCGCGATGACCGCGAACGGCCGTGGTGCGCCCTGGGCTCGGTCAAGTCGATGATCGGCCACCCGATCCCCGCGGCGGGGGTTGCCGGGCTCATCAAGGCCGCGCTGGCGCTGCACCACAAGGTGTTGCCGCCGACCCTGCATGCCGGGGCAGGCAACCCAAAGCTCGGCTCGACACCGTTCTACCTCAACACCGAGACGCGGCCCTGGATCCACGCTGGTGCGGAACCCCGCCGTGCGGCGGTGAGCGCGTTCGGCTTCGGAGGGATCAACGCCCACGCGGTCCTCGAGGAGCATCCCAGCCGCGAGTCCCATCCTCACCTGCACCGCAGCTTCGACGCCGAGGTCGTCATCCTGTCGGCCAGCGACCGGCCAGCGCTCATCGAACACGGCGAGCAGCTGCGACGGGTGCTCGCCGCGAACCCAGACCTGGCCGTCGTCGACCTCGCCTACACGCTGAACTGCCCCTCGTCCGCGATCCCCACAACCCGGCTCGCCATCGTGGCCACCTCGATCGCCGACCTCGAGACCAAGCTCGCCCGCGCCCTGGGCCGGCTCGCCGACCCGACCTGCGACCGCATCGAGGAGCCGAGCGGCGTCTACTACACCGACGCTCCGCTGTACGCTGCCGGCGCGCTCGCCTTTCTGTTCCCTGGCCTAGGCACCCAGTACGTGAACATGCTCGCGGATCTCTGTGTCCACTTCCCCGAGGTCCGCAGCTGGTTCGACGGGATGGACCGAGTGTCGCGGGAGGGGGAGCATGGGCGCCTCCCAAGCCAGGTGGTCTTTCCGCCCCCGGGCGGCTCGACCGGGGACCCGGCCATGCTGCGAGCAACGGACACGGGAGGCACAGCCGTCTTCGTGGCGAACCAGGCGCTTTACAGCCTGCTCAGCCGGCTCGATCTCCGACCCCACGCCATGCTCGGTCATAGTTTGGGCGATTTCTCCGCCCTAGGGGCGGCCGGTGCGCTCGCAGTCGACGACGAGGCTGAGCTCATCCGGCAGTCGCTCCTCTTGCAGGGAGTACACGAGCCGCTCCACCGCGAGGGCCGCATCCCCACCGGCGTCCTCCTCGCGGTCGGCACGCTCGAGCGGGAACAGGTCCTGGCCCTCGTCCAACGCAGCGGCGGCGCGCTGGCCGTGGCAATGGACAACTGCTCCCACCAGATCGTCCTCGGTGGCTCAACCGAGGCGACGGCCGAGGCCGCCGAACAGCTCCGGCAGGCTGGCGCGGTGTGCACGACGCTGCCCGTCGACTGTGCCTACCACACGCCGGCGTTCGCCGAGTACAGCGATCACTTCCACGGGTTCTACGAACAGCTGGAGTTCAGACCCCCGCGCATCCCCGTGTACTCGTGTGTCACCGCCGGACAGTACCCGAACGAACCGGAGGCCCTGCGCAAGCTCACGGCCGACCAGTGGTCGCAACCCGTACGGTTCCGGCAGACCGTCGAAGCGCTATATGCCGACGGCGCGCGGATCTTCGTCGAGGTCGGCCCAGGGGGGCACCTCACCGCGTTCACCGACGACATCCTGCGCGGGCGGCCCCACCTCGCCGTGCCAGCCGACCTCGCCCACCGGACCGGCGTGACCCAGCTCGCCCATCTCGTGGGGCTTCTCGCCGCACACCATGTGCCGATGAACCTCGAGTACCTCTACGCCCGCAGGTCACCCCGCCGGCTGCCTCTGGAAAGCGGCCCGGAACTGGCTCGACCAAAGGCGGGCGACGCCTGGGTGCGGCTCGCCGTGGACCTGCCGCTGTTCGAGCTGGACCAGCTGCTCCCGCCGATGACGAGCCCGGCGGTCGCCCAGGCGCCCGAACCGGCTGCAGCGGCTTCGGTACCAGCCCTTGGCGCGGGCGGCGGTGAGCAGGTCATGCAGGCCTACCTCGACACGATGGACAGGTTCTTGGACGTCCAGCAGCACACCATGCGCGCTCTGCTGAGCAGGGAGAGCACGACCCTGCCTGACGGGACGCGGAACGGGGACGGCGCCCCCGAGATGGTTATGACCGGCCCCTTACCCCGGTTCCCCCTGCTCGGTTCGGTGGTGTCGCTGACCGAAGGCCGGGAGCTGGTCGCCGTACGCCGCCTGGACCTCGACGAGGACCTGTTCCTCTATGACCACACCTTCTTCGGGCGTCAGATCTCCGTGACCGACGAGTCGCTGCTCTCGCTCCCGGTCGTCCCTATGACGTTCAGCATGGAGATGTTGGCCGAGGCGGCCGCCGCCTTGCTGCCAGGCCGGGTGGTCATCGGCATGAAGGACATCCGTGCCTACCAGTGGATCGCGCTGGACGACGGCCACGCGACACTGCGCCTCGTCGCCCGGCTGGACCCGGCCGGGGACGGTTGTCACGTCCACGTCGAATTGCAGCGCCTGGCCGACAGCGCAGCCTCCGGCGCCGAGGCCGGGACCCGGGTAGCCGAGGGGACGGTCGTGCTCGCCGACGCCTACCCCGCATCGCCCGCGGCCACCGAGCTGGAGCTGCGCGCCGAGCGTCCCTACGCCCAGGGCACGACAAACCTTTATCCGGAACGGATGTTCCACGGCCCGCGCTTCCAGGGTGTCGCCTCGCTCGATCGCTGGGGTGAGGACGGGACCGAGGCCACACTGGAGATCCTGCCTACCCACGACCTGTTCGCCTCGACGCCCGACCCGGCCCTGGCCACCGATCCGCTGCTGCTGGACGCCACCGGCCAGATCCTCGGCTTCTGGGCAATCGAGGAACTCGGTGACGAATTCAACGCTTTCCCGTTCGCGCTGACCGAGCTCCAGCTGTTCGGGCCGACACCGCCTGCGGGCACACGCGTGACCGGGCGGGCCCGGATCCGCCTGCTCGGCGACCGGCAGATCCGCGCCGACACCGACATCGTGGGACCGGACGGCCGCCTGCTGACCCGGTTGACCGGCTGGACCACCTACCGCTTCGACCTGTCAAAACAGCTCACGCCGCGCGGCGCGGCACTTGGCGCCCCGTGGGCGGCGTTGACGGATGCCCTGGTAGAACCTAAGGGTCTTGCCTGCTGCCGGATCGACGATCCGACGCTGGCCACCACGTATAGCCAGTTTTGGCTGCGCGTCCTCGCCCACCTCGTGCTCAGCCGGCGCGAGCGGGCCGCCTGGGCAAGCCTTGCCGGCTCCGAGCGGCGCCGCAGCCAGTGGCTGCTCGAGCGAGCAGCGGCCAAGGACGCCGTTTGCGCCGTCCTCTGCACATCCTTCGCCTTGGAGCTGTACCCGGCCGACATCGAGATCGTCCTAGACGAGCACGGTAGGCCACTGGTCACGGGACCCTGGACCCTGCGAGTCGACCGGGCACCGGTCGTGTCGCTGTCGCACTGCGACGGCGCCGCGGTCGCGATCGCCGGTGACGGCGAGCGTTACGAGGGCATCGGCATCGACCTCGAGCGTCTCGACCGCATCGACGATCCACTCGAGCGCCTTGCGTCCGACCCACACGAGCGCGACCTGGTCGCCGCGCTCGGCGGGCCGCTCCAGCAGGAGTGGGCGCTGCGCCTGTCGTGCGCCAAGAAGGCAGCCGGCAAGGTGCTCGGCCGAGAGCCCGAGCACTCAGCCAGCTTGGTGGTCGCCGAGCTCGATAGGGAGAGCGGACGGGTTGGGATGCTCGACGGGCATTCACCGGCCGCGCCGCTGACCGTCCACACCGTCCGCGACGGTGAGTGGATCGCCGCGCTCGCCATCGCTGAACGATGAAGGGCCGCGGGAGCCACGACCCGGCCATTGTCATCGTTGGCGCCGGCTTCTCTGGCCTGGGTATGGCGATCAAGCTCAAGCAGGCCGGCATTGACGACTTTGTCGTGTTGGAGAAGGCGAACGAGGTCGGCGGAACGTGGCGGGAGAACACCTACCCGGGGTGTGCGTGCGACATCGCGTCGCTGCTGTACTCGTACTCGTTCGAGCCGAGGGCCGGCTGGTCGCACATGTTCCCGCGGCAGGCAGAGATCTTGGATTACCTTGAGCACTGCGCGGACGTCTACGGCATCCGGTCGCACATCCGGTTCGGCACCGAGGTCACTGGCACCGAGTTCGACGATGCGACCGACCGGTGGCACGTCGTCACCGCGACCGGGGAGACGATACGGGCCAGGGCGTTCATCGCCGCCGTGGGGCCGCTCCACCGGCCAAACATCCCGGACATCCCCGGCCTCGCGCGGTTCGCAGGCACGATGTTCCACTCGGCCGAGTGGAACCACGCGGTCGACCTGGCGGGAAAGCGGATCGCCGTGATCGGCACCGGGGCCAGCGCCGTCCAGTTCGTCCCGCGGATCGCGCGCCAGACCGCCCAGCTCCATGTGTTCCAGCGCACCCCGCCGTGGGTCCTGCCGAGACCGGACCGGCGCCTGTCTACCGTGGAGCATCGCCTGTTCCGCGGGATGCCAGCGCTCCAGCGGGCGCTCCGCTACTTGATCTACTGGTACCAGGAGAGCCTGGGTCTCGGGTTCGCGCATCCCAGGCTGATGGGTGGCGTCGAGGCCATCGCCCGCTGGCACATCCGCCGCCAGATCGCCGAGGAGGAGCTGCGCCGGAAGGTCACTCCCGACTACACGATCGGGTGTAAGCGCATCCTCCTGTCCAATGACTACTACCCGGCGCTGACTCGCCCCAATACCGAGCTCGTCACCGAGGAGATCGTCGAGGTACGCGAGCACAGCATCGTGACGCGCGACGGCGTCGAACGAGCGGTCGACGCGATCGTCCTCGGCACCGGCTTCCACGCCACCGATGCCTTCGAGAACGCGCACATCGTGGGCCGAAACGGGGTCAAGATCACCGACGCCTGGCGCGACGGTATGGAGGCTTACCTCGGCGTCACCCTCGCCGGCTTCCCCAACCTGTTCTTTCTGCTCGGGCCGAACTCCGGTCTCGCGCACAACTCGATGGTCTTCATGATCGAGGCGCAGGTCCGCCACGTCGTGCAGTGCCTGCGCCTGATGGAGGACGGCGGCGCTCGCCGAGTCGAGGTGCGCCCGTCGGCTCAGGCGGCGTTCAACCGGAATCTCCAGGACAGCCTGACGGGCACGGTCTGGAGCGTCGGTGGGTGCGACAGCTGGTACCTCGACAGGCACGGCGTCAACCGCACCCTGTGGCCCGGCTCCACCGTCCGCTACTGGCTGCGTACCCGGCGGCTACGGACAACCGACTACGAGGTGACGCCTGCCGCTGGCCCGGCCCGCCGACAGGTGCATCAGGACGTGAGGCACGGATGACGTCACGAGTAGCCGTGGTGACGGGGGGCGCGTCGGGTATCGGGTACGCATTGGCCGCCGCTCTCGTGGCGCGGGGAGACGTCGTGACGGTGGCCGACCTCGACCAGCGGGGCGCGGGCCGCGCCGCCGAACGGCTGCGGGCACTTGGTCCCGGCCGCGTCGCCGGGGTGGGTCTCGACGTGCGGGACGCCAAGGCCGTAGCCGGGCTGATCTCCTCGGTCAAGGACGAGCACGGGAGGATCAACCTGGTCTTCAACAACGCCGGCATCGGCGTCGGTGGAGCGGCCGAGGAGCTCACCCTGGACCACTGGGACCAGGCCATCGACGTCAACCTGCGCGGCGTCGTCCACGGCGTGCATGCCGCCTACCCGATCATGCTCGAGCAAGGCTTCGGGACCATCGTCAACACCGCGTCACTGGCCGGCCTGGTACCCGGGCCGCTCATGGCCCCCTATGTCACCACGAAGCACGCCGTGGTCGGGCTGAGCCTCGCGCTTCGCGCCGAGGCAGCCAACCGCGGCGTCCGGGTCAGCGTCGTCTGCCCCGGGTACGTCGACACCCCGATGCTCGACAACGTCAACCCCTGCCTACCGCAGACGGCCGCCGGCAAACGGGCCCGTGAGTCGGCCCTGCACGTACAGCGCCGGCTGTACACCGCGGACCGGCTCGCCAGCGACGTGCTACGCGGTGTCGACCGCGACCAGGCGTTGATCATCGCGCCCGCCTTCGCCCGCCGCGCCTGGGGTGCCGCGAGACTTTCCCCGTCCCTCGTCCAGCGGATCAACGCCTCCAGGGCGGCTCGATCTCACACCGAGACCCTGGCCGCGCGCTGACCCGCGGCCCAAAAGATGCTGCGACCGCCCGCCGGATCACCTTTCTCAATACGCTCGTATCTGTTCATCGGTCGGATGGCGGATCGGGTGGAGCCCTTCGCCGTACTGCTGTGCAGGGATTTAGGCCGGCCAGTGCCCAGCTCGCCCTAAGGCGTCCGCAGCTTGTGTCCTGGTAGGCTCCGGCAACAATTCGACTCATCGGAAGGCCGGTATGGAACGAATAGGGAGCATGACAGCGATACCTGGCTCGAGGACGTGACCGCCGGCATGGCCACCAGGAGCGAAGCGCTCGAAGGAGTCCCGATCGCGGGATCCTGCTGGGCGGGCACCGCGAATGGGTCGCGGTCTGGCGTGGCGGCGCTTGACGACGTGTCCGAGCAGGTGACGGCGCTGATGGATTCCTTTCTCACCGCGCGTGTCGCCGAGCTCGTCAAGGTGGGCGTCGAGCTGGAGTGCATTGGCCTGGAGGTCGCCGGGCTCGTGCGGGCGAGCGGGAAGCGACTTCGCCCGGCGTTCGTGTACTGGGGGCACCGAGCGACCGGCGCGGAGCACGAGGAGGCCGTGCTGTGGCCGGCCGCGGCGGTCGAGATGCTTCACACGTTCGCGCTCATCCACGACGATGTCATGGATCGTTCCCCGATGCGGCGTAACCGGCCAGCAGCGCACGAGGCGTTGGCCGCGAACCATCGCAAAGAGGGCCTGTCGGGCAACCCCACCTGGTTCGGGGTCAGCGCGGCCCTCCTTGCAGGAGACCTCGCGTTCGTCTGGGCGGACCAGCTGATGGACGGGGCGGGACTCGAGCCCGCGGCGCTCGACCGGGCACGCCGGGTGTTCACGGACCTGCGGGTCGAGGTCATGGCGGGCCAGTACCTTGACCTGCGCCTCGCGGGGTTGGCGGACGCGACCGAGGATGAGGCGCTTCGCGTCGCGCTCCTCAAGTCGGGTCGGTATACCGTGACCCGCCCCCTCCAGGTCGGCGCCGCGATCGGTGGGAGTGGTGAGCTGCTCGACGCGGCGCTCTGCGCGTTCGGTGACGCGGTTGGCGTCGCGTTCCAGCTGCGCGACGACGTGCTCGGGCTGTTCGGCGATCCCGAGACCACCGGCAAGGGCTCGATGAGCGATCTTCGGGAGGGGAAGCGAACCGTGCTCATGCTCCGTACCCTCGCCCTCGCCAGCCCGGCGGAGCGCATGGTCCTGACCCGAGTACTCGGCAATCCCGACATCGAGGAGTCCGACGCCACCCGCGCCCGCCAGATCATCGTCGACTGTGGCGCCCTCGACTCTGTCGAGCAGCTCCTCGAGGCCAAGCATCAGCTCGCATGCCAGGCGCTGGCGCCAGTCCCGGAGCCCGCGCGCCAGGCCCTGCGGGATCTCGCCAACCTCGCTGCATTCCGGATCGGGTAGGACTAAGTGGTCCCTTCCGGAAATCCGTTGGTATTCGGACGACCCTGCATCCCCGCTCGCGTCGTTGCGCCTCGGTTACAGATGACCTCCGGATATGCGCCCTCGGCGCGCCTTGCGAGCGGGGCGCAGTGCCGCCCTCGATACCGAACGATATTTCCGTCAGGGACCACTGGGTGCCAGGCCGTCGGGTAGTCGTCGTGGGCGCCGGGCTGGGTGGTCTGGCAGCCGCGATCCGCCTCGCCGTCGCCGGGGCGGACGTCACGGTGGTGGAGCGAGAGGTGGTACCGGGTGGTCGGGCCGGTCGCGTGGTGCAAGACGGGTACGCGTTCGACACTGGGCCATCGGTGCTCACGATGCCCGGCTTGCTCGGTGAGCTGTTCGCCCTGGCCGGAGAGGACCTCGCCGATCACCTGGAGCTGACGCGACTCGACCCCGCCTATCGCGCGGTCTTCCACGACGGGTCGGTGCTGCGGGTCCGGGGGAGCCTGGAGGCGCTGGCCGAAGAGGTCCGAGAAGTCTGCGGCGCGGACGAGGCCAAGCGGCTGCAGCGCCTCGCCGATCACCTGCATGCGCTGTACCACGCCGAGTTCGCGCCATTCATCGACCGGAACTTCGACTCGCCTCTCGACCTCGTCCGCCATCCCGGACCGCTCGTGCGCCTCGCCCGGCTGGGCGGCTTCCGCCGGATGCACGACCTCGTCGCGAGCTTCCTGCGGGACTGGCGGCTGATCCGCCTGTTCACGTTCCAGGCGATGTACGCGGGACTGAGCCCGTTCGAGGCGCTCGGGATCTATGCCGTCATCCCGTACATGGACACGATCGCCGGCGTCTACTTCCCGCGCGGAGGAATCCACGCGGTGAGCCGGTCCCTGGCCGACCTTGCCACCCGGCTCGGCGTCGACATCCGGTTCGGCGAGACCGTCGAGGCGGTCGAGGTCACTGGGGGCAGGGCGGTCGCGGTCCGGACCGTGGGTGGCGAGCGTTTCCCACTCGATGTCGTGGTCCTGAACCCGGACCTGCCGGTTGCCTACCGGGACCTGCTCCCACCCGAGGCGACGCCACGCCGGGTCCACCGGTTGCGCTACTCGCCGTCATGCGTGGTCACCCACCTCGGTCTCGACCGTGTCCTTCCCGACGCCGCGCACCACAACATCCACTTCGCCGCGGGTTACGAGGAGTCATTCGCCGACCTCCTCGCCGGCCAGGCGCAGCGCGACCCCTCATGGTTCCTCACCGTCCCGACCCGCGGCGATCCCGACCTGGCGCCGCCGGGTTGTGACGTGGCGTTCCACCTGCTCCCGGCGCCCAACCTGCGCGGACCGGGCCCCACGTGGGACGCCGAGCGCGAGCGGGTCGCGGCCGTCGCCCGGATGGAGGCCGCGGGCTACGGTCCGGTGGAGGCGGCGACGGTGACGTCGATGACCGTGACTCCGCAGGATTGGGCACGGATGGGGATGGCCGCCGGGACGCCGTTCGCGGCGAGCCACCGCTTCTTCCAGACCGGCCCGTTCCGCCCCGCCAACGTCGCGCCGGCAGTCGGCGGGGTGGTGTTCGTGGGATCCGGCACGACTCCGGGTGTCGGCGTCCCGATGGTGCTGGTATCGGGACGCCTGGCGGCTGACCGGGTGATGGCGATGCCGGCGGACGGCTGACCCCGCCGATGACCGACTACCCGCATCCGCCAGCCTCCCCCGAGATCGTCGCGAAGATCCTCGGGGGCAGGGCGACCGCCGACCTCGCCACCAGCTATGAGCTGTGCCGCCGCATGAACGCGGCGCACGGCCGTACCTACTACTTCGCGACCCGGTTCCTCCCGGGGAGCACACAGCGGCACGTCCACGCCCTGTACGGGTTCGCCCGGTACGCCGACGACCTGGTCGACCACATGGACCTGGACTGGGATGCCGGCCGGCGGAGGGAAGCCCTCGAGGCCTGGTCGCAGGAGTTCCTCGCCGGCTTGAAAACTGGCCACACCGACGAGCCGGTCCTCGTCGCGGTGCTCCATACCGTCCAAGAGCTGGGCATCCGCCACGACGATCTTCACGCGTTCCTCGACTCGATGGCGATGGACCTGGAGATCACTCGCTACCCGACCTACGACGACCTGTCCCACTACGTGTACGGGTCGGCGGCGGTCATCGGTTCGATGATGCTGCCGGTACTGGGCGCGACGCACCCGCAAGCGCGCGAGCGCGCCATGGACCTCGGCGTCGCGTTCCAGCTGACGAACTTCTTACGTGATGTCGCCGAGGACTGGGACCGCGGCCGGATCTACCTGCCGCTCGAGGACCTCGACCGGTTCGGCGTCACCGAGGCGGACTTTCACGCTCGCCAGGTCGGGCCCAGGTTCCAGCGGCTGCTCGCCTTCGAGGCCCAGCGGACCCGCGCCCTGTACCGCCGCGCCGAGGCCGGTTGGGCGATGCTGCCTCCGGCGAGCCAGGCGTGCATCCGCATAGCCCACCACCTGTACCGAGAGATCCTCGACCGGATCGAGGCCGCCGACTGGCAGGTGTTCCACGTCCGCGCGGCCGTTCCCCCGACCCGCAAGCTGGTGGTGGCGGCCCGAGAGCTCGTGCGCCCCTCCAAGCCGTAGTTGCGTGGAGGATCCGCGCGGTATACCG
>JBOGED010000006.1:0-6446 GCA_050743625.1 Egibacteraceae bacterium | reverse complement strand
GTGGCTCCCTCGGCAGGCCGTTGGCCTGCCCTTTTGCGCGTACGCGCGCAAAACTGAATGGTCCACCACCCACTGCCACTCGCCGAACGAACCCCATGTGCGGAACACGGGACTAGCGGGCGGGTTCGCGTCCTCGGCATGGACCCTCACCGCGATCGGACGCGTGTGGGTCGGCGCGCCGGCGTGGTGCTGCAGGAGAGCGGATGCGCCGGCGACTTGACGGTGGAAGAGACGGTGCGCATGTGGGCCAAGCTGACGAGCCGGCCGAGCGACCCCGACGCGTCCATCGCAGCGGTGGACCTCGAGCATCGCCGAGGGACCCGCGTCAGCCAGCTGTCCGGGGGAGAGAGGCGGCGGCTGGACTTGGCGACCGCGATCCTCGGCGGGCCCGAAGTGCTGTTCCTCGACGAGCCCACCACCGGGCTCGACCCCGAGTCGCGGCAGCGAGTATGGGACCTCGTCCGAGGCCTCGTCTATGGCGGCTCCACGGTGATCCTCACCACCCACTACCTGGAGGAGGCCGAGGCGCTGGCGGACAGGTTGGCGATCATGCACGAGGGACGGCTTGCGGTCATCGGAACCCTGCACGAGCTGCTTGCGCGCCACCCGGCTCGGATCGGCTTCGACGTGCCCGCTGGTGTGTCCTGGCGCGACCTGCCCGCAGTCGTCGGGGAGGTCGACATGGCCGCGCTGGCCAGGAACCGCTTCGAGTGCCGCACGCCAGCGCTGCAGGGCGACTTGGGCGCCGTCGTCGATTGGGCGCGCGACCGGCATCTAGAGCTCAGCCGCCTTCGAGCGCAGCACGCTTGTTTGCAGGAGATCTTCACCGCCGTCAGCCGCGGTGCCGCGCCTGAGCCCGGCCACGACACCGGTGGACGGCACACCAGGGTTGAGCCGGTCGACCAACGGGAGGAGGTCGGGCGGTGATGCTGCGCCATGCGGCGGTCATCTGCGCCACGGAGATGAAGCTGGTCAGCCGTAACCGGGCGACGGCCACGCTCGCCGTAGCGGTGCCCCTCGCGATTGGGGTCTACCTCGCCACCGGTCGACCCGACTTCGGGCTGGCCCCCAACGCGTTGTGGCCGGCGATCGTGACGCTGCAGACCTTGGCGTTGCTCGGCTTCACGATTTACATCACGACGACGAGCGCCTTCGCGGCCCGGCGTCAGGACCTGTCCCTGAAGCGCCTTCGCAGCGGCGAGTCGTCGGATGCGGCCATCGTCGGCGGCATCGCCATGCCAACCGTGCTGCTCGCCCTCGTGCAACTGGCGGCCGTCCTGACCGGTACCGCCATAGCCGGAGCGCCCGCGCCCGCCGCGCCCGCCCTCTTGGTGGCGGCGATCCTGGGCGGCGCCGCCATGTGCTCCGCCACCGGGATCCTCACCAGCTGCATCACTCAGGGCGCGGAGCACGCCCAGTTCACGACTGCCCCGTTCTTCTTCGCGCTTCTCTCTGGGGGTGTGGTGGTGATGCGGGCGGGAGCGGACGCCAGCCCGCTGCAGCTTGCGCTCCCGGGCGGCGCGCGCTGAGCTTGTCCGCTTGGCGTGGCAATCTCAAGCCCCATGGCCCTGGGCCGCCTTGCCGGCGATTGGCATCCTTGCGGCGTGGACGCTCGTACCCGCGGCGATCGCCGCCCGGCTGTTCCGGTGGGCACCCCGCACCTGAATCGCGCCGGCGGCCCTAGACTTGGGACCACTTATAGCCAACCCATGTCCTGGGCCGTGCGGATGGCGGAGATGCGGTTGCCCCCACCGGTCTTCGCGATGGCGCTGGACAGGTAGTTCCGGACGGTGCCCTCGCTGAGGTAGAGCGTAGTGGCGATCGTGGCGACGGAGGCGCCACTGGCGGCGGCGCGAAGCACGTCCGATTCCCGGTCGGTCAGGGGGCTGTCGCCCGCGGTCATCGCGGTGGCGGCCAGCTCGCTGTCGATGTAGCGGCCACCCCCATGGACCCGGCGAATCGCTCCCGCCAGTTGGTCCACAGGAGCGTCCTTGCCCAGGAACCCGCGCACACCCGAGGCCAGGGCTCTCCTCAGGTAGCCCGGACGGCCGAAGCTCGTAAGAATAAGCGCACCGCACGCCGGGACGGCCGTCTGGAGTTGACCGGCGGCCTCCAAGCCCGTCGCGCCTTCCATCTCAATGTCGAGGACGGCGATGTCGGCCTTATGCTTCGCCACCGCCGCGAGCACCTCGTCGCCGCGGCTCACCTCGGCGACGACCCTCAGGTCTCCCTCCAGGTTGAGCAGCGTCGCGATTGCGCCTCTGACCAGGCATTCATCGTCGGCCAGGATGATGTTGATCACGTGGTCCCGCCCTTTTCGTCCGTAACCGATCTCGAGGAGCTAGGAGGTGCGGGCAGCACGACCCGCAGCAGAAAGCCCCCGTCTATCGTCCCCCGCGCCGACAGCGTGCCGCCCGCCGCGACGACTCGTTCGTTCAGGCCGGTCAGACCGGTGCCGTAGGGAAGGGACCCGTCGTCGTTCCTCGTCACGCCATCGTTGTGCACCTCCACGATGATCGCGCGATCCTCGCGCTTCAGCGCGATGTCGCAGAGCCTCGCCGCGCTGTGCCGCAACACGTTGGTGGCCCCCTCCCGCACCACCCAAGCGGCCAGTGCCCGCAGTTCACCCGGCAGCTCAGCTTCATCCCCGCTCACGGTGCAACGTGTCCCCGCCGCGGCCAGCACCGCCCGGACGCTGCCGATCTCTTCGACGACGTCCACGTCCCGGTAGCCGTCGACCACCCGGCGCATCTCGCGCAGCCCGTCACGGGCCATGCTCTGTACCGACACCATCTCCTCCGCCGCCCGCTCCGCGGAAGGCGTGGCAAGGCGCGCGGCGAGTTCACTCCTGACCGCGATGCCGGAAAGGCTGTGCCCGATCAGGTCGTGCAAGTCCCGGGCGAACCGCAGCCGCTCCTCGGTGACGGCGAGCCGCGCCCGGGCGTCTCGGGCCGCGAACGCTTCATTGACGATGTCCCACAACCGCAGGACGCTCCAGTTCGCGAGCAGCGCGATCGACGCAAACCCGCCGTACGACAGCCCCGCCAACGCCGTGTGAGCCCACGAGATCACGCCCTGCTGCAGGAGGCCGAGGCCGACCAACAGCGCGATAAGGACGAGGGTGTAACCCACCTTGGCCTTCGTGGAGGAGGTCACCATCACGGTGGCCCACCACAGGCTCGCCGCGAACAAGGCCACAGAGCGGTCGTGCTCGACCACAATGAGCGCGGCCAGCGTCAGCATCGAAAGCGCGATGTCCCGGCGGCTGACGGCGGCGGGATAGCTGGTGCGGGCCCACATGATCCGCAGGCACAGGAGGGCGACCGCGACGCAGGCCGCGACGCCGACGACGTCGGTCACAGCGAACGCGATCGGCTCGGGACTGCCAACGATGCCGAGCAGCGGGACCGCCACGATGCACAGCGGGAGGGAGGTGAACGACCAGAGCACGACCCGCCGAGCAAGGATAAGCCGGTTCGATAACGAGGCCGTGCCGCCAGCCGGAGATCCGGCTTCGCCCGTCATCGGGTCCCCCGTAGTCACAAGGGTCCCGACGTAACCGCTCACTGTGCCCGCCTCTCCCGCACACTGCGCTTCTCGCCCACCGCCACGAGCGGCGGCCACGGCAAGATTGACAGCACCGAGTGGAACGGGAGTTGAAGGTGCGTTGATGAGCCGCCGCGCACCCGCCATTGTGCAGGTTCGGTCCAGTATTCCGGACCGAACCTGCACAGTGCGGGACCAGGGACCCCGGTGGCTACCCTGCCTCGCGTGGATCCCAATGGAAGCGCCGCAGTACGGGGACCAAGATCACGGCCCACGATGCCAACATCACCAGCGACGGGACGGAGGCCATCCACAGGTCCAGGCCAGTGGATGGGCTCGGTACGGTCTGCGCGCCTGCGAAGAGGTTGTAGCCGAAGTAGGCGCTACGGGCCAGCTCAACCGCCGGCGCCGTGGGGAACATCCTCAGGAGGGCCGCGACCGGTTCGGGCATCACGTTCAGCGGGATGAACGCGCCGCTGGCGGCTATCAGGAAGAAGAACGGGAGCATGCTGATCATCTGGGTGCTCTCGGCGTTCCGGGTGTACCGCGTGAGCGCGGCACCAAGCAATGTCATCACCACGCAGGTGAGCAAGATCGACGTCACCAGCAGCACCGGGTCGGCGGGAACCACGTTTGTGATGGCGGCGGTGAGGCCGACGATGGCGACCGACTGCACGCCGACGATGCCGATGACCGACAGCATGGTGCCGCCGAAGATCGCCATGGCCGGCACCCCGCTAGCCCTGAGCCGTTTCAGCACGAGCTGCTCCCGGCGTGCGGCGTAGATGTTGGAGACGTGCAAGATGCCTACGGTTGTCGCACAGATCGCAAAGAACGCCGCGAAGCTGAACGCCCGGCCGTCCACGCCGGGGAGAACCTGCCCTTGGTCGATGTTGATCAGTGGGAAGACGAAGACGAGCGGCATGACGACGGCCAAGAAGAACGCGGTCCGGTAGCGATACAGCAGCGTGAACTCGGTGCGGGTCAGTCGCAGTGCCTGCCTCGCTGGGTTGACGGGCCGGCGGGTGGCGGTGGCGGTAGCGGTGCTCATCGGTTACTCCCAAGGTCTGCGACGCTGGCGCCGTTGGCGACGGTGAGGAAGACGTCTTCGAGAGAGGCACCGCGAGCCTCCAGCCTCTCCAGGGTGAGTCGATGCCGGTCGGCCCAGGCGAGCAGCGCTTGCATCGCGTGGTGCGCGCGTCCGGCGCTGTCGTCGTGGCTGACGGTGTACGTGACCCAAGGGCGGCCTTTGCGCACCTCGACCGAGCAGGTGGCGGCTGGCAGCTCTGGCAGCGCGTCGGAACGCACCTGGTCTGGCATTCGGAACCGGATCCGGTCTCCCCAGCCCGCGAGGACGTGGCCGAGGGTGCCAGCGACCTTGATCTCCCCGTGATGCATGATCGCGAGCCGCTGCGCCAGCCGCTCGGCCTCCTCGAGGTAGTGGGTGGTGAGCAGCACGGTGACGCCCTCGTCGACGAGATCGCCGATGAGCTCCCACGTGGCGTAACGGATCTCCGGATCCATGCCAGCGGTCGGTTCGTCCAGGAAGAGCACGTCCGGCCGCGAGGTGATCGCCAGCGCGAGGTCCAGACGGCGCTTCTGACCGCCGGAGAGCTGGCGGACGGGTACATCGGCCTGGTCGTTGAGATGAACCATCTCCAGCACCTCGTCGCGAGGGCGGGGTCTGGCGGCGAGATCGCATGCGAGGTCGGTGGTCTCGGCCACGGTCAGCTCGTCGAAGACCCCGCTGCGTTGCAGGACAGCGTTCATCCGTGCCCGCAACTCGGCGGGCTGGCCGTAAGGATCGTGCCCGAAAACCCGGACAGTGCCGCCGGAGGGCCGCCGGAAGCCCCCTAGCGTGTCGATGGTGGTGGTCTTGCCGGCGCCGTTCGTGCCCAGCAGCGCGAACAGTTCACCCTGGGCGACGTCGAAGGAGATTCCCCGGACTGCCTCGAAGTCGCCATAGCGCTGTCGTAGGTCGCGGACGCTGATGGCCGTGCCGGTGGGGACGGTGGTGACGGTAGGTGCGATCTTTTGTGCGGTTTTCATGCCTCAAGCTTCGGGGAGTTGGCGCCCGCGCAGTAGTAGCGATAGTCACGACTTGGACATGAGCTTTTGCACCGCTCCGAATGACTTTCGCAACCGCGCCCATGACATCTCTTATGGCCCGACCTTAGATCAGGTGGCGGCGGATCCAGCCGGAGAGGCGCTCGATGGCGTAGACGACGGTGAAGACGAGCAGGAGGATCGCGGCGGTGACGTCGAAGCGCAGGGTGCGGGTCGACTGGATGAGCAGGAAGCCCACGCCGCCGGCGCCGACGATGCCGAGCACGACGGAGCTGCGGATGTTGACGTCGAGCAGGTAGAGGGCGTTGCCGATGAACGCCGGCATCATCTGCGGTACCACCGCGGTCGCCGTCTGCTGGAGGCGGCTCGCGCCGGTCGCGTCGATCGCGTCGCGCGGGCCTTGGCGCACCTCCTCCACGGCGTCGGCGAGCAGCTTGGCGAGCAGCCCGATTGAGCCGATCCCCAGCGCCATCACCCCGGGGAACGGCCCGAGCCCGACCGCCGCGACGAACACGACCGCCAGGATCAGCTCGGGCACGCCGCGCACCCCGACGACGAGCGCCCGCGCGGCGACGAAGACCCAGCGCGCCGGGGCGACGTTACGCGCGGCCAGCAACGCGATCGGTACCGAGAGGATCGTCCCGATGAGCGTCGCGGCGAACCCGATCGCCACGGTCTCGGCCATCGCGCCCGGCAACGACCCGGCGACGCTGGCGAAGTCCGGGGGCACGAACCGCGGCAACAGCCCCACGATCTCGGGGACGGCGGCGACCAGCTCCACGGGGCTGACCCTGGTGACGGCCACGCTCGCCGCGAGCCCCACGGGCAGGAGC
>JBOGED010000005.1:0-1903 GCA_050743625.1 Egibacteraceae bacterium | reverse complement strand
TGGCCGTAGCGGCGCAGCAGCGCGCACCGGCAGTCGAGGACCTCGGCCATGCGCTCCTCGAGCGCGACCGGGCCAAGCACCGCGCCGGCCCCCGCCAGTCTCCGGCGCTCACGGGCGATCTTCCTGCGTCGCTTGGGGGCCAGACCGTGCAGGTACGACTCCCAATCGTCCCACCAGACCGGCAGGACCCATCGGCTGGTCAGCGGGAAGCTCGCCCCACCAAGCGCCGCCACGGCCCCGGTCACGGCGGGGGATCGCGTGTACAGCGGGTACACGCCCGCCAGCCCGTGCTCGCGAGCCCACTCGACCACGTCCCGCAGGCACTCGGTCAACAGTGCCGGGTCGCCGGCGGCCGGTCCGGCGGGATCCCCGTCGTAGCCGGGCGCCACCAGCGCCAACGCGGGCAGCAGCCGGTCCGGGGTGCCGTCCAGCCGTGCCAACCGGTCCCGTCGAGCGGCCTCGTCCGCCACGTCGAACACGGGGGGATCGCGCCACAGCACGGCGTAGGGGTTGTAGGCCTCGTAGGCGTGCGGATCGGCGACGACGACGCCGAAGAGCGCGAGCCCGGACTGATGGGTGAACGTATACGGCGCACCGGGCAGCCGGCTGGCCATCGCCCGCAGCCACCGCGTGCTGTGAAGCGCTGAGGAGATCGGGATCGCTGACCACGCGGCCTCTGAGAAGCCTGGCGAGATCTCGGTTCTCACGCCGTCACCACCATGGCGCGACCCAGCCGGCGCGGGCACAGGCCGTACCGGCGCTTGAACTCGTCGTTGCGCCTACCGAACTCAAGCACTGGCTTGCCGCTGGCGAGCCCCACCTCCAGCTCGGCCGCGAACAGCACGTACTGCGGGCTCCAGTTGAGCTCGTCGGGGTAACGGCAGCCGCCCGCCCAGAAGTGCGCCCTGGTCGCGTCCAGCAAGCAGATCGACGTCGCGAGCAACACGCCGTCCAGCTCCACGCGCAGGATGCGGCAGTCGGGCCCGAGCGCGCGCAGCAACGCCGCCAGCTCGTCCGGCGGGTAGTACCCCGGCGCGTGCTTGTTCGCCGTGGCGAGGCACAGGGCCAGCACGTCGTCGTCCAGCGCCCGGTCCGGCTCGGCGCAGGTGATGACGGCGCCCGCCGCCAGCGCGCGTCGCCGGTACTGCCGCAGCGATCGCCGGGACGCCCGCCCAATGCCGGCCAGGTGCTCGTCCATCGTTGAGGGGCCGCCGCTCAGCGGCAGCCGGTAGCGAGGCGCCGTCTCGCGCACCGGCACGCCGATCGCGGCCAGCGCGGCGGCCAGCCGGCCCTCCAGATCGACGTTCACCAGCCCGCAGACCTCGGCGTCGACCTCGTCGCGCAGCCACATCAGGCCGTCCCAGAACACGCCTGCCAAGGCGGCGTCCACCGGGACCCGGCTGGGCAGCACCGTGTCATAGCAGTGCCACAGGTGGCTCGCCAGGATCCGCACGGCGGGCGAGTCATCCTCGCTCGCGAACGGGTCGCGGGTCCGCGCGACGTACAGCGGCACTCCGGCGATCAGCGTGCCCCCGCCGTCGTGCGCGAGGAGGTACCGCGCCGTCGACCCGGCGGACAGCGGGTTGCGCTCGATGCTGCGCAGGAACTCGTAGCCGTAGAACACCGGCGCCTCGCGGACCAGCGGCGCCCAGTCGGCCCGATCGACCTCGGCGATCGAGCTCGCGAGCCGCAGCCGCAGCCCGTCTCGGGTGACTGGCGCGCTGATCACGCCGCCACCTCGGCGGCCCGCCCGCGGGCGGGTGGGAAGTACAGCGAGGTCTCCAGCACCAGGTGCTCCCAGGAGTCCAACCGCACCCCGAGCGCGTCGATCGTCCTCACGGCGGCGCGCATCCGCATGACGCCGCGCCATTCCGGCGTGAACTCGCAGCGCAGCACGTCGAGC
>JBOGED010000004.1:0-3228 GCA_050743625.1 Egibacteraceae bacterium | reverse complement strand
GACCTGAGCCGACACGGTGGGCGGTCAAACGCTGGGACCCTCGCCCTCGTACTTGAAGGACAGGTTGACGCGAGCCCGGTAGGCCTGAATCTTGCCGTCCTCGATGACGAGGTCCAGCTTGGCGATCTCCGCGACGCGCAGGTCACGCAGCGTTGCGGACGCGCGGGTCACGGCGGCCTTGGCCGCGGCCTCCCACGACTCGGTGCTCGTGCCTACGAGTTCGATGATCTTGTACACGCTCTCGGCCATGAGACTCCCTTCGGTGGCAGTGCGTCGCAGCCGCTTCTACTCCAAATTGGGGCGGGATGCCAGGGCCGACCATCGCGCGAGCTCACCGCACGTCGATACACTCACATCAGGGATCTACGACGCACCGTTCAGCGGGATGGGGAAGCGCGGCACGGCGAGGAGCACGGCTCCGAGGCGCTCACTCTCCACCCGAGCGAACCCGTCGTGGCCCGGCACGCAAGGAGGTTCAGGGATGGGCCATGTGCGGGAGCGGTTCAACGCCAGCACCATCCTGGACCGCAACCTGGAGGCGGGCCGGGGCGACAAGGTCGCCATCCGTTGGGGTGACCAAGCGCTCACCTACGGTCAGGTACTGGATCGCGCATGCCGCTTCGGTCGGGCGTTGCGGGACCTGGGGATCCAGCCCGAGCAGCGTGTGCTGCTCGTCCTCGACGACTCGCCGGCATTTCCGATCGCGTTCCTGGGCGCGATCAGGGCGGGGATCGTGCCGGTCGCGCTGACCCCGCTCGCGAACGCCGACGATTTCCGCTTCTTCCTAGAGGACAGCTACGCCCGCGCCGCGATCGTCGATGCCGGCAACCTCGACAAGGTTCGTGAGGAGGCAATGCGTGCACGCCGGCCCGTGCTCCTCGTGGCGGCAGGCGCACCCGGCGAGAAGATCGGCGCCCACGGCTTCGACGAGCTGTTGGCGGGCGGCGATCCGGCACTGCCACCCGCCGACACGCACTGCGACGACATGGCCTTCTGGCTCTACAGCTCCGGGTCCACGGGGAGGCCGAAGGGTGTCGTGCACCTGCAGCGCAGCATCTCCTACACCTGTGAGCGTTACGCGGCACCGATCCTCGGCATTACCGCCGACGACGTGACGTTCTCGTCCACGAAGCTGTACCACCTACGGCCTGGGCAACGGGCTGTCGTTCCCGTTCTGGGCCGGCGCGACGACCGTGCTGATGTCCGGCCGGCCCAGCCCGGACGCGGTGCTCGACGTGGTCGAGCGCGCGCGGCCAACGCTGTTCTTCTCGGTGCCGACGCTCTACAACGCGATGCTCAACTCGCCTGGCGCCGAGGGGCGAGATCTGTCGTCGGTGCGGCTGTGCGTCAGCGCCGCCGAGGCCCTTCCGCCCGGGGTGTGGCGGCGCTGGATGGATGCGTACAGCGTGACGATCCTCGACGGCGTCGGCTCGACCGAGATGCTCCATATCTACTGCTCGAACTCTCCACTCCAGGTGCGGCCCGGCTCCAGCGGCAAGCCAATTCCTGGCTACGACCTCCAGCTTGAGGACTTCGACGGCAACCCGGTTGGCGTGGGTGAGCCGGGCAACCTGCTGGTTCGCGGCGGCAGCGCGTTGGCCTACTACTGGCATCGCCACGAGCAGACCAAGCGGTGCCTCCGCGGCGAGTGGTTCTTCACCGGTGACCGCTACCGCAAGGACGCCGACGGGTTCTTCTGGTACGAGGGCCGCGCCGACGACATGATGAAGGTCGGCGGGCTCTGGGTATCGCCGATCGCCATCGAGAGCACGATCGGCGAGCACCCCGACGTGGCCGAGGCCGCCGTTGTCACGGTGGAGCGCGACGAGCTCCCGCGGATCAAGGCGTTCGTCGTGTGTAAGCGCGACCGCAAGGGCGACGACGCGTTCGCCGAGGAGCTGCGGGACTGGTGTAAGGGACGGCTGCAGCGCTACCAGTACCCGCACGTTGTGGAGTTCCTCGACGAGCTTCCGAAGACCCAGACCGGCAAGATCCAGCGATACAAGCTGCGGGATAGTGGTTGACGGCGCTACGGGCTCGAGCCGAGCAGGCGCAGCAGGCCCTCGTGGCAGCGTGAGCGGTAGCGGGGGTAGGACTCGCGCCAGTCCGCCTGTTGCAACCACTGCAGGAACGTGCCCTCGATGAAGGCGCGCATGGTGGCCGCGGTCTCGTCGGCGTCCTCGACGTCGAACACCCGTCGCGCGACGCCCTCACGGATGATCTCCGCGTACAGCCCCTCGATGATCTCGCGGGTGACGGTGGGAAGGCCGCGGAACGAGGGCACGCGGGCCGCGTGCTCGATCAGGTCGAGGTAGAGCAGGTAAAAGTCGCGGTTCTGCTGCGGGCCTATCCACACCGCGTCGATGAGCGCTTGGACGGCCGCGTGAGGGTCGTCCACGCCCTCGATTCCCTTGCGGATACGCTCCGCGGTCCGCAGCAGCGCCCACCTCATGGTGGTGAGCAGGAGGTTGTCCTTGTTCTTGAAGTGATACAGGATCAGGCCCTTGCTGACCCCGGCCTCGTCGGCGATGTCCTGCAGCGAGAGACGGTGGCCGCCCTGGCGGGCGATGACCCGATAGGCGCTGCGGACGATGACCAGCTCGCGAGGCGATAGGTCAGCCTCGAGGTCGCCGCGTGCGGCAAGGGCCTGGTTCTCGGTCATGCCATCCTTTCTGTGAGCGCTACCGGCCCATATAGCGCGGCGTGCGCTTCTCGGTAAACGCGGTCATGCCTTCCCGCGCATCCTGGGAGGAGAATAGCGGCGCCAGCTGCTCCAGCTCGCGCTGTAGCCCCTCCCGCAGCGGCAGGTTGATGCCGTCGTGCACCGCGCGCTTGATCGCTCTGATTCCCCGCGCGGCGCCGGACGCCAGCGTCGTGGCCATCTGCGTCACCGTCTCGTCCAGCTCGCCGGCCGGCACGAGACGGTCGACCATCCCCAGCCGGTAGGCCTCGTCCGGCGTCACGGTCCGGCCACTCGTCATGAGGTCGAGGGCCCGGCCGGGACCGATCAAGCGGGGCAGCCGCTGCGTGCCACCCGTGCCGGGCAGCAACCCGAGCGTGACCTCGGGCAGCCCGATCCGGTAGCTGCCCTCGGTGGCGACGCGGATGTCACACGCAAGCGCGATCTCGTACCCGCCGCCCAAGGCGTGCCCGTTGATCGCGGCGATGAACACCGGAGCCTCGGCGGCGAACCGGTCGAGCACCTCGTGTGCCCGGCGCACCATCTTG
>JBOGED010000003.1:0-6479 GCA_050743625.1 Egibacteraceae bacterium | reverse complement strand
GGGTCAGCACGCCGACCGCGATGTGGTCCGCGAGCCGTTCGCCCGTCGCCAGTTTTCGCTGTCCTAAATGCGCCATACCAGGAAGTTTGCCACAAACCCACCCTAAGTTGGTGGCATTGCGGCTAGGCCTCGACGACGAAGGTGAAGGTCGCGTCTTGGCCGCGTTCGCCCTCCGTGACGCCCATCACGAGCTGGGGGCTGTAGATACCGTCTTGGTCGTTTGCCGGCTCGTCCGGAAAGTAGAGCTGTGTGGTCAGGACCGGCCCGTCCGGTGCCTGTACCTTGACGTGAAGGTGACGCGTCCTCCCGGGGTAGAGGCCGGGCACGATCGTGTCGAGGCGGAAGCGGCCGTCGGCCTCCGCGAACTGGTGGCCGCGCAGCCGGTAGCCCTCGTTGTCGTACGTCCCGCTGTCGTCGGCTTGCCAGAAGTCGAGCAGCGCGCCGGCGACCGGTTCGCAGGTGCGGCTGAGCACGACCCCGGCCAGGGTGAGCGGCGTGCCGGCCACACCGTCGGACACCAAGTTCCGCTGTGGTGAGCTGGGTGTATAGAACGGGCCCTCGGTCTGGGGCGGCGTTGGATCGTCGCCGTCGTCGCACTCGGGCGTGAGCGGCAACGAGGCACCCGAGGCACCCGACGCCTCCGGCGCGCGATCGCTCCCCATGCCGCACCCGGCGAGCAGTACGGCTCCACTAGCGAAGAACACACGCCGGTCCATGGACGCTCCAGATCTCCAAAGGGGCTCGACCCCGCAGCGTAGCGAGACCTTGCCTAGTGCGTACGGCATCGTGCAGAGTGAGTCCGGAATACCGGGACCAACTCTGCACAGTGCAGGGAAAGACGGAGCTGGACCTCGTGCGTAGCGCCGGCAGTCTGGACCCCCAAGGTCCGGTCGCCGAGGTGATGGCGGACCTGTGGTGGCTGATGCTCGGACTCGGCGTGGTCGTCTTCGCCGTCTTCGCCGCGCTCCTCGCGGTCGGCCTGTTGCGCCGGCGATCGGCAGAAGACGCTGAGCCGGCTCGCGGGCCCACGTTCAGTCGGTGGATCGTCTCCGGAGGCGTGGTGATGCCGGTGATCGTCCTGATCGTGGTGTTCGGGGCCACGGTGCGGGCGATGCGGGTCCTGCCGGCCACCGCTCCTGGAGAGGCGCTGGTCGTCGAGATCGTCGGGCACCAGTGGTGGTGGGAGGTCCGCTACCCCGCCGAGGGGATCACCACAGCCAACGAGCTGCACATCCCCGTCGGGCGCCCTATCGCCTTGGAGCTGACCTCCGCGGATGTGATCCACAGCTTCTGGGTGCCGGCGCTGGGCGGCAAGATGGACCTGCTCCCCGACGGCGTGAACACGCTGGTCCTCCAGGCAGACGTGCCGGGCGAGCACGTCAGCCAGTGCGCGGAGTTCTGCGGGCTGCAGCACGCGAACCACGGGTTGATCGTCGTCGCGGAACCGGCGGAGCGGTTCGCCACGTGGGTGGCTGAGCAGCGCCGACCGGCGGTGGCGACCACCCTTCGAGGCCAAGAGGTGTTCTCCCAGTCCAACTGCGCCGACTGCCACACCATCAGCGGGACCCCCGCCAGCGGCACTGACGGTCCCGATGCGTCGACAGCATCGAGGCCCAGATCCCCAGCTCCCGCTGGGGGCCCCGACCTCACCCACCTCGCTAGCCGGCGCACCCTCGGGTCGGCATTGCTGCCGAACACGCCCGAGCACCTGACCAGCTTCGTCGCCGACCCGCAGGCGATCAAGCCCGGCGCCCAGATGCCGGCGCCTCAGCTGAGCGAGCAAGACCTGGAGGCCTTGCTCGCCTACCTGAGGAGCCTCGAGTGACCAGCGACCGGGGAGTGCCGCAATCCGGCAGCCCGACGCCGTCGGTCGCCGAGCCGGCGACGCACGAGGAGCTCGATCGCCTTTGGGCCGATCCACCCGGCCTTAAAGGGCAGCTCACCGGAGTCCAGAACGACAAGATCGGCGCGCGCCTCCTGCTGACCGGCTTCTTCTTCCTCCTGCTCGGCGGCAGCTTCGACTCGCTGGCGATGCGGGTGCAACTCGCGGTCCCCGAGAACACGCTGCTGAGCCCCCAGCTGTACAACGAGCTGTTCACGAACCATGGCTCGGTGACGATGTTCCTCGTGATCCTGCCGATCTTCGAGGGCTTCGCGATCCTCTTGCTGCCGCTGCTGCTCGGGACGCGGGAGATGCCGTTCCCCCGCCTCGGCGCCTTCTCGTACTGGACGTTCCTCCTTGGCGGGCTGCTCTACTACAGCAGCACACTCTTCAATCTGGTTCCTGACGCCGGGTGGTTCGCCTACACCCCCCTCAGCGGTCCGGAGTTCTCACCGGATCTCGCCCTGGACTTCTGGGTCCTCGGGCTCGGGGTCGCGGAGGTCGGGGCGATCGCGGCAGGGCTCGAGATCATCATCGGCGTGTTGAAGATGCGCGCGCCCGGGATGACGCTGTCCCGGATGCCGCTGTTCGCCTGGGCGGTGCTCGTGATGGCGTTCATGATCCTGTTCGCCTTCACGCCGTTGATCATCGGCAGCCTGCTGCTCGAGCTCGACCGCGGCTTCGGCACCCAGTTCTTCAACCCTGAGCAGGGAGGAAGCTCGCTGCTGTGGCAGCACCTGTTCTGGATCTTCGGCCACCCGGAGGTCTACATCCAGTTCGTGCCCGCCACCGGGGTGATCTCGATGATCCTGCCGGTGTTCGCGCGGCACCGGATCGTGGGGTACACATGGCTGGTCGGCGCCTTGGTCGCGATCGGGTTCCTGTCCTTCGGCCTGTGGGCGCACCACATGTTCGCGGTCGGGCTGCCGCCGCTCGTGCTGAGCTTCTTCGCGGCCGCGAGCATGGCGATCGCCATCCCCGCCGGGGTGCAGATCTTCGCCTGGCTCGCCACCATCTGGGCGGGCAGGCCCGTGTGGAAGACGCCGTTCCTCTTCGCGATCGGCTTCCTCGTCATCTTCGTCATCGGCGGCATCACTGGCGTGATGGTGGCCGCCGTCCCCTTCGACCTACAGGCCCACGACTCCTACTTCGTCGTCGGCCACCTGCACTACGTGCTCATCGGTGGCGTCGCGTTCCCGATCTTCGCCGGGGTCTACTACTGGTGGCCAAAGTTCACCGGCAAGATGCTTGACGAGCGCCTCGGCAGGTGGAACTTCTGGCTGCTGTTCATCGGCGTCAACGTGGCGTTCTTCCCGATGCACATCGTCGGACTGATGGGGATGCCGCGGCGGGTCTATACCTACGACGCGGGCCTCGGGTGGGAGATCTACAACCTCATCTCCACCATCGGCGTCTTCATCATCGTGCCTGGCATCGGCGTGTTCATCTGGAACGCGATCCGCAGCTACCGGCGCGGGGCGCCGGCGGGAGCGAACCCTTGGGGCGGTGACACCCTCGAATGGGCGGTGCCGTCGCCGCCGGCCGAGCACGGATGGTCTGTCCTGCCGATCGTGCGCAGCCGCCACCCCTTGTGGGACCAGGACGAGCTGCACCGAGGTGACGAGCGCCTCGAGCGGTTCGTGCATGCAATCTCCCAGTGGCCGCTGCGGTGGCGGGCCGCGGTGATCGTTGGCACGGCCGACGGGCGGCCCCAGGAGGTCTTCCGGGTCTCCAACCCGTCGATCTGGCCGCTCGTCGCCGCGTGTGGGGTCGTCCTGATCTTCGTCAGCGAGCTGGTGAAGCTCCGGTGGGGCGCGGCCGTCGGAGCCCTGGTGATCGTCGCCGCGGTGATCCGCTGGAACTGGCCGGAGCCATCGCCCATGAGCGTCGAAGAGGAGGAGGCCTTCGAGCGTGAGCACCACGTGGCGGTGAACGCGGGCGGGAGCGTCGTCGTCGCTGCCTGGGCGACGGGCCTCGCGATCCTCTTCGTCGGTATCGCGTTCGCGAGCCTGCTGCTGAGCTACTTCTACCTGCGACTGTCCAACCCGCTTTGGCCGCCCGCGGGCATCGCCGAGCCGGGTCTGGAACGGGCGCTCGTCGCCGCCGTGCTGATAGCCGCCAGCGCCGGCGCGGTCCACGCGTCGCTGCGGCGCGTCCGGGCCGCTGACCAGCGCGGATTCATTCTCGCGCTGGTCGCGGCGCTCGTCTTGGCGGGCGGCGGAGCGGTCATCCAGCTCCTCGACATCGCCTCGCTGGGCTTCGGGGCACGCGCGCACGCCTACGGATCGATCTTCTACACCTTGACCGGCTTCGTCTCCGTGGTCACGGGCGGCTCGATGATCATGATCGCGATGACGGTGTTCTGGGCGCTCCGTGGCCTCTACACCGCCCGCCGTCACGCGGCCGTCGCGAACGTCGCGAGGTTCTGGACCGCGATGGTCGTCGTGTGGGTCATCGGCTTCGGCACCCTTTACCTCGGTCCCTACCTCACATGAGCGCGGAGCGCGATCCCATCCCGGAGGGATCCTCATGACCGCGCCAGACGCTGCCCTGCCCGGCGACGGGGCGAGGACGGGGGTGGGTGGGACGGCGGTCGCGGTGGACGTGTCCCGTGACCGCCGCGCGCGGCGAACCTTGGTCCTGCTCGTCGCGGGCCCGGTGATCTGGTCCGCCCATTTCATGTTCGTCTACCTGGTCGTCGAGGCCGGCTGCACCGGCGATGGCCCCGGGCTGCGGCTGCTCAACCCGCCCGTGCCGGGGATCGTGACGCTGGCCGCGACGGCCGTGGCCGCCCTCGCCGCCCTCGCGTGCGCCTGGTGGAGCTACCGGAGGTGGCGCGCGAGCCCGAATGCGCCGAATGAGCCGGAGGACGACGAGCCCGGCGGGCCGCTGGCGTTCACCGGCTTGCTGCTGTCGTTGCTCTCGTTCGTGACGATCCTGTTCGTCGGTCTGCCGGCCCTCGTCCTGCCGTCGTGCTGACCGCGGTCCTCGCCCACCTGGGACAGCCGCCCGAGCCGCACGATCTGTGGGCGGCGTGGAGCCTGGACCCGGCGCTGGGTATCGGCCTCTTCCTCGCTGTATGGGCCTACCGGCGGGGCAGGACGGGTGGCCCGCGACGGGACGCGGACATCTGGCGGGCAAGGTGTTTCGCGGGGGCGCTGGTGGCGGTCGCCGTCGCGCTGGTCTCGCCCCTCGACGCCCTGTCCAGCGCGCTGGCCTCCGCGCACATGGTCCAGCATGTGCTGCTGCTGCTGGTCGCGGCGCCGTTGCTGGCGCTGGCCGCCCCGTCGAGCACGCTGCTGCGCGGCAGCCCACTCGCCGTCCGGCGGTCCAGCATGCGCCTACGCAAGCGGCTGAGGCTCACACGGCGCAACCTTCGCGCCCTGCGTCACCCGATCGTCGTGTGGCTGCTCCACGTGGGCACGCTCTGGCTCTGGCATGCCGCGGTCCCCTACGGCGCGGCGCTCGAACGCCCGCTGCTCCATGTCCTCGAGCATGCGAGCTTCCTCGCCACGGCGTGGGCGTTCTGGCACGTGGTGATCGGCGCTCGGGGAGTGGGGCGGGTGTCGCACGGCTTCGGCGTCCTGCTCGTCTTCGCGATGGCGATGCAAAGCGTCTTCCTCTCAGCCTTGCTGACCTTCGCTCGGACCCCGTGGTACGCCAGCTACGCGACGACGACGGCACCCTGGGGCTTAACGCCTCTCGCGGACCAGCAGCTGGCGGGGGTCATCATGTGGATCCCCGCCGGCGCCGTCTACCTCGCCGTGGCGCTGACCCTCATCGTCGCTTGGATCCGGCTAGCCGAGCGCGAAGAGCTGGCACTGGAGAGCCGACCGTAGGCCGCCAGGGAGTGCTCAGCCGGTGGACACCAGCTCGGCCACGTCGCCATGCAAGCTTGCAAACCCACGATCGAGCGTCGCGATCCGCTCGCTTCTTGCTCGGGCCATCTGGGCGAGATAGGCGTCGGTCACTTGGCGATGCCCGAGGATTCGTGCCGGGGATGGCGGTGATTCCGGCGACAAAAGCGCGTGCGCCGGGGCCGGTCATCCCGCCGCGCACAAGAATTCTGATCAAGCTTCCCTGGGTCAAGGGACAGGTCGCAGCGCGCATTTCGGTAGCGGTCATCCACCGCACGACCGCGTCATGATGCACATGGTCCTCGACCGCAAAGGCGATGAGGACGTTGCTGTCCAGCAGGGTCGTCACTCGTCATCGTCCAGGGCGCGAACATCCTCGGTAGTGATCACCCTGCCAAGCCTCACGACCGGGAACCCTGTCCGCTCGTCGGTCGATACCGAGGGAGCGATTCCCCGACCAAGCCCGCGGCGTACGAACTCAGCCACGGTTTCGCTCAAGGTCTGTGCCTTGTCACGGGCTATCGACGTCGCGATCTCATGGAGTTCCTCAGGCAGCTCGATAGTTGTTCGCATACAGTCATTTTAGAGCGTGTTTGAGAACATCGGTGAGGTCGCAGCCGCTCGATTTCGCTGGCTCGCGGGCAAACTCGGCAGGCCACTCGCCCAGCGCGCAACTTTCCTTCGCATACGAAGGAAAGTTGCAAGTCAAAACCAGCGCGCCGGGCGGAGGACGCAACAAT
>JBOGED010000002.1:0-32012 GCA_050743625.1 Egibacteraceae bacterium | reverse complement strand
TAGATCCGCTACCCGCTCAACTCACAAAATCTTGGATGACGTCCGCTTCAGCGGTGTACGAAGCGTTGTGGGGGCCGAGTGAGATGGTTGCCAACGGCCCACTCGCCGCTTGGGACGTGTCGGCGGAACTCAGAAGGCTGGGCCTTCCAGTACTCATGACGTGTGGCGCCTACGACGAGGTCCGTCCGCAGCTCTTGAAGAACATGCTTGAGTCCTTGCCAGAGGCTGCCCTCAAGGTCTATCCGAATAGCGCCCACATGGCGCATCTCGAAGAGACAGAGTCCTATCTCTCGGATTTATCGCGATTTCTCCAGCGTGCGGAGCGGCAGTCAGGAGTGCGGACTTGAGGGGACGATCCGCGCCTGTCCGTGTCGGTCTCGGCTGAGCTCGGTCGTGTCGCGGGCACCTACACTGAGTGTTGCCGCTGGACCCGCGAGCGCCATCGCCAGAGGGGGTGGCCGGGCTGGCAGGCGTAAGGAGCCGCACTCATGAGCGTGCACTCGCTCGATAGCCGTCCGACGACGATCCATGACCTGCGCGCGCTGAAGGTCCAAGGCGAGCGCTTCGTGATGCTCACAGCGTACGACTATCTGTCCGCGCAGATACTCGACGAGGCCGGTATCCCGGTCATCTTGGTCGGTGACTCCCTCGGGATGGTCGTCCTGGGGTACGAGACCACCATTCCCGTCACGGTCGACGAGCTGCTTCACCACACTCGCGCGGTACGCCGTGGGGCACGGCGTGCCCTGATCATCTCGGACATGCCCTTCATGAGCTATCAAGGCAGCATGGAGGAAGGCGTGCGGAACGCCGGCCGGTTCTTGAAGGAGGCCGGCGCGAACGGTGTGAAGCTGGAGGGTGCCGGCCCGACCGCCGACCTCACCGCCCGCCTCACCTCGATCGGGGTGCCGGTCATGGGCCACCTTGGGCTCACCCCCCAATCGGTGAACCAGTTTGGCGGGTTCAAGGTCCAAGGCCGCGGTGACGCCGCCGTGGAGCGCCTGGTCGCCGACGCACGTGAGCTGGCCAACGCCGGCGCCTTCTCGATCGTGCTCGAGTGCGTTCCCGCCGAGGTCGGCAGGCGTATCACCGAGGCCGTCGACGTCCCCACGATCGGCATCGGCGCCGGTCCCGACACGGACGGCCAGGTCCTGGTGTTTCACGACCTCCTCGGCCTCACGACCGGCCGCCTTCCCCGCTTCGTGAAGCAGTACGCCGACCTGCGAAGCGTGATCTCGGACGCGGTGAAGGCCTACCAGGCCGAGGTCGCCTCCGGCGACTACCCCGGCCCGGAGCACGCCTACTAGCGGGGCTTCGCCCCGGCCCGGCGAGCGTGTGAGGCATGACAGCGTTCCCCGAACAGGATTTCGGGGCAGATACGCCCCGAAATCCCTGTTCGGGGAGTGGACCGGCGGGTCGTCGCCAGCCGGCTCGCAACTCGTGCAACACCTGCAACACGACTCACAAACTTGACTCACGCGCAACGACTTTGCGGATCCAAGTCCCCTACGCCGGGTCCGAGACAACGCTTGCGAACCGGTGGCCCCTCGGGGCAGCACGACATCGCGATCCGCCGTCATTTCGGCGACCGCCGTCACTCGAGCCGCGAGTTTCTGGTGGCCTCGCCCTATGGTCTCGCTTGGAGACGAGGTGTCTGCGAACGCCACCATACTGACCGACTCGCACTTTTCGTCCTGTTCGCAGTGCCGAACGTACGCGCCCTATAGCCCAAACTGGACGAGGTGTCTGCGCCCACGGCCAACACTGGCGCCCCGTAGTGTGGCTGAAAATCGACAACACATCGACAACATTTTGTCGATCACGGGAGCCCAAGCGCCTAGCGCCTGCCGCCGTGAGGCGGCTAGGCGTCGCGCGTCCTAACGTACTTGCCGGACTCGACTGATCTGGCGAGGACGAACAGGTAGTCGGAGAGGCGGTTGAGATATCGCAACGGCGTCTCGTCCGGGAGCAGTCCGGCGCGTCTCATCGCGACCACCTCGCGCTCGGCGCGACGGACGATCGTACGAGCGAGGTCGATCGCGGCGCCGGCGGTGGATTGGCCGGGCACGACGAACTCTTGGGGAAGGGGGAACCGCTCGGTCAGGGCGTCGATGCGCTCCTCAAGCCGGTCCGCCATCTCCCGCGTCGTCCTTGACACCTCATCGATCAGCCGGTCCCAGTGGTCGGTATGCGTGGCGAGCTGCGCGCCGACCACGAACAGCTCACGTTGGACGATGAGTACCGCGTCGTGCCACTCCCCTCCTGCCAACTGCGCGCGCGCCATACCAAGTGCGGACACCGCCTCGTCGGTCGTGCCGTAGGCGCGAGTGCGGAGGTCGTCCTTGTCGACCCGGCCTCCATAGAGCAACCCGGTCGTCCCGTCATCCCCACGCTTGGTGTAGACCTTCATGTTGCGGGGCGGATGCCGTCGATGCGGAGGCCGGCCCGGATCTTGTAGCGGCGGTTGATTGAGAGCAGGACGGGGGTCATCTGCTCGACCGCGCCCGAGAGGCGGAGGGCGCCGCAGTCGACGCCCCACATCCCAGGGATCTGCGAGGCGAGCCGCATGACCGCCGCCTTTGCGTCCTCGTCGTCGCCGCAGATCAGCACATCGACGGAGATCGGCTCGTCCACGCGCAAGAGCCGCGTGGCGCTGACGTCGTGGAACGCGCTGACGACCCTTGCCTGGGGCAGCAGCTGGGCGCACTCCTCGGCGGCCGAGCCCGCCTCGACGCGATCGAACATCGGTCCACGGTCGTCGAACACAACCGCGTTGACGCAGTTCACGACGATCTTTTCGCCGATGGCCTCGGCGAGACCCACGAGCGTTGGCCGTTGCGCCGCGTACGGGACGGTGACGAAGACGATCTCGCTGTCCCGGGATGCCTCGGCGTTCCCCACACCGCGGACGTCGAGCTCGTCGACGCCCAAGGCGGCAACGATCTCCTTCGCCTTTGCCTCGTGGCGCGAGCCGATCAGCACCGCGTACCCCGCCTTGGCGAAACGCAACGCGAGCCCCCGGCCCTGCGGTCCGGTCCCACCGATGAATCCGAGTACGGGCTTCGAATCCTCAGAATCCGCAAGCGTCACGTCACGCTCCTTGGAAGGGGGTTAACCGACCGTGACGCGTTTGGGCTGCTCGTGGATCTCCTCTTCGACACCGGGTGGGATATCGACCACCGTCGCCCGGCCGCGAAGCTGTGCGCGCTGGTCGGCGGAGAGCGCACCGCGAACGGCCGCCAGCGCCTCCGCACCGGTGAGCGACTCCTTCTCGACGAGGAGCTCGGCCATCGCGTCCAGCCCGGCCCGCAGGTTGGCGAACCGCGCGATCGTCTCGTCGAGCGCGGCCGTGAGGATACGGCGAATCTCGGCATCGATGATCTCGGCCGTCGCGTCGGAGTACTCGTGGCCGCGAGTAAGCTCTTCGCCCAGAAAGATCTGCCGGTCGTCTCCGTAGCCAACGGGGCCCAAGGCGTCGCTCATCCCGAACTCTCGGACGATCGCGCGGGCCAGGCGTGTGGCCTGGACGAGGTCGTGCTGGCCACCGGTCGTCGGCTGGCCGAGCACCACCATCTCGGCCGCGCGGCCGCCGAGCATGACCTTCAGCTTGGCGTCGAGCCAGGAGCGCGTGTAGATGTGCCGCTCGTCGATGGGGAGCTGGGTGGTCACCCCCAGTGCCATACCGACCGGCAGCACCGTCACCTTGTAGACGGGATCGGCTTCCTCTTCGAGGAACGCGGCGAGGGCGTGGCCACCCTCGTGGTAGGCGACCGCGCGCTTTTCCTCCTCGTCGAGCCGGAGGCTTGCGCGCTCACGCCCGATCGTCTGGCGCTCACGCGCCTGCTCAAGGTCACGCATCCGAATCACGTCGGAGCCAGACCTGACAGCGATGAGTGCGGACTCGTTGATCAGGTTCTTCAGGTCCGCACCGCTCATGCCCGGTGTTCCACGGGCCACGACCGCGAGACTCACGTCGTCACCGATCGGCTTGCCGCGCGCGTGGACCTTGAGGATCTGCTCGCGCTCCTCGAGCGTGGGCAAGGGGACGACGATCTGCCGGTCGAACCGGCCCGGGCGGCGCAGCGCCTCGTCGAGGACGTCAGGCCGGTTGGTGGCCGCCATGATCACGACACCGGTCGAGGCCTCGAACCCGTCGATCTCTCCGAGCAGCTGGTTGAGGGTCTGCTCGCGCTCGTCGTGGCCGCCGCCCAACCCGGCCCCACGTTTCCGGCCGATGGAGTCGAGCTCGTCGATGAAGACGATGCATGGGGCGTTCGCTCTGGCGGTCTTGAACAGGTCACGCACCCTGCTCGCGCCGACGCCGACGAACATCTCCATGAAGTCAGAGCCGGTGACCGAGATGAATGGGACGCCTGCCTCGCCAGCGACCGCTCTCGCCATAAGCGTCTTACCAGTACCGGGCGGGCCGACCAGGAGCATCCCTTTCGGGACCTCGGCCCCCGCCTTGCGGAACCGATCGGGCTCCCGGAGGAACGCAACGACCTCTTGAACCTCTTCCTTGACCTCGCGATAGCCGGCGACGTCCGCAAACTTTGTCTGAGGCTCGTGCGGCTTATGGAGGCGAGCTGTCGACTTGCCGATCTGCGTCAGCCCGCCGACCTGGCCTCTGGCCTGCCGGCTCATCCAGTAGAAGAAGAGCCCGAACAGCAGGAGCGGGAACAGCAGTGGGGCAAGAAGTCCCCAGACTCCTCCGTTATCCGCCCTCGCGTCGATCGGGACACCGTTCGTCTCAAGGAACCGCTCGAGCTCCCCTAACCCGACCACGATCTCGCTGGGCACGAAAGAGGTGAACTGCTCGCCGTCAGTGAACCGGCCGGTTATCGACTGACCAGTGAACAGCACCTGCTCGACCCGGTCCTGCTCGACCGCCGTCTTGAACTCGGTGTACGAAAGCTCTTCGCGCCCCCCCATGCTGCTCAAGCCATTAAAGAGGAGCAGCGTGAGCCCGACGAGGAGTACGAACCACAGCAGTCTGGCTCGTTGATTGCGGTCCACGCGTGTGCGCCCTTCGGTCGACGTCGACGTGTCTCAACGGTACCCGCGCCTGCCCACTCACACCCGCCAGGCGTCCACACCCCGGGCACCTTTACCGAAACGTTGCATCCCGCGCCGTATACGCAACCCTGAAGCGGCGGTGTGGGCCAATCGCCCTAGTTCGACGGTTGCGCGTAGTCCACTACGATACGTCGACTGATCGAACCGGAGTGGGGGACCACAGTGCTTCCGACACAACTCCTGGATCACCGACAATGCGACGATCACACCCTGCTGGACGCGCTGCGAAACCATGACCCTCTCGCGTTGGCTGAGGCCTACCATCGCACCGTCCCGGCCGCGAACGCATGCGCTCGCCGGCTCCTCGCGTCGCCGGCGATGATCGAGAGCCTGCTACGAACCCTGTATCTCCAGCTATGGGAGGACCCACCACAAGACGTGGCGCTAGAGGCGTGGGTCCGAGGCCGCTGCTTCACGCTCGCCAGACAGGACCTGCTGCGCAGAGGCGCGCCCGCGGCCTCGCCCTCGGCAGCCACCTTGCTGCCAGACCTGCCGGCGCCCGATGTGCGCTACCTGGACGCGGCCGAGCGCGCGCTGAGTGAGCTTGACGACTTCGAGCGCACGATCCTGCTGCGAGCGCACGACTGTGGCATCGACGCTGGCTCGCAGAGCGACGAGGCCGTGCAAGCCCTCGACCGTTCTTTGCGCGCGCTGGCCGGCCCGGAGACGTCAAGCGCCTATGCCGCCGCGCTGCTCGACGACCCGTGCACGGACGTACGGGGGATGGGCGATTGGGTGCTTGGGCTCGCTCCAGAGCCGGTGGCGGCCGCGTTTGAGGAGCTCGTGAGCTCCCGGCCAGGCTGCGCAGCGCTCGCGCGCACATTGAAGCGTGGCCGCCGCCGGCTGGAGGGCCTCCCCCCGACGCCGGACATGGGCCATCGCATCCTTGTGACCGTGCTTTCTACCACTCGCGACCCCGAGACGCCGAAGAGGCAGAAAACGCCAAGGACCCCTGAAAGGGTCCCTGACCCGGTTCCCGAGCCCGAGCCAGCGGCCTCGGCTCCGACGACTCCCGAGCCGGCTGGAACGGACCCGGCCGAGATCGCCACCGGCGAGATGCGGATGGACGACCTTCTGCAAGAGTCCGCCGGCTGGTCGGCTGCCGGCATACGGCGAGCTGACCGGCCGCAGGCGGACGACAGCATCACGAGTACGGAGTGGCCTGGATCCCCGGCGACGAGCTCGGAATCGGCGACCTCCGTCGTGACGCGTGAGAAACCGCGACCGCGGGTGGTACGGATCCTCGACGATCTGGCCGGGGAAGGTGGCGAGCCCGAACGGCTCCCCGATCCGGACGGGCAGACAACCGAGCTCGCCAGCTTTGAGTCGCTCTTCTCGGAGCTGTGCTCCGAAGAGGAGTTGATCACCAGGCCGTCCGTTGGCCAGCGTGCCCTCGTTGCGATCGGGTATGTCCTCCCGATCGCGATGGGCGCCGTCATCGGCCTCTATATCGCGGACATGCTGTTCAACCTCAACCGGTAGCGCGGCTGCGAAGATCGCCTACGGTTCCGGTGCCTGTGTAGCCGAGCCTGCGAGATACCTCGAGGGCGACTGCCCTGACACGCGGGCCGACGGCCGCGGGGTCCATGAGCCTGGGAGAGGGCGCGACGATGCCGAGTGCCGCGATCGGTCGGCCGCCGCGATCCAAGATCGGGGACGCGACTCCCGAGGCGCCGCGCTCCAACTCGTCGACGGAGATCGCGAACCCGCGGGAACGGCTTGCCTCTAGCTCGATCGCGAGAGGGGCGCTGCGTTCGGCGATGGAGGTGCGCTCACCGTGCCCATTGCCATTGCCATGGCCAGCACTGGCGCCGTGATCGAGGAACGCGAGCAGCGCCCGGCCGTGGGCGCCGATGGCTAGCGGATGGCGGAACCCGACGTGGTAGCCGACCCGTACGAACAGGCCGGGTGGCTCCACGCGGTCAACGACCACAATGTCCTGCCGATCACGGACCGTGAGGCAGACGGCCTCGCGGACGTGCTCCATCAACGCACGCATTCCGGGCAGGGCCAGCCGCCGCACTTCCAGCGCTCGGCTGGCCCGCGCACCCAACTCGACAAGCGCGACCCCTAAGTGGTAGCGGCGCGTCTCGCCGTCGCGGACGACGAAGCCGTGCTCGGTCAAGGTCTCGAGCAAACGGTAGAGGACCGCACGGTCCAACGCGGTCGCAACGGACAGTTCCGCCACGGTACAACCGTCCGCCGCGGAACCCAGCGACTGCAACACCGCCAGACCACGCCCGAGTGTCCTTGAGCCGTTTCCATCGGTCACTGTCAGCACTAGACCTCCAACTGGGGCGGGACCATCGGTACCTCCGATGCGCCGGGTCGCCACCCGCGAGGTGAAGCACGGAGTCTCGCCGGAGCTGTCGAGAAGTCAAGAATCCGACAGCGGCCCGTAGGGGAGGTCCTTTGCGCACCGAGACTGCGATCCGCGCCCGTCTGGCAAGGCGCGAGGAGCGACGCATACCGGAGCTGTACGCGAGCGACGAGCAACGTAGCCAGACGGGATGCGGGTGCAGTCGAATGGCAAAGGAACCTTCCTACAGGCCGCTGAGTGAGGTCATGTGCACTGATAGTCTGGCGGCTCCGCGGCGGCGAGGAGCGAGCGTGAGACTGGATCAAGAGGAACGAGAGAGCCCACTGACCTCGATGCTTGAGGCCGATGTCTGGAAGAAGCTCTACGAGAACCGCGAGCTGTACCTCGCCGGAGCGATCGAGGACAAGGTCGCCGACACGCTGGCCGCGAGGCTGATGTCGCTCGACAGAGACTCGGACAAAGACATCACGCTGTACATCGACTCACCTGGGGGATTGGTCAGCGGTCTGTTCGTGATCTACGACACGATCCACTACCTCATGCAGGCCAAGGTGAACACGGTGTGCCTCGGAATCGCCGCGTCGGCGGCGGCGGTGATCCTGGCGACCGGCACGGGAACGCGGACCGCGACCCCCAACGCGCGGATCATGATCCACCAACCACTCGGCGGCGCCCGGGGGCAGGCGGCCGACATTCAGATCCAGGCCCAACAGATCGCATTCCTCCGAAACCGGTTAAACGAGATCCTGGCCGAACGGACAGGGAAGCCGGTCAACCAGATCGCCCGTGACACCGACCGCGACTTCTGGCTCTCGGCACCCGACGCCGTCACATACGGGTTGATCGACGAGGTCCTGAAGCGCCGGTCGATCTAGCCTAGCCACACTCGGGCCGCGCCCGTCGCCGGGTTGACGGCGACAATCCGCTGGTTACCGGTGTCGGTGACGAGGAGTTGCGCTCCGTCCCATGCCAGCGCCTCGGGCTCCCGGCACCATCCTTGCTCCCGTGTGTCCGGTGGGAGCCGCGGGTCGTCTCTCCAGCTCGGCGAGCGCGGCGTCCAACGGGGTCCCGTCGCCCAACAACGTGCGCATACCGCGCGTATACGGCTCGAAGTGTTTGATCTTGTGGTTCAGCGTGTCGGCGACGAGTAGCCCTCCATCTGGCCCGGCGGCGATCCCCATCGGGTGTTGCAGGCGGACCTCGTCGCCGATCCCGTCGACGTCGCCAAAGTCGAACAGATCGCCACCTGCGACCGTCGTGACCGTACCGCCGGCAACCCTGCGGATGGCGGAGATCTCGCTATCCGCGACATACAGCCCGCCGTCGACCGCCCGGACGCGTCGACAGCGTCTAGGCCCGGATCCGCAGCTCCTGCTGGGGGCCCGGACGCGTCGACAGCGTCCAGGCCCAGATCCCTAGCTCCTGCTGGGGGCCCGGACGCGTCGACAGCGTCCAGGCCCAGATCCCTAGCTCCTGCTGCGGGCCCCCGGACCAGATGGTCCTCGTACCTCTGGAGCGTCTCGGTAAGCACGGACAGGAGCGGGCCCTGGTCCGGCTCGCCGCTCGCCGCGCCGAGGACAACGCCGTCGGGACCGACGAGGACGAGGGTCGGCCAGGCCCGCACCGCGTACTCCCGCCACACCTTGAAGCCAGTGTCGACCGCCACCGGGTGGGTCACGCCATGGCGGCGGATGGCCTGCCGGACCATCTCGGCGTCACCCTCCGTCGGGAACTTCGGCGAGTGGACGCCGACGAACACCACGGGCTCGCCCGCCAGCTGCCGCTCGACCGCCGCCAGCACGGGCAGCGTATGGAGGCAGTTGATTCAGGCGTACGTCCAGAAATCGAGCACCACCACCCGACCGCGCAGGTCGTCCCGCGTCAACGGGCGCTCGACGTTCAACCAGACGGCATCGGTGGGCAGGTCAGGCGCGTGAATAGCCACGGCGCCTACGGTAACGGTCGGTAGCCTGCCCGCCACTCGTCGACTGTCGGGGCGTCGAGCCGGGCAAGCCGCCAGTTGATGTAGGCGTAGGTCACCACGATCAAGACGGCGAACGAGGGCCAGCCGGTCAGCACCTTGGTGACAGCGAGCCAGCCGACCTCGCCCCGGGCGGCCAACAGGCTCTGCAGCGCGGCTTTTCCCAGGTAGAACGTCGCCCACGCCCACGTGATCTCACTGTATGCGGGCCGGACCTGGTCCTGCCAGTACCAGTCGAGCGGCCAGCGGGTGATCGCCGCGCCACTGAAGGCGATCAGCGGGCGTTTGACGAGGATGCTGGCGATACAGGCCACGCCCATGACCACACTGGTGACGATGCCGGGAAGGAAATAGGCCTCCGCGGCCCCTGACGCAAGCGCGACCGCCACGCCAAGGAGGGCCCCAGCGAGCCCCGAGACCGCATAGAGCAACCGCTCCCTGCGCCACAGCCGTGCCGCGACGAGAAGCAGCGACAGGCTGACAGCCCCCACCGCCGCCCCCCGCAACCCCAGCCACGCGTTCAGCGCCACGAACAGGATCGGGGGCGCGAGCGTATCCACGATCACAATAGGATTGACCAAGAGATCGCGGGCACGGTACTCGTGGGCCATCGAGGACCAGGGTACCGAGGCGGATACCTTTACGAGGCGCGGAGGCGGCCCGTGGGGGCAGCGCCCGAAAGCTCTGACCGGGATCTCACGTCGAGCTTGCGGTAGATGTTGCCGAGGTGGAAGGCCACGGTGCGAGGGGTCACGCCAAGCTGGTGCGCGATTTCCCGGTTTGTTTGACCTTGGCAGGCATGCCAGGCGACCTCCGCCTCTTTCGGCGTCAGCCGGCGTTGCGTCCACGGGGGAATGTCCGCGTGATCGCCCATCAGCCGCAGCTCGGCACGGGCGCGCTGTGCCCATGGGACGGCACCGAGGTGCTCGAACGTCTCCAGCGCATTGACGAGGTGGGGACGAGCCTCGATCGGACGGCTATCTTGCCGCAAGCGGGTACCCAAGCAGAGCGAGGTCCGCGCCCACTCGAACGGGCTTGCCGGTGACGCGTGCCACCGGAAGGCGGCGGCAAAGTGATGCTCGAACTCTCCTGGCTGAGCCAGCAGACCGCGGCAGCGAGCCGTCGCCGCGAGTGCCCAGGCTCTCTCGGTGCGCTCGGCCTCGGCGGCGAACGTGTCGAGCAACCGCAACGCCTCAGAGGTCCGCCCCGCCCGGGCGTATGCCTCGACGAGGTCCGGCGCCCACGTCACGATCGAGGGATCGCGCAATCCCTGATCGGCGACCAACCTTCCCGCCTTCTTGAGGTGCCCGATGGCTTCGTTGACCTCTCCGAACCCCAACGCGAGCAGGCCGAGCGCGGCGATCGCCTGTGGCCGGACCGCGGGCCAGGCGGCGCCGGGCGCCGCGGTCAGCGCCGCCGCGGCCTGAGATCGGGCACGGCCGCCGAGCCCCCGAACCGCGTCGAGCCGGGCGAGTGTCCCGTGCCCCAGCGCCTGGCCAGTGGACTGGCCGACCAGCTCCCCCACCTTTACCGCCTCGCTAGCGAACATGAGCGCGGTCTGGAACCGGCCAGTCCGGAAGGCGGCGTCGGCGAGCAAGGCGAGCGGGACGGGCAGCCGCGCCCGCTCCTCGTTCGCACGGGCGCGACGGACGATCTCGGTCAGCACCTTCTCGGCGTCCGTGTAACGCTCCAGCCAGATCAGCGCTTGCGCGACAAGCTCCATCCCATGGCCCTCGACCGGCGGGGGATCCTCCACGAGCATCGCGTGATGCTGCGCCTGCCCGGCGGCGACCGCGATCGAGCCGGCGCACAGGAGCGTGATCCGCGCGGCCGCGCCGCCCAGCGAGGCAGCGATCCGCCTCGCGTGTGCCGCCTTCTCGCTCGCGCGGAGCGGGCGACCAGCGAGAAGATCCGAGACGGCGGTGTCGAGCATCACGAGCGCGCCAGTTCGTGGGTCGGTGAGCTGGGCCACACCACCCGCGCGGTTCAGCGCCTCGATCGCGCTGGCGCGGTCACCCGCGAGATACCAAGTCCCCGCCGCCCTCGCGAGAAGCCGGTGATCGTCATCGGGCTCCAGAGCCAACGCCGCCGCGCGTTCGAACCCTCGAGCGGCGGTGGCATACCGGCCTTCGCGATAGGCGTACAACGCGGCGACCTCGACCACCGCATCAAGCGACGCGCCCGGGCGGCATGCGGCGGCAGCCGCCCTATGCCATTCTCGCCGGTCCGTGCCGTCGGGACCGGCAAGCTCCGCGAGAGCGCGAGCGAGCGCGAGATGCGCGGCACGGCGAGACTCCACGTCCACGCCGTGATAGGCGGCGGACCGCAGCAGTGGGTGACGCAGGCGCACGCGGTCACCGTCGCGCTCTGCGATCCCCGCCTGGACGGCCTCGTCGAATGCCTCGCCCGAGCCACCCGAGCCGCCGGCGACGAACTCGGTGGCGAGATCTAACACCGCCCGAGACTCGGTTCCCGCCGCGGCGAGCAGCAGCAGCGCGTTCCCCGCGGGAAGTCCGCGGTCTTGCAGACACTTGAGGAATCCCCGCACGATCCGTTCGGAGACTGGGAGGGGGAACGGTAACGGCTCCTGCCCCGCGAGCTGCGATTTCCGCAAGGACGTGGCAAGGTCACGGAGGGCAAGGGGGTTACCCCCGGTCCCCGCCAGCAACTGGTCGAGCACGCCGGGATGTGGCTCGCGTGACGCTCTGAGCGCGAACAACGCGCGCGCCGAATCTCGGTCGAGGCCGCTCACGCGCTGGGTGCGTACGCCCGGCGCGGCAAAACCGCCGTCGCCCGCAGCGAGCAGCATGGCGATCCGTTCACCGTCCAACCGGGCCGCGACCAGGGCGAGCACAGCCGCCGACGATGCGTCCAGGCAATCCACGTCGTCCCCGATCACGAGGATCGGTTGCTGGCGGGCACCCTGGTGGAGCAACGTCCAGACCGCGCGAGCAAGCTCAGGCACCGGTGCCACTGTCCCGCGGGAAGCGATCACCGGCCGGAGCACCGCAGCCTCGGCACGCGACATCACCGTCAGCGCTCCGACCAGAGGACGCAACAACAGGCCCAACGCCACCGACCCCGGAGCGCGCTGGTCGGGTGGGCGCATCTCCAGCACGCGCATCCCCACGGCTTGCCGCCGTGCGTAGCCGAGGAGCGAGGTCTTACCGATCCCTGGCTCACCATCCAGGACGAGCGCGACCCCGGCACCGCGCCGCCCCGCATCGACACATGCGTCGATGCGTCCACGCTCGTCCCCCCGGCCAAGCAGCATACGGCTCATCCTATGACGAATCATTCAGATGCGAAAGGTCTGGAAGCGAACCACAGATTATGACAGATATGGCGCTACCGAACGGGAACCTTCCAACCCCCGTCCTACCCGGGTCTACTGTCAAGATCTCGGTACTCATATGACGACACGCCGGGAGCTGCGAACCGCGCTGGAGGATGCGGCCGCGGACTACGGGCGGGTCCCGCCAGCCGCGACAGCCGTCAGGGCGCGCGCGCAACTCGCCGACCTGACGACCGCGCTGCGCGCTCCCCGTCACCCCCGAGACCGCTTGCCTCGACAACCTGCTGGCCACGGCCTTTCAACCAGGAAATGCGCGCCGACGCGCAATTACTAGGGCGCAACAGCGGGCATCCCACGGATCGGTCAGCAGCCGGCCAGGATTTGCGCGTGGGCGCGCAGATCCTGCATGTTCATCTCAGTAGCGCTGGCAGACCGGGCAGTAGGTCGTGCCGCGTCCTCCTATGAACGTCTTGACGAGGGTGGAGGCGCATCGCGGACAGGCCTTGCCGGCCTGGCCGTACGCGACGAGGAAGTCCGCGTTGCGCCCGGACTCTCCGTTGACCATCTGGTAGTCGCGGAACGTCGTCCCCTCACGCTCGATCGACTCGGTGAGCACGTCGCGGATGGCCGCCCAGAGCGCGTGAGCTCTCCCCCGCCCGATCCGCCGCGCGCGTGGGCTGATCCGCGCCCGCCACAGCGCCTCGTCCGCGTAGATGTTCCCGACGCCCGCCACCGGTCGCTGGGTGAGCAGCAAGGGCTTGACCGCCATGTGGCTGGCCGCGAGCGCCGCGTAGAACCGGTCAGGGTCGAACGCGTCGCTCAAAGGCTCCGGCCCGAGGGCCGCGAGCGTCGCGATCCCCGCGTAGTCACCCGTATCGACGACGCACAGCCTGCCGAAGCGCCGTACGTCTCGGAAGTCGAGCACCGCATCGTCCAGCTCGAACGTCGCCCGCACGTAGGTATCGGGCCGCCAGCCTGGGTCTCCACGGAAGCGGAAGGACCCGGTCATGCCGAGGTGCATGACCAGCTCGAGGTCATGGTCGAGCGTCGCGATCAGGTATTTGCCACGCCGATCGAGCCGTTCGATCACCCTCCCGATGGCGCGGCCTAAATCGATGAACCGCTCCTGCGGATCCCATCGGAGCGCGACGATGCGGCGGCCGACCACTCGTGGGGCGAGTTGCCGCCGCACGCTTTCGACCTCGGGAAGCTCGGGCATGACGGGGATTCTGTCAGCCGGGTGGGTACGTTGGCCACGATGAGAACGGTGCCGCGGCCGCGCAACGAGCCAGTGCGCTCCTACGAGCCAGGCAGCCAGGAGCGCGCGTCGCTAGAGGCCGAGCTGGGCCGCATGGGCAAGGAACGCATCACCGCGCCACTGCGCATCGGCGACGAGTGGATCGAGACCGGCGTGACCTTCCCGGTCCACGCCCCACACCGGCGTGAGCTGGTGCTCGCCGATGTCCACACGGCGGGCGACGTGGAGGTCTCCAGGGCGATCGACGCGGCACTGGGCGCCAGCCGTGACTGGGCAGCCCTCCCGTGGCACGAACGCGCCGCGGTGTTCCTCCGCGCCGCGGACCTCCTCACCGGCCCTTGGCGTGACCGGATCAACGCGGCGACGATGCTCGGCCAGTCCAAGTCCGTGTACCAGTCTGAGATCGACGCGGCGTGTGAGCTGGCGGACTTCTGGCGTTTCAACGCCGCGTTCGCGCAACGCCTGTACGCGCGCCAACCCGAGTCCGCGCCCGGGGAGTGGAACCGGATGGACTACCGGCCGCTCGAGGGCTTCGTGCTGGCGATCACGCCGTTCAACTTCACGTCCATCGCGGGGAACCTGCCGACCGCGCCCGCGCTCATGGGATGCGTGAGCCTGTGGAAGCCCTCCGAGAAGCAGGCGCTGGCAGCGCACCACCTGATGGAGCTGCTCATGCGCGCGGGCCTGCCTGGCGGGGTCGTGAACCTCCTGCACGGTGACGGCGCGGGCATCAGCGATATCGCGATGGCCCATCCGGACTTCGCGGGACTGCACTTCACCGGCTCGACGGCGGTGCTGCGCGCGCTGTGGCGCAAGGCCGGCGAGCGCATCGCGACCTACCACAACTATCCCCGGATCGTCGGGGAGTCGGGAGGGAAGGACTTCGTCCTCGCCCACCGGTCGGCGGATCTTGACACGCTGACCGTCGCGCTCGGGCGAGGCGCGTTCGAGTATCAAGGGCAGAAGTGCTCAGCCCCGTCGCGCGCCTACGTCCCGCGGTCGTTGTGGCCCCGCCTCCGTGACGAGCTCGCCGACCTGGCCCGAGCCATCCCAGTGGGTGACGTGGCTGACCTGAAGGTCTTCATGGGCGCGGTCATCGACGGCACGGCGTTCGAGCGGCTCACCAGCGCGGTCACGCGAGCGCGGGAGGCGGGCGCGCAACTCCTCGCGGGCGGGAGGGCGGATGACCGCGAAGGTTGGTTCGTCGACCCGACCGTGCTCGTCACCGACGACCCCGGCTCCGATACGATGACGCGCGAGCTGTTCGGGCCGGTCCTCACCGTCTACGTCTACCCCGACGAGGCATGGGGCGAGACCTTGGATCTGGTCGACCGGACCGGCCCCTACGCGCTGACCGGCGCGGTCTTCGCCCAGGACCGGGGCGCGGTCGCCGAGGCGTCGGAACGGCTCAGGTACGCCGCCGGCAACTTCTACGTGAACGACAAGCCCACCGGCGCGGTCGTCGGGCAGCAACCCTTCGGCGGTGCCCGTGCCTCCGGCACGAACGACAAGGCGGGCTCGTACCTGAATCTCGTCCGTTGGATGTCGCCACGAGTGATCAAAGAGACGTTCGTGCCGCCGACCGACTGGCGCTACCCGCACATGGGTGCAACCTTGAGATCAACGTGAGCATCGTCCTTGTCACGAATACGGAAGCCGGGACGGCTGACGCGGACGCCGTCGAGGCGGCTCGAGCGGAGCTCGCGAGAGGCGCCGACGTGGAGGTGGTGCGGACCCATAGCGCGGATGACCTCGACCGGCTCTTCCACGTGCTCGACGGGCGGATGCTCGTGCTCGCCGGGGGCGACGGCTCGGTGCACCTCGCCGTCGGAAGGCTGCTGCGCCAGGATCCGGCGTTGCTGGCCGAGACCACGATCGGTCTCGTGCCACTAGGGACCGGCAACGACCTCGCGCGCGGCTTGGGGATCCCGACCGACCCGGCTGAGGCCGCCGAGCTCTGCGTGAGGGGAACCCCACGGCGGCTCGACCTGATCGTCACGGACCATGGCGGCGTGGTAGTGAACACGGCACATGCCGGCCTTGGCGCCGCGGCATCGGAGCGCGCCGCGCCGATGAAGGCCTCCCTCGGCCCCCTCGCCTACCCATTCGGCGCGATCATCGCAGGGGTACGCGAAGGGGCCTGGGACCTCGAGATCACCGTCGACGGGAGGCTCACGCACACGGGGCCGACGCTGATGGTTGGGATAGGAAACGCGCCATATGTCGGAGGCGGCACCTGTCTCTTGCCGCGAGCCGTTCCCGACGACGGGCTCCTCGACGTGGTCGTCGTCACGGCGGTAAGCCCCGCGGCCCGCATCGCGTTCGGGGCCGCGCTGTACCGAGGCACCCACTTGGACCAGGCAGACGTCATCTCCAAGAGGGGGCGATCGGTCATGATCGCCGGCGACGAGGTGACCCACGTGCTGGACGGCGAGCTCGTCCATGACCTGGCCTCGTGCACCTACACGATCCGACCGGAGGCCTGGCGCATCGTGGCCCCGTAGGTCGCCTAGCCGAGAGGCAGCGGGTCGGGGATCGGGGTGAAGAGCGCGAGGGCGAGGGACAGCGCCAGGACGGCGTAGAAGGACCTCCGGCTCTCTTGGATCATGCCGATCAGAAGCCCGATACCGGCGTAGATCGCCGCCTCGTGCAGCACGATGTCCAGTGCGTTGAGCGCGAGCGTGAAGCCACTCAGCGCGAGGAGCAACGTGGGTGTCAGCAACACCGACCGGCTCGTCGTGCTCGGTCCGGCGAGCCGGCGCAGCGCGAGCCATACGGCACCCGCGACCCCTAGAGGCAAGAGCACGACGATCGGGTCGAAGCGCCCCGCGTTCAGCATCAACCTGAGGCTGACGAGCAACGTGGCCACCGCCGCGATGATCGCGAGGATGCGCCCGATCTCGAGAGTGCCCTCGCGAAAGGTCTTGGGCACGATCCTGAACGCGTCCCGCGCCTTGACCGTGGCATACCACGCAAGCGCCACGGATCCCACCCACGAGACGACCTGCGCGACCGTCCCGGCGACGTCGCTCGAAAGCGCGAGCGCGGGGACCCCAAGGGCTGCGAGAGGACCGGGCCGGATCACCAGGGCAAGCACGACCGCGCCGACGATCGGTGTGGTCAGCAGCAACCCCAGCGAGAAACCAGCCGTTCCGCCATCCTCTACGTAGTCCCGGAGCGACTCCTTCCTGTACCGGATCAACAGGTAGGGCACGAGCACGGTGCAGACGATCGGCAATGCGACCGACAGCACCGCGGCGCCCCCAGGGATCCGCTGCAGCGGGATGATGTCGAGGACGAGTCGCAGGATCAGGGGGCCGAACAGGAAGACCCCCGCGGAAAGGAAGAGGTCTGAGCGAGCGTCTTCGGGGCTCGTGTAGCGCATGACTCCAAATCCTATGGCCCACGGTGCGGTAAGCAGCGGAGGTTGCGCCGCGGACCCACCCGCGGCCGCCGCCCACTATCCTGACAGGATGATGCGTGCCTCCATTGTCGTCATCGGGGACGAGATCCTCGGTGGGTTCGTGCGCGACACCAACTCCGGTTGGATCGCTGGCCGGCTGCATGCGATGGGTGTGCCGCTGGACCGGATCGTCACCGTGCCCGATGACTGCGGCGCGATCGACGATGCTCTGACGGGTGAGCTCGCGCGGCCACGGCCACGGGTGCTGCTCACCTCAGGCGGCATCGGCTCGACTCCCGACGACGTCACGGTCGCGGCTGTGGCCGCGACGTTGGGCCTCGGGTTGCGTGTAGAGCCCGAGATCGACGCGCGAATCACGCGGGCGTTGCAGTGGACCATCGCGCAGGGCGCCGAGATCACGCCCGAACACGAGCGGGCCATGAGGAAGATGGCGCTGGTGCCCGAAGGCGCGCGCCTCTTGGCGAGCACAGGCGGGATCGCGCCAGGAATCGTCGTGGACGTGGAGCGAGGTTGCCACCACGAGGGCGGCGTCACCATCGTGATCCTGCCCGGGGTGCCGAGCGAGCTGAAACGAATCGTGAGGGAAGGGATCGAACCCGCGCTGCTCGTGGGCCATGGAGCCCCCCTCCATGTCGCGGAGGCGCGTCACGGGTATCCCGAGTCCACGCTGAGCCCGGTACTCGACCGGCTGGTCGCCGAGTTCCCCGATCTCCATGTCGGCTCGTATCCCGATCTGGAATGCGTGATCCGGCTCAAGGGTCCCCGCGACCGGGTCGAGCAGGCCATGAAGCTGGTGCGCGACTTCATCGCGCACCTCGACGCCGATCCCTCGAGCCAGCGCTTACGCGCCGCATGGAACGCTCGCTGGCAATGACAACGCCGAGGTAGCCTGGCCGCGATGCGAAGTTCCCTCCACGCAATGTTTGTGCATGCCCATCCCGACGACGAGTCCTCCAAAGGGGCCGCGACCATGGCCCGCTATGTCAAGGAGGGATACCGAGTATCCGTGGTGACCTGCACGGATGGGTCGGCGGGCGAGATCCTGAACCCGGCGATGTCCCTGCCCGGCATCGAGGAGCGGATGGTCGAGATCCGCGCTTCCGAGCTCGCGCGGGCGTTGGAGATCCTCGGGGTCACCGACCACTTCGACCTGGGATACCGCGACTCCGGCTACGTGGAGAGCTTCGAAGGCGACGGCTCCGCGTTGCCGCCGGACTGCTTCTTCAATCTCCCCATCGAGCAGCCCGTGGAGCGGCTCGCCACGATCATCCGTCGGGAACGACCGGACGTGGTCGCCACCTACCCCGAGAACGGGGGCTACCCCCATCCCGACCACGTCCGCTGCCACGACGTCAGCGTCCGGGCAGTCGAGGCGGCGGCTGATCCCGCGTGGCAACCGGGGACGTTCCCGCCTTGGCAGGTCCGCAAGCTGTACTACATGGGAGCCTTCAACCGCAGGCGTGTCCAGGCGCTGCACGACGCCTGTGCCGCGGAGGGGATTGAATCCCCGTACGGGGATTGGCTCGCCGGGTGGGATCCCGAGGACATCGACCGGACCACCACGAGCATCGAGGTCGGTGACTTCATCAGCCAGCGCACGCAAGCGCTGATCGCTCATGCGACCCAGGTCGACCCCGCCGGGCTGTGGTTCAAGGTGCCTGATCAGAGGCGGATCTACCCGCACGAGGACTTCATCCTCGTCTGGAGCCGGGTGGACACCACCCCACCAGAGTCGTCGCTGTTCGCTGGCCTGGAGGACTAGGCGCTTGCACCGAGCGGGGTGTGTCGATTGAGGTCCGGAATCCGGACCTGAGCCGACACACCCCAGATCCGCCAGAGGTCTACACGGCCAGGTGGCGCCCGACGTAGAAGAGGCAGTCGCGGCGGGTTTGGAGCGCGCTGCGGGTCATCATCACCGGGGTGACGTCCTCGCGGATCACAAGGCGACCACCCGGCCGGATCTCGAAGAGCCGTCGGCTCACGTCATGGCCGCTCAGATCGAGTGCTTCCAAGGGCAGCGGTGCCCCCTCACGCACCTTGCCCAGCTCGGTGCCGGCGAGCAGCATGCCGAAGTTCTGCCCGTCCAGCCCAGGCCGGAGCGCGAGCTCATAGCCATTGTGCAGCGCGCTGTCGAACGTGAACTCGACCTCTGGGCGGACCGAGACACGGTAGGCGAGCCGGAGCAATGCCAATGGGACGGCCTCGGTCCGCTCAAACGAAGGCGCCGCCAGGAATCGGTGCAGGACTCCCAGCGCGAACGCGTGGTTGCGTTGCCTGAGGGGGAGTCCGCACTCAACGGCGACTGTCGGGCAGCGTAACGAGAACTGCTCGATCAGCGAATGGGCGCGGAGCTGCCACTCAACGATCCTGTCGACGCACGTGAGCGCCAGCGCGACCGCCGCGTCGGTACGGCTCGGCAGCACCGCGTAGTACGGGTTCTGGCCGGTGTTGTTGTGGAGATCGACGGCGGCGTCCAGATCGGCCGCGCCAAGCTCCGCGACCACCGCGTCCGCGATCACCCGCATCGGCGTCGTAGGATCCTCGCGCCCCCAGACCCGGTTGAAGTCCTCCTCACCGTCCAGGTACCGGTGAGCGAACCACCCATCCCGGCTGGCGGCTGCCACGTTGCCGATGAAGATCCACAGGTCAAACGGATAACGCGCCCCCGTCCGGAGGAGCTCGAGCACCGCATGGTAGCCAGAGTCCTCATTCCCATGCAGCAGGCATGAGATGAAGCGCGCGCGTGGTGAACCGTCAGTGCCCGGAATTCGGATGAGCGTTGGCTTGCCCAGGTTTACCAAGACCTGCTCGTCCGACGCATCCAGGAGACGTTTGACGTCCTCGTACCCCTCGAGTCGCCTGTAGAAGTCGCTCATGGTGCCCTAAAGGCTACTCCAGTTTTTCCACAAAGTGAAAACGGCTTAAGCCAAAATGAAAAGGGGCAAATCGGACAGCGGTTTTTCGCCTCGAGCTTCGGCTTCGCGGGCTATCTGCCCCGAAGTCGAAGTTGGGGGACGGGCCAGGTGTGCACCGGGGTGCCGCGCCGGGAGTATGCGGCGTAACGGCGGATCAGCTCACGCGCAGCCTCGGCTCTGTTCAGTCCTTGATCGGCGAGCGCACGGTGCGTCGCGATCTGCCAGGTTGCGCCGTTTTGCCCGGTCGTGCACCGGGCTTCGATGACGTCGAGGTAGCGGTCAGCGTCGCGTGCGTCGATGGACCATTCCCGCAGACCCTCACGGGCTAAGGGAATGAGGTGGCGCAACAGCAGCTCGGAGACGGGTATCTCGGCACCCACGCGCGGCCAGTAGAGGCGCGACTCTAGGCCGTGCCTCGCGGCGGTGAAGAAGTTGTCAGCGGCCGCGTCGAAGCTCATCTCCTCCCACACCGGCCTCTTCGCGTTCGTGAGGGCGTTGAGGAGCCCGCAGTAGAGCGCGAGGTTGGCGACCGAGTCGATGACCGTTGGGCCGGCGGGAAGGACGCGGTTCTCAATCCGGAAATGGGGCATCCCCTCGACGACCTCGTAGACGGGACGGTTCCACCGGTAAATCGTCCCGTTATGTAGGGTCAGCTCCTTGAGCGACGGCGCGCCGCCGGCGTCCAGGACGGCTTGCGGATCCTCGTCATGGCAGATCGGGAGGAGCGGTGGGAAGAACCGGATGTTCTCTTCGAACAGCTCGAAGACGCTCTCACGCAGCCAGGCCTCACCGAACCACACGCGAGGACGGACGCCCTGGTGTACGAACTCCTCGACACGCGTATCAACCGCCTGCCGGAACAGCTCCACGCGAGTCTCGTGATGCAGTTGCCGGTACAGGAAGAAGGGTGAGTTCGCCGCCACCGCGACCAGCGGCGCGGAGGCCGCCTGCGCGGCGTTCCAGCATTGCGCGGAGTTCTTGGGCTCCACCTGCAGATGGAGATGCAACGCCGTGCACGCGGCCTCGAAGAGGATCGAGCCGGCAACCTCGCGCAACGATTCCTGGCCGTCAATCTCGATGCGCAGGTTCTCGCCTCGCGCCGCAAGGATGCTGTCGTTGAGCGCCTTGTAGCGGGGGTACGCGGAGAGATTCGCCTCGGTCGTGTCCCGGCTGGTAATGGTCGGGAGGATTCCGATGACGATCGCCTGCCCACCGAGCGCCTCCGCCGCCGCCTGAGTCTGGCTGAGGCCGCAGCTCAACTCGCGCTGGAGCCAGTCAAAGTAGTCCGTCGCCAGCTCGCGAGGTGCGGGCGTGAACTCGATGGTGAACCGAGCGAGCTCGGGTTGGAACGCGCCAGGTTCAAGCTGTTGGAGGATCTGGGCGTTGATGGGCAGGACGGTGCCGTCGTAGTCGGCCAAGCACGCCTCCATCTCGACGCCCGCCAAGCGCCGGCCGCCCTCGAGCCTGCCGCTCGCTACGATCTCTTTGAGCACCGCCAAGCACGTCTTGAGCTTGTTCCGGTAGCGACCCCAATCCTCGCGAGCGAACTCAGGCGTCGCGATGTCACCGCCCATCGGGTACCCCCACGCCACCGTTTTGCCTCAAGCAAGAAGATGAAGTGGTGGGGCAAAGCAGGTAGACCGTCCCTGCACGCCCAATAGCAGCAATCCGCCGCATCTTGGTCATTCCCGCCCATCCCTACCGCTGGTCAGTACTCCCGATGATGCAGGGTCACGCCAGCGCCCGCAAGGCCGCATCGAGATCTTGCTCTTGCCGCAGCAAGGACCTTGAACCTCGTAACGCCCCTTACCCAGCTCATGCCGGCTGGCGCCGTCACCCCCCGGAATGACGAGATCCGGCAAACCGGGCGATGTGCGACCCGCTTGGGCTAAGGGCTCGCGCGGATAGGCGTCTCGCAATCAGCGCGCAAGCTGGGCCGTAGAGTAACGGGTCACACTGCGCTTTTCCTCCGGATCCGGAGGAAAAGCGCAGGTTAAACGCGCGCTTGTGGAACAAGACCGGTGTTTAACCCAAAAGGAGCCACGCATCGCCCGGTTGCCCGATTCTCCTGACCCGGATGTTGTCAATGGCGCCAGCCAGCATGAGCTGCTGTGCAGGAAACCGCCGACGTGCGGCCGATTGTCATGGCAGAAGGCGGAGCTGGTGACCTTGCGTCGATGGCTGCGCTGGGGCGCGTTTCCTCGGGACTCCCCGTACGGTCGGGTGGCCGTCGGGGCGGCCATGGCGAGCCCATGCGAGCCGGCGGCGCTCGGCGACGAGCGCCTCCACGTCCTTGCGGTAGGCGGCCGTCGCGCTTGACCCGCGGTAGAGCTGCTGGTAGCGGCCGACGAGCGCTGGATAGGCCTGCTCGAGCCAGGGCCAGAACAGCTCGCGCACTCCGGGCCGCAGATGGAGCACGATCGGGGTGATGTGCGTCGCCCCCGCGGCCGCCGCCGCATCGACCACCGCGTCGAGCGCGTCCGGATCGTCGTTGAGCCCGGGCATGATCGGCGCGATCATCACGCCGGTCGGGATCCCCGCGCGGTTCAGCCTGGCCACCGCTTCGAGCCGGGCCTGCGGCGACGGTGTCCCGGGCTCGGCCTCACGCCACAACCGACGGTCCAGCATGCCGATCGTGAGCGCGCACGTGACGGACACCCGGTCAGCGGCCGCCCGTAACGCCTCGAGGTCACGCGTGACCAACGTGCCTTTCGTGAGGATTGAGAACGGGGTGAGCCCCTCGGCCAACGCCTCGATGATCCCAGGCATCAGCCGGTACCGCCCCTCACACCGCTGGTACGGATCGGTGTTCGTCCCCATCGCAACCTGCTCACCCTTCCACGATGGGCGGGCTAACTCACGACGCAGCACCTCTGCGACGTTCACCTTCACCACGATGGTCCGCTCGAAGTCGTCCAAAGGCGACAGGTTCAGGTACGTGTGGCTGGGCCGGGCAAAGCAGTAGCGGCATGCATGAGAGCAGCCTCTATACGGGTTGATGCTCCAGGGGAAGGGCATGCCGCGGACGCGGTTCAGGGCAGACTTTGCCTCGACCTCCAGGAAGCGCATCCCGGAGAACTCTGGGGTCTCGAAGGTCCGGACCCGCTCGATCTGGAGAGGTAGGGTCGGCGGGGCAGCAGCCGGGGACGCGTCCGGCGCCCTCTGCAGATCACGGATCGACGTCATAGACTCCATTCTCGAACACTAGTTCGCATAACGCAAGGGTTTTCTCACATGCCGAACCGCCTTCAGTACGCGTCGAGTCCCTACCTGCGGCAGCATGCGGACAACCCGGTCGATTGGTTCGAGTGGGGTCCCGAGGCCTTCGAGCGCGCGAAGACCACCGACCGACCGGTGTTCCTCTCGGTGGGGTACTCGTCGTGCCATTGGTGCCACGTCATGGCACACGAGTCGTTCGAGGACGAGGAGGTCGCGCGGATCCTCAACGACCGGTTCGTGTCCATCAAGGTCGATCGCGAGGAGCGACCGGATATCGACAGCGTGTACATGAGCGCGGTCCAGGCCTTATCGGGCCAGGGTGGCTGGCCGATGAGCGTGTTCCTCACTCCGGATGCCGTCCCGTTCTATGGCGGTACCTACTGGCCGAGGGAGTCCCGTCACGGTATGCCGGGCTTCACCAAGGTGCTCGAGGGCGTGTGGGACGCGTGGAGCCACCAGCGGTACAACGTGCTCGACGCGGGGCAGCGCTTGGCCACCTATCTCCAGCGTGGTCAAACCCTCTCCAGCGACGGCTCCTTCGATGGGGAACTCACCGATCGGGTGGCCGCCTTGTGTGTGCGGGCGTGGGATTCAAAGCTTGGCGGGTTCGGACAAGCTCCCAAGTTTCCGCAGGCCATGACCATCGACTTCCTCCTCGCTCATCACCTCAGGACCGGGGACGAGGCCGCCCAGCGCGCGGCCACGCACACGCTGGAGGCGATGGCGCGTGGCGGCATCTACGACCAGATCGGCGGTGGCTTCGCCCGGTACTCGGTCGATGACCGGTGGCTGGTCCCCCACTTCGAGAAGATGCTGTACGACAACGCGCTGCTGCTGCGCGCGTACCTCCACGCGTACCAGGTCACGTCCCAAGGTGTGTTCCGTCGCGTCGCGGTCGAGACCGCCGACTACCTCTTACGTGAGATGCGCCACGGCGAGGGGGGCTTCTACTCGGCCACCGATGCCGACTCTGAGGGTGTCGAGGGGAAGTATTTCGTCTGGACCGCGGCCGAGTTCGACGAGGTCGTGCGGAAGATCGGTGAGGAACCGGCTCGGTGGAGGCGCTTCTTCGGGGTGGTCGACGAAGGCAACTGGCGCGATCCGCACGGCCACGCCCCCGCGCGCACGAACATCCTTCACCGGTCCCCCGGAGAAGACGAGCCCGAGCCATCTCCGGCCAGCCTCGAGGCCGTCCGCCAGGCGCTGTACACCCGGCGGGCGACGCGCGTTCCACCTGGGTTGGACGACAAGGTGCTGACCTCGTGGAACGCGCTCGTGCTCGGAGCGCTCGCCGAGACCGGCGCCGTCCTCGGAGTTGGCTCGTATGTGGAGGCGGCGCGAGCGTGCGCCCGGTTCCTCGCCGACCGTCTCGTCGTCGACGGACGGTTGGCCCATACGTGGAAGGAGGGCCACGGGGCCGCCGTACCCGCCTTCCTAGAGGATGTCGCGTACCTGGCTCAGGCGTTGCTCGTACTCTTCGAGGCGGATCCCGATCCCGCGTGGCTCCGGTGGGCGGTCGAGCTGGCGTCGGACGCGCACTCGCGGTTCGGCGACGGCGCCGGCGCCTACTACACGACCGCCGACGACGCCGAGGCGTTGCTCACACGGCCACGAGATCTGTGGGACAACGCGACTCCCTCCGGCGCGAGCGTCATGGTCGACGTTCACTTACGCCTCGCGGGGCTTACCGGTGAGCCCGAGTACATCGAGAAGGCCGAACGGACCCTCGGCGTGTTCGCGTCGCGCGCCGAGCAGTCGCCGACCGGGTACGGTGAGCTCCTGCGCGGCGCGGAGCGCTTACTTGGCGGTCCTCAAGAGGTCGCGGTGGTCGGCAGCCGCGACGACCCCGCCACGGAGCACCTCGTCCGTGTGGTGCGTGAGCGATGGCGCCCGGGAGCGGTTCTCGCCGTTGGCCCGCCGGACGGTGAATCGGTTCCCCTGCTCGCCGGCCGCGGTCTGGTCGGCGGCAAGCCGGCCGCCTATGTGTGCCGGCACTTCGCCTGCGAGCGCCCGGTGACCGGCCCAGACGACCTCAGGGCCCTGCTCGACCAGAGGTGAGTGCGCGAAGGTCTTGGCTCTTCCATGGGGCGTCCGCGATCAAGAGCTCGGGGTCACCAGTGAGCAGCACTGCCTGGTGGGCAACCGCGGTGGCGGCGGCAAAGGCGTCCGCATAAGACAAGCGGTACTTGGCCTTGATCTCCGCCGCCTCCAGCACGCGCCGCGCATTAGGGAGGTCGGGCGTCACGAAGGGATGGAGGTCGCGAATGGTCTCGCTCGCATCAAGCTCCCGGTGCTCACGACGGACGACGTAATAGACCTCTCCAAGGTTGATCCAGCTCATAACCGGCTTTTGGTCAAACACGTCCTCGAGATACGTTGCCGCCGGCTCGACGCCCTCCAGGAAGCGAAGAACCGCCCAGGAGTCGAGGCAGATCACGTGCGACCCTCCCGCTCCCGGTCCTTCTGGCGTTCAGCCTCCAAGACCTCCGTGAGCGCGCTCCCGCGGAACCGTCCTTTCAGGGACCGGACCGATCGTGTGAGGCGCGCGGCGAGATGATCGCCCTCGAGCCAGAACACGAGCTCGTCCCCCGGCCGGATGCCAAGCTCGTCTCGGAGTTCCTTCGGGATGACGACCTGGCCTTTCAGCCCTATCTTATAAGTCATACCTCCGAGTATAACCCCCACTCAGAAGAACGCACGGAGGGCGCCGCGCAGCGGCGCCCTCCGTTTGCAGAGTTCGTCGGAACAGGTTTAGATGATAGCGAGCATCTCGACGAGCTGGTCAGCACTGTCTTGGACGGCGCCGAGGGGCGTGTCGATCCCCGGCAGACCCGTCGAAGGTGCCTCTTCGCAGTCGGCAGGGGGAATCGCGCCGAGCCGCTCGCCGAACACGAGGGTGTCGGGGGAGGTAATCGTGCTCACGCCTTCAGTGGCGCTCGTCTCAGAGGCCGTTCCGTCAGAGCCGGCGTCGTCAGAGCTCACGTCGCCAGGAGTCGCGGTCACGTCGCCAGGAGTCGTGGTCACGCCGCCAGGAGGGGCGCTGTCCGGGGACTCGCAGGGGTTCACGATAGTCGGGCCCCCCTGAGCCATGGCGGGCACGGCCGACAGGAACACTGCGGTCAGCGCGGCCCCAAGGACCCTCAGCACTGGCATGTCTTCTCCTTATCAGGTTGGTCAATCAGCGGGACTCCGGATCCGTTTCCGATCGGAGATAGCAGGCATTCCCGATTGATCGGACTTTCACACGTTGCCGTCAAGCGCATACCCCTCGATCAGCCCCGTGTCTTCGGTAGCCTGCTTCGGATGGAAGACACCACCACAGCCCTTTTGGCCGATTTGAACCCCACCCAACGCGCGGCGGCGTGTGCAGCCCGCGGCCCGGTGTGCATTCTTGCTGGCGCGGGGACCGGAAAGACGAGAACGATCACGCATCGCATCGCATATCAAGTCGCGATAGGACTAGCCCGGACGGACCAAATCCTTGCTGTCACGTTCACAGAGCGCGCGGCGGCGGAGCTTCGCGCGCGGCTGAACGGGTTGGGGATCGGAGCCCCGATCCGGGCAGCGACCTTCCATGCCGCCGCATGGGCACAGTTACGGTGGTTTTGGCCCCGCGTGGAGGGCGGCGTGGTGCCCGAGGTCCTTACCTCAAAGATCGGACTGCTGATACGGGCGGCAAGACGGCTTGGTTGTGAGGCCCGCGACCTGGCGAGCGAGATCGAGTGGGCGAAGGCACGGCGCTTGGACCCGACCGCGTATGCGACCCGCGCGCACGATCGCCAAGCTCCGGTTGCCACCGACATCATGGCGCAGGTGTACGAGCGCTACGAGGCGGACAAGACCGCGGCGGGCGCGATCGACTACGAGGACATGCTCTTGCGGATGGCGGCGCTGCTCGAAGACCGTCCCGAGGTGGCCGCCGAGGTCCGGGAGCGCTACCGGTTCTTCACCGTCGACGAGTTCCAGGACGTCAATCCCGCCCAATGGGCGTTGCTGCGGGGATGGCTGGGGGACTCGGAGGAGCTCTGTGTGGTCGGTGACGACGACCAGACGATCTTCTCGTTCACCGGCGCGTCGTCCAGCTATCTCACCGAGTTCCGCCGGCACTACCCTGGAGCCAAGGTGGTGACGCTGACCCAGAGCTACCGGTCGACTCCCCAGATCCTGCACTTGGCCAACGAGGTGCTGTGGACAAAGGCCGCGGGCAAGCGAAAGCATCTGGTGGCAAGGGAGGGATCAGACGGCACGCAGCCTTCCTTCCGTGAGTTCGCCGACGGCGAAGACGAGGTCCGCGCCGTGGTCGCACGGGTCAGCGCGCTGATCGAAGAGGGCACCCCGCCAGGCGAGATCGCGGTCTGCTATCGCATCAACGCGCAGTCTGAGCCGTTCGAGGCGGCCATGCGCGCCGCGGGCATCCCGTACGCGCTGCGCGGTGTCGACAGCTTCTTCGATCGGCCGGAGATCCGCCAGGCGTTGCGTGCGCTGGCGGCCGCAGCCGAGCACGCGCCGCCGGTCGATGAGTCGTTGGCGACGCCGCGCCGAGCGGATCGGGAGGTCGAGCAGGTGCTCCGGGAGCGGTTCTCGTGGCACCCACGCCGCGAGCCGGCAGGCGAGGCGGCGCGTGAGCGCTGGCGGAACATCAGCGAGTTGTTCACCATCGCCTCGGGGATGGTCGATGAGTCGCCGGCGATCGCGTTGCCCGAGCTGGTATCGGGGCTGCGCGATAAAGCGGCGGCGACGCATCAGTCAACGGCGGAGAAGGGATCGGTGACGCTCATGACGCTGCACCGAGCGAAGGGGACCGAGTTCGACGTGATGTTCCTCGTCGCCTTGGAGGAGGGCCTCCTCCCGATCTCCCACGCCAAGACGGACGCCGAGGTGGAGGAGGAGCGACGGCTGCTCTACGTGGGGGTCACGCGCGCTCGGCGCGACCTCTGGCTGTCCTGGGCCCGGAGCCGGCCCTCCTCCTCCGGCAGGCCTCAGTCGCGCCGCCCGTCTCGATTCCTCTACAACCTGGCGGAAGGCGCGCCGACGACGACCGCGAAGGCCGCCCGCCCCACGAGCGCCGCCGGCACCAGCAAGCTCGCGAGCAAACGGACGTATGGCCCGGCCGACCCAGAGACCATTGAGCGCCTCCGCGCGTGGCGGCGCGAGCGCTCGCTCGCGGACGGTGTCCCGGCCTACGTGATCTTTCCCGACTCGACGCTCCGCGAGCTCGCGTCGCAACGGCCGGAAACCCTTCCCTCGCTGGAGGTTGTCAGTGGTTTTGGCCCCAAGCGGGTCGCACAGTACGGGGAGGACGTGCTGAGCGTATTGAAAGCGGGGGGTGAGTGACACCCATCTGGCTGGCGGTCGACGTGGTCGTGATCACCCTGCGCGCGGATCCATCCAGCCCTGGCCGCCCACAGGAGCCGATCATGCTCGCGGTCCTGCGGGACCACGAGCCCTTTCTCGGTGCCTGGTCGTTGCCGGGTGGCGCCGTCGGGCGCACCGAAGATCTGAAGGAGGCCGCGCGGCGGGTGCTGTCCGAGAGCATTGGGCCGCACCAGCCGCGTCATCTCGAGCAGCTGGCGTCGTTCGGTGCCCCCGAGAGGGATCCACGCGGTCGTGTGGTGAGCGTGAGCTATCTCGCGCTCCTCCCGGAGCCCGTCAACCCCGAGCCGGAAGCACTGTGGTGGCCAGTTGCGGCGCCGCCATGCCTGGCCTTCGACCACTCCCGGATCCTGGAATCGGCGATGGGCCGGCTGCGAGGCAAGCTCTCGTATTCGAACGTCGCCTACGGGCTCCTCCCGTACGAGTTCACGTTGACCGATCTCCAGTCGGTATACGAGGCGGTGCTGGGAAGGGGACTCGACAAACGCAATTTCCGTAAGAAGGTGCTGTCGGTGGGAATGCTAGAAGAGGCCGAGGGCCAGCGGCGCGGCTCGCACCGGCCAGCGCAGCTCTACCGGTTCGCGGACCGAGGCCTCGTGCTTCTCGACAACGTGATCACCACCTGAAAGGCAGTGCGGTGTCGGAGGCGCTGTTCACAGACCTGTACGAGCTGACTATGATGGCGGGATACGTCGACGCGGGCTACGCGGACGTGGAAGCGACGTTTGATCTCTTCTTTCGCAAGCCTCCTCGTGGCCTCGATATCGTGGTCACCGCGGGCCTCGATCCCGCGCTGGACTTCGTCGAGGAATTACAATTTACGGGCGCCGACCTCGACTACCTGCGGGCCGAGGGGACGCTTCCGGAACGCTTCCTCGAATGGCTGCGGGAACTCCGATTCTCTGGAGAGATATGGGCGATCGCCGAAGGAACCCCCGTGTTCGGCGATGAGCCACTCTTGCGTATCACGGCACCGCTCGCCCAGGCCCAGCTTGTGGAAACCGCGCTGATCAATGTCATCTCTTATCAGTCGCTGGTTGCGAGCAACGCCCTGCACATCACGCGAGCCGCGCATGGGAAGGGAGTCCTCGAGTTCGGCGCGCGCCGAGCTCATGGCCCAGACGGTGCCCTGGGTGGAGCGAGGGCCGCGATCATCGGCGGCTGCGTCGCCACCTCCAATGTCTTGGCGGGAAAGCGATTCGGCGTGCCGATCTCAGGGACGCAGGCGCACTCTTGGATCATGTCGTTTCCCAGCGAGTTGGCAGCGTTCCGGGCGTACGCGCGGACGTTTCCCGACAGCTGTATTTTGTTGGTCGACACCTACGACACCATAAAGATCGGGATTCCAAACGCAATCACCGTCGCCACCGAGTTAGCCCAGCATGGGCATCGCCTCGGAGGGATTCGCCTCGACTCCGGCGACCTCGCACAGCTCGCCATGCAAGCACGCGGCATGCTCGACGAGGCGGGCTTCCCCGATGCGAATATCGTCGCCTCAGGCGATCTCGACGCCCCCGCGATCGTGGCGCTCGAGTCCACAGGCGCTCCCATCGATGGCTACGGGGTCGGCACATGGCTGCTCACCGCGCGGAGCGACCCGGCATTCGGGGGTGTCTACAAGCTGGCGGAGGTCGGCGGGCGCCCTGTCCTCAAGATCAGCGGTACCGCGGAGAAGACCACGAGCCCCGGTCGTAAGCAGGTCTGGCGCCAGGACTGTTGCGACGTGATCGGCCTCGCCAGCGAGGACCAGGCAGGACGCCCGCTCCTTCAACGTGTGATGACCGGAGGTCGCCGGCTGTACGACCCCGATCCTCTGCTCGAAATCAGAGACCGTTGCCTCGCCGCCGCCGAGGAGATCGCCCCAAAGGTGCACGACGGTTTCGAGGTCCGCCGTAGCGGCCGCCTAGAAGCCCTCCGGACCCGGCTCCTGTCGGACCTGAGCGACGGCGTCGCCTAGCCGGGTGGGAGACTGCAGCGTTCCTCCTCATGCGAGGGAAATTGCGCTCTTCACCGCGCGGCAGCTCACTGACCTGCAGCGTTCCTTCGTATACAAGGAAAAGCTGCACCCTCGCGCCAGCGCCAGCATGACCCAAAGGACAGCCGCCATGCGCGCTCAGCGAGGCGCGCGGTCGGCCTGTGCGCGCATGTGGATCCCGGTTCCACGGCCGCGATGCGTACCCCGTTTTCGCCTCTGAACAGCGGGAGGCCGCCGGGACATCGGCCATCCGGGCGCCTGCGAGGGGCACCCGAGGTCGCGTCGACTTCGCGTACCGCCGTCCGGTCGATCACGATGCGCGCGTCGGACGAGGTTCGCGGCTCGTGAGTCCCGGATGCCCACGCGCTGCGCGAACTGACGCCCGCGCTGTCGGAACCACGATCGAAGCGATCGGTCCGCCGCGGTGCCGCCCCCCGCACCCGCATTCCCTTCCCAAGGAGGATGGCATGGCACGCGCATTGTCGAGGAGGAGCACCCAGCCGCCACGGCACCATGTTCGATACGCGGGTGCAGGCGCGATGAGGCGGGGCGTCATCTCCGTCCTCGCAGCCTCGGTCTGCGTCGTAGCGGTTGGCTCCCTCCCCGCGGTCGGAGCGCCGCAAGATGGCTGCGGCACGCGCACCAGCTCGACCGGGAACCGTATCTCCGGGTGCTCGGCGAACTCGGACCCGTACCGTCCGGACGTCGAGGCCGCTTCCCCAGAGGATCGCGAGCTCGCGACCGCGCTCTACGACCGGGCGATCGCGTTCTGCGAAGCCGCCACGATCAGCGGGAACCGGCTGACCTCAGGCTCCAACGCCTATACCCCGACGGAGTTCAACCGCCACTGGGGACACCGCCCGTCGCTCGGTCACGTCCCCTTCGACGCCGACCTCGAGTGGGTAAGCAAGCCCAAGATGGTGGTGATCGAAAAAGGCCAGCTGATGGGGGTTATGTACGTAGCGGGTAAACGGCAGACCTTCCCGTCCCTCGGCTCGATCCCTCGACCGCATATCCACCATGGGCAACAGAACGAGATGTTGCACATCTGGACGGGGCCGGACTGCTCCAGCTCCATGGAAGAGGCCTTCGCCGCCGCCGGCCCGTGGGCGCGCCCGTCGGGCGCTGGCCACCACTGATCCCCCCCGAAAGCGAATCGGGTCGCACCCCCAGGGG
>JBOGED010000001.1:0-13570 GCA_050743625.1 Egibacteraceae bacterium | reverse complement strand
GCCGCCGCCACCCGAGAAGTCGGCGGCGCCGCCGCTGTCCCCCGACGGCAGGACGGGCGGCGGGAGGACGACCTCGGCGAGCCGGTCCATCAGCTCGACGGGATCCTCGGAGAAGAACTCGTCCGAGGCGTCCTCGAGATCCTCCGAGCGTCGCGGCAGGACGCCGCGCACGACGTCGACGACCGCGCGCCGTGCGTCCGGATCGTCCTCGACCTGTGTGAGCAGCGGCTTGATCTCCTCCAGCCGCGCCTCAGCCTGCGCGTCGCCGATCGCCGCCTTCAGGTCGTCGACCTGCTCGGCGAGGGCCGACGCGTCGAGCAGGTCGCCGAAACCCGCGGCGCCGCTGGGGATCAGCTCCTTCTCGGCGAACTTCTTCGACGGCCAGAGGACCGCCGCGACGCCGTACCGACGCCCGCCGGCGCCCGGCACCGAGTTGGCGTCCAAATGCGCTCTGAGGTGGCGCAAGAGGTTGTCATAGAGCTCGCGCGCCTCCGCGATGTTGTTGTTCCACCCGTGTGACACGACGAGCAGGTCGGTCACGTTCTCGGCCGACGCCATCGTGGAGAGCCCTGCCACCTCCGTGGCGTCATGCGCCTCACCATCCCGGGTGAACTGCACCTCGGCGTAGGGGAACCCTGATTTGTTCGGCATGATTCCGCCCTCTCTCGTCCTCTCAAACGGATTGCATCGCTCGCATGAGGTCCACGAGGCCGTACCCCTGGAAGTTGCGGTCGCGCCGAAGGTCAGTCGCCGTCTCGGTGAAGATCCGCTTCACCGCTTCGGGCCGGCCGATGAACTCGCGGCGCACCGACAGCATCGCGGCGATACATGCGGATACATGCGGCGCGGCCATGCTCGTGCCGCTGTCCTCGATATAGTTGCAGTCCACGGGGGCGCCGTTCGCCTTGGCGTTCTCGTGCTTCCCCCCGGTGGCGCAGGAAAGGATCTTCTCACCAGGAGCGACGAGGTCGGGTTTGAGCCGACCGTCACCCGTGGGGCCCTTCGACGAGAAGTACGAGACCCCGTAGACATGCGGCATCTCGCGGTGTGTGGCCCCGACGGTGATCGCCAGGTCCGCGTTGCCCGGGTCGTTGATCGTGAGGTCCATCCCCGCGAACCACGCGGTAGACCGCCCCTGCGCGGTGAGAGCGCCGTAACCGGTGTTGCCGGCAGCGACGACCACCACGACTCCCGAGCGGACGAGCCGGTCGACCTCGACGCACAGAGGGCTCTGACCGCAGGCGAACCATTCCGGCTCGAACTCGTAACCCACGCTCATGTTGACGCCGTGAACCAAGAGCCGGCGCCCGTAGCCGTTGATCCGCTGGATATGCTCGATGGCGGCGATGAGGTTGCTCACGCCTCCCCGGCCGTTCCTGTCCAAGACCTTGACGCTCAGCAGCTTGCACCTGGGCGCGATGCCCGAGATCGCGTCGAGCGCGACGCCGCCGTAGGCGACCATGCCATGCTCGTCGCGGTACCGGGAGACCGCGCGGATCGCGGGAGCGGGCTCGGGCCTGGGCCAGCCAGGGACGGTGATGGGCGTGCCGGGGCGTAGCTCGCCGGCGATGATCCCCGCGACGTGGGTTCCGTGGCCGTACTCGTCGCGATGCGGGCTCTTCGCGCCAGTGAGGTCGAGCGGCTCGATCGCCGGCGGCAGGTCAAGGTTGCGGTGCAACGCGAAATGCGGATGGGTCTCGTCGATCCCGGAGTCGAGGACCGCCCAGACGATGCCCTCGCCGAGCGCGCCGAAGGCCGAGCGCGCCGCGTTCGCCTTCACGGTGCTGACCGACGTGGAGACGAGCGGCCCGACCGGGAAGTCCGGCCAGATCCGGTAGATCGCGCGGTGCGCCGTCGCTCGGTTGGGGTCGTCCGTCGCCAGCCCCCGACCTCCCTGAGCGTCCAAGGTCACGAGCCGGCGTAAGACAGGCGTCTCTAGCGTGGCGAACAGGTATTGCTCGCTGAACCGGAGCTTCTCCTCGATGATGCCCTGGTCGGTTCGGGTCCCCGCCTCTCGGACAGCCTGCTCCACCAGCTCCCGGACTTGCTCCCGCGCCGCCTCCCGACCGTCGTGATAGGTGAGGTTGAGGTCGATCACCACGTCATGCAGCCTGGCCTCGTCGCTCATATCGCTCAGTAGCGGGAGGGACAGGACGGATCGATCGAGGACCTCGGGATTGAAGCCCTCCCGGGAATCACTGTGCGGCAGATCGCTCATCGCCCTCGCGCCTTTCCCGCCAGCAGGTGTCCAGCTACCTATGAGAGCGGCATCCACGGCTTGTGATACACGAAACCTTTGGTGACCGCGGACAGGGAAGGCGCAGTTTTCCTCCCACATGCGCGGGAACACAGCGGTCTTGTTCCGCGAGCCCGCCGGCATTTTCCTGCACTGAGGTGGCAGGTTCAATGAAGTGCGACAGTGTTGACAGCCGCCGTACCCTGTCTCGGTCGAGGAGGGGATTCGTACATGCCGGCGCTTGAGGTGTTTGATCACGGCGAGCTGATCTGTGTCTCGTTCGAGGACCTCCTGAAGTATCACGGCCGCAGCTCTATCGCCGGGGCGGCTCATGCCTTCAAGGTGATGGAGCGCGCCTTTCCCCTGTTGGCCGGGGGGTTACCGCCCGAGCGCTACGAGATCAAGATCGACAGCGCGTTCCGTGGAGATGGGGTCCGGGATGGCTTCGAGATGGTCACCCGGGCCGTGACGGGTCACCGTTACCGGCTGGCGCCTGAGCTCGCGCCTGCCGATGCTCCGCCGGGTCCCGAGGGGCGGTTTTTCTTCCGGTTCGCGTACAGAGGGGTGGTTGTTGACCTTACGTTGCGTGACGGGTTAGTCAGCGACGAGTTCGTCCGGCTCGTTCGTCGAGGAGCTGATACGCCGGCCGAAGCGGAGCGGCTTGTTCGGTTCAAGCGGGACATGGCCGATCGCCTCCTGAGCTTGGCGGCCGAAGAGGTCTACGACGCCAGCGTGAGCCAGGTCGACGCCGGCCGATCAAGCGCTCGTCCGTAGCCCCGACTTTAGTCCGCTGCCAGCTTTTGCGCGCCGCCGCGCAAAGCTTGCGCTAACCAAAACCGCATCTGGGATCCGGCCTGACTGACGTGAGGTTTTGCGCGCCGACGCGCAAAACCTCAGTCACTGGGTGCGCCGGCCATGAGCCAGCGCAGTAAACCGAGCTTGAGGAAGTCGCCCGAGGTCGCCGCGTAGCGATTTTGCATGTCACGAAGTGTGGCACGCCAACCGGAGGTCAGCCGGAGGGGAGGGATTGATGCGTTCTGGCCACGAGCTGTGGGTTGGGGCGGGAGGGGCGGAGGCCGTAGGCGATGAGGCGGACCGGCAGGGCGCGGATGAGGGGTACGCGGGTCAAGAGCGACATGACGCGTGGGAGCGCGCGTGGCGGGGAGCCTTCCAGGGTATAGGCGAGCTGGCGCTGGACGAGGGCTTGGAAGGTTTGGGCCACGCGGGTCGGTAGGTCGCGGCGCCGCTGGACCTTGGCGAGGTCGAGGAGGCTGATGCGGCCGTCGCGCAACGGAGCCGCGAGGAGGTTGGCGGCCGCGACCGCGTCCTGGATCGCGTAGTTGATGCCGACGCCGGCCACCGGCGACATGACATGCGCGGCGTCGCCGATGAGCAGCAGGCCGGGCTGGTACCAGCGGCGCAGGCGGCTGGACTCCACCGAGAGCAACGACACGTCTTTCCAGTCGCCGAGCGCGTCCAGCCGGCCGAGGAACTCGGGCGCGGCCTCGGCGATCGCGGCGCGCAGCGCGGGCATACCCTCCGCTCGCACCCGCTTGTACGTGCCCTTGGCGAACGCGTACCCGACCTGCCAGTAATCCTCACGCCGCAGGAGTACCAGGAAGTGCCCCTTGAGGGCCCGGCCGCCGCTCCCTTCTTGGTCCCCGGGTAGGCGCGGCAGGCGGAACCATAGGACGTCCATCGGGGGGGAGGTGCGCACCGGCTCGAGCCCGGCGAGGCGGCGCACCGTGGAGCTGCGGCCGTCGGCGGCGACCGTGAGCAGCGCGTGCACCTCGTGCCACCCGTCCCGATCGCGATAGCGCACGCCGCGGACGGTGCCGTCGGAGGTGATCAGCTCCCGCACGTGCGCGCCCGTGACCAAGGTGAACTGGCTGTCGTGAGCGGCCTCGTCGGTGACGAGCTTCAGGAACTGTGCCTGGTGGACGAGCGTGATGTAGGGAAAGCGGGTCCGCAGCCAACCGAAGTTGCCGATCGGGATCACGCCAGTGTCGGTGACGAGGGAGAACTGCGGCACCTTCTCGTGCGGTAGCTCCAGGACACGGTCGGCGAGGCCGAGGTCATCGAGGATCTCCATCGCCGACGGGTGCAAGGTGTCCCCGCGGAACTCGCGATCGAAGTCGTCGTGGCCCTCCAACAGCACGGTCGGAACGCCGGCTCGGGCGAGCATCAGCCCGAGCATCGCCCCCGCCGGCCCGGCGCCGACAATGCAGCAGCGAGTGGTCGTGACGTCAGTCATGGTTGATCACCTCTCTTGCCAGGAAGTACTCGGCGTGTCGCCTGGCGAGGTCACGGCCGGTCCGCCGAGCGCCCTCGTCCGCGGCAGCGTGGAGGTAGAGCAAGCGGATCATCCCGAGCGGCGCCATCAGCTCGAAGGCCACCTGCTCAGCGGGGAACCCCCCGCGAAGCAGGCCGGCATCGATCCATACCGCGAAGACCGCGCCGAGCTGGTGCTGGGCGTCGGCGATCGCCTCCGGTAGGCCCGCGGCACCCGGGCCGCCCTCACGCAGGATCACGCTCGTGAACAGGCGCGCTCGTGGCTTGTCCCATGCGGTGATCACATGGTCGATCAGCTCGGGGATGACGACCTCGGGAGGGCGGGCGGCGATCGCTTCGGGGCGGTGACCCTGGATCAGCTCCAGCATTGGCCCCGGGCCGCTCTCGGCGACCAGCGCCTCGAAGACCGCTTGTTTGCCGGCGAAGTGGTTGTAGATGGCGCTCTGCTGGACGCCGACGTCTCCGGCGACCTGCCGGATCGACGTTCCCGCGTACCCCTGCCGGGCGAACCGCTCCAACGCGGCGTCCAGGATCCTCGTCCGTGTCTCCACACCGCCATACTAATGAACGTTCGTTCATCTCGCTACCCACGATCTCACACGCCCATGACATCGACCCGCGCCGTGACGCGGGCGGCCAGCGCCAGAAAGGCCTTTGGCCGGCGCAGCTCGACCGCTCGGTCCGCGCGCGCTCGGTCGAGCAGGGTCGAGGCCGGGTGGCGGCGCCGTGATCCAGCAGCGGGTGTCAGCGATGATTGCGGAGACGTTGGATGGCGGCGTTCGCGAGGGCGATGAGCATGCCGGTCCTCACCATCCGGCGACCTGCCCCGGAGCGGTCCGCTGGTTGGCCGTCAGGTGTGGGTTCGTGAACCGTCGTGACGAGCTCCTTTGTCGGCTTGGCCATCTCCCCGCGGTTCCGTAATGAGAGGTCGCGGGCGGTCTTATACGCGATCAGGCCGGTCAGGACCGGGAGCACGAGGAGGAGGACGCGCTCGACGACCCGGAACGTGGCGATGCTCCACCCGGCCTCGACGGCGATGACGTCGTCGGCTCCCGCCACCAGGAGCTGGAGCACGAACGTGAGTACCGCGACACCGACCGCCGTGCGAACAGGCCGGTCAGACGGGAAGTCGAGGAGGTGGTGATTGCGCCAGTCCCTCGTGCAGAGCGCCTCCAGCCACGGCCATGCGAGCAGCGAGCCGAACATCAACCCGGGGAGCAGGATGCCCGGGAAGAAGGGGTTCGCGATGGTGTAGCCAAAGGCGCGGATCTCCCAAGGCGGCATCAGCCGGAGCGCGCCCTGCAACCACAGGACGTAGAAGTCGGCCTGAGCGCCGCTCGTGATCGTGAACACGTCGTAGGGGCCGTAGAGCCATACCGGGTTGATCTGGAGCAGCCCGCCCATCAGGAACAGGCCGCCCGAGATGATCAGCGCCAACCCGGTCGAGGCCGTCGCGTACGTCGGCCACATCACCGACCCGACGACGTTGCGCTCGGTCCGGCCTTTCCCAGGAAACTGCGTGTGCTTCTGGCGGGCGATCAACGCGAGATGGACGCTGATCAGGGCGGCGAGCAGCGCGGGGAAGAGCAGTATGTGAATCGTGAAGATCCGCTGCAGGAAGCCCTCACCGGGATACTCGCCATTCCAGAGGAAGAACACGAGGTTGGTGCCGATCACCGGGATCGACTGCATCACCGACTGCGCGATCCGCACCCCCGCGCCGGACAGCAGGTCGTCGAGCAGCGAGTATCCAAGGAAGCCCTCGAGCAACCCGACGATCATCAGGATCACTCCCGTGACCCAGTTCAGCTCGCGCGGCTTACGGAAGGCGCCGGTGAAAAACACGCGGCACAGGTGCGCGACGATCGCGCCGTTGAACACGAGTGCCGCCCAGTGATGCGTCTGGCGCATCAGCAACCCGGCGCGCACATCGAAGCTCAACTCGACGACCGACCGATACGCCTCGGTGACCTCTTGGCCGCGAAGCGGCGCGTATGAGCCCGAGTACACGACCTCGGTCTCGCTCGGCGAATAGAAGAGCATCAAGAAGATGCCGGTCGCGATCAGCACGAAGAACGCGTAGAGCGCGATCTCGCCCCACAGAAACGAGAAGTGCTCCGGGAACACGTAGTTGAGCTTCGATTTCGTGAACTTCGCCGCCCCCAACCGTTGGTCGAGGCCGCGGACGATCTTTCCGACCGGGGTGTCAGCGTGGGTCAAGCCGCCTCACCTCTCCAGCTCCCAGAACCCGGGCCCGATCGGCTCCGCGAAATCGCTCCGCGCGACCAGGAACCCTTCCCGGTCGACCGCCAAAGGCAGCTGCGGGAGCGCGCGGGTGGCCGGCCCGAAGATCGGCCTCGCCGCGTCCAACACGTCGAAGCTCGCCTGGTGGCAGGGACAGAGCAGGAGGTGACCCTGCGCCTGGTAGAGCCCCACCGGGCAACCAGCGTGCGTGCAGACCTTCGAGTAGGCCAGGTGCCCGCCGGGCGCCCAATCCTCGCGCCCGGGCTGTGGCCGCAGCGAGGCCGAGTCGACCCGGACGACGATCACCTGGTCGTCGGCTGCGGGACTGCGCCCCTCGGGGAACACCGTGAGGACCGAGTCGACCTCAAGCTCCGTGGCACGGATCGGGCGCCCGTCCTCGTTCACGACCCGCACGCCGGGACCCCAGCCGGTGGTACGCAGCGCGTTCCCGGGCCTCGGACCCAACGACCGGAACGGGAAGAGCACGGCGATACCCAGCGCTCCCGCGACCGTGGCGAACAACGGTCCCAGAAGCTTGCGCCGCCCGATCCCGCGCTCCCCGCCCCGGAACGCCTCGACCGCCTCACGCTCCTCCTCCTCCGTCGGCTCGATATCCGGCCGCTCTTCCACGAACGGTCCCTGAGGCATCAGGCGCTTCGACCACACCGCCATGCCGAGTCCCAGCGTGACAAGCGCGGCTCCCAAGCACAGCCCCAGGACCTGCGTCCCGGCGGCGATCGAGTAGGTCACCGCGAAACCGACCGTCGCGGCCAGGCTTACCAGGAAGAGGAAGGCGACGTTACGGGTCGCCCGACCGGGGGCGTGAGGATCGGGGCGGCCGCTCACGGCGACTCCTCGCGCGCGTTCCGCGATCCCAGCCAGACCGTGACGACCAGGATCAGGCCGAGGCCGGCCACCGCGGCGAGGCCCTCTGTCGCGGGACCCCAGTGTGCGAGCCCGTACCCACCCGCGTCGACTGGGTCGTCGAGATACTCCACGTACGCCACCACGTCCCTGAGTTCCTCCTCGCTCAACACGTCGGGAGGAAAGACGGGCATCGTCCCTGGCCCGATCCGTATCGCCTCGGCCACCTCGACCGGTGGGATCCCATGCAGCGGGTACGCGATCGGGTACTGGTCGCTGACCATCGCGCCGCCCTTCCCGTCCCAGTTGTGGCAGGCGACGCAGTTCAGCTGGAACAGGTTCTGGCCGCGGGAGATGTCGACCGCGTTGCGCTCGAGGCGCAACTGGGGGATCGGCGGTCCCTCACCGAACCCACCGACGTAGGCGACCAGCGCCTCGATCTCCTCGGGCGGCAGCTTCGGGTCCTGCCGTGGTGGCGCGGGGATCGGCTCGTCGATCGGCATCCGCCCACTCCGCAGGTAGTAGTCGACGCTCGCCTCACCCACCCCGGTGAGGCTGGGGCCGCGGAAGGTTCCCTCCCCGCTGACACCGTGACAAAACGTGCAGTTCGCTCGGTAGCTGTCCACGCCCCGCTGCATCACCGCCGCCTGCCCTCGCGCTTGGCCGCCGAACGAGGTGAACGCAAGGACGAGCGCGAGCGCCAGCACACCGCCCAGCACCCTGATCCATGCGTGCACTCCCACCCCCTTTGGCCACGGCCTTAGGGACCTACCCCGCCGAGCCTCGCATCATGCGCACTTCACTCTGTAGCCCCGGAGCTCCCTCCCGTCTGATCGAGGGCGTCGAGGGCGGCGATGTCCTCGGGATCAAGAGAGAAGTCGAAGATCTGCGCATTCTCGATGATCCGCTCACCGTGACGGGACTTGGGGATCACGGCGGCGTTCCGCTCGAGGCACCACCGCAGCAGGATCTGAGCCGGCGTACGGCCATGGCGCGCGGCGAGCTTCCCGATGGTCTCGTCGCCCAGGTTGCGGCCACGAGTGAGCGGGCTATAGGCCTCGAGGGCAATCTGGTGGCGCTCGCAGGCCTCGAGCAACCTCCGGCGGAACCGGAAGGGGTTGAACAGCACCTGGTTGACGACTGGGGGAACGGACGCTACCGCAAGCACGGCCGTGAGGTCCTCGGCGCCGAAGTTGCTGACGCCGATCGCGCGGGTGAGGCCACGCTCCAACGCTTGCTCCATGCCAGCCCACGCCCTGGTCGGCCCACCCTGAGGCCAGTGGACCAGGTAGAGGTCGACCTGCTCGAGGCCGAGGCGTCGCAGGCTCGCCTCGGCCTCGCGGACGGGATCCCGCGATTCCGGAAAGAACTTGGTGGTGACGAACACCTCGTCGCGTGGCACACCACTGCTGCGCAGACCGATGCCCACACTCTCCTCGTTGCGGTATATCTGCGCCGTATCGATGTGGCGGTAGCCCGCCTCCAAGGCCCACCGGACCGCGTCCTCGCACTCCCGTCCGGCGCGCATCTCCCAGACGCCGAGCCCAAGCAAGGGGATCTGCACCCCGTTGTTAAGGACGCGTGCCCGCCCGTCCGGGGTGATCGTCATTGGGATGTGCTCGTTCATCGCAGTGCTCCTGTGAGAGGAGATGACCCGTGGCCTCTTCTTACCCGGCCGGTGGCTGAGCTAACTGGCGCCGGCCTTACTGAGGAACCGGGACCGCGACGTCCGAGCCCTCTGGGATGACCATGAGCTGGACCCTGCCGGACTCGATCGCGTCCCGGAGCAGCGCGCCTTGTGGGCCGTACAGGTCGACGAGCGCCCGCTCGATCTCCAACTCCTTCGCGATCCGCGCGTTCCGTTGCTCTTGCGCGACGGTCTCGGCCGCGGCGGTCTGCTCGGCCTCGACCGCCTGCACGATGGCCTCGTTGACCGGCACCGGAGTCCCGATCGTGAACGTGAACTCTCCGCAATCCGTCCCCGGCCCGTCGTAGGATGGTCCGCAGAAGTAGTCACGGCCGATGACCTCGGCGACGTTGCGCTTCAGGTTGGCCACGGTCTCGTTGCGAAACTCAGTTCTCACGGCCTCGTCCGACCGCAACGCTCGCCAGTCCCGCGAACGGGCCGCGTCCTCCATCGCGCGGTCGATCTGTGGCTCGAAGTACTCGAACAGCAGCCGCCGCCATCCCTCGTCGGTCCACGCGGCGGTCTTGACGCCGAGGTTCTCATGGAAGGCGCGCAGCGTCGCCTCGTCGAGGTTCAGCTTGAAGTACAGCTGGTAGTAGACGAGCATGCGGACACCGTCCCGGGAGACGATCTCAATGGGGCCGGTGTCGCACCCCTCGTTGCACGCGATGTACGTGCGCTGGTCCGTCCGGTAGCGGTATACCGACGAGCCCACGCCGACCGAGTTGGCCGTCGATCCGGGCTCCAGGAGCCCTCGGTAGTTCTTGTCTTGGATCACGCCGCCCTCGTACACCAGGCCAATCTCGTAGGTCTCGGTGCTGTCGACGCCACAGGCCGACAAGATGATCGGGAGTCCCAGTAAGAGCCATACGAACCGCTTCATGGTGTTTCTCCTCCGCTCGACCCTGTGCCGCGGGCGGGGCGCCCCCTTACCTCCAACTTACGTTCCTCCCGGTGGACGTGGCGGGGTTGACCGTCCACGATTGGGTGCGATGGAGCTGAGATCGCGGAAGCCGCTCGGGCAGGTGGGACACGAGCCGGATTACCGGTTCTCGCTGGCGAACGAGCGGACCTTCCTCGCGTGGATCCGGACGGCGCTCGCGTTGGACGCGGGCGGTCTGGGGGTGGCCAGGCTCTTGCCTGAGTTCGGGATACCTGGCAGCCGTGAGATCGTGGGGGTCGGCCTCATCGTGCTCGGCACGATCGTGGCGGCGACGAGCTACCAGCGTTGGGAGTCCAACGAGCGGTCCGTGCGCAAGGACGAGCCGCTCGGCTACACCCGCCTGCCGCTGTTTCTCGCAATCGGGGTGAGCCTCATCTCGGGGATCGCGATCGTGCTGCTGCTCACCGGGAGGTTGGGGTGACGGGTCTGCAGCGTGAGCGGACCGCGTTGGCGTGGAACAGGACCGCTGTCGCGCTCGTCGTGGCCGGAGCGGTGTTTGTCACCGCCGGCGGCTCGCCGTACCACCCCGCGCGCCACACCCCTGGGTTGGTCGCCATCGTGCTGGGAGCCGTATTCGTCGCCCACAAGCCACGCACCGGAGTGGTCGCCGCCCGTGCGATGACCTTCGCCGCCATCGCCTTCTCGCTGTCCGCGCTCGGACTCGTGCTGTTCGGAGGGTGAGGCGCCCGCTCTCTATACGACGAGGCGGGCCAGGGCCGTCGTCGCGGCGGCGGCCAGCACGACGACAAGGATCGGAGCGCGGAGGACCAGGGCGAGGACCGCCGCGGCCAGACCCAGCAAGCGCTCGTCCATGGCCGGTCTGTCGCTCGCCCCGACGGCCTGCGTGACCACGAGGGCGGCGAGCAGTGCCGGCGCCAGGAGGCGGATGGCGCCGAGCGCGCGGGACGGGAGCTGGCGGCCGCCGATGAGCACTGGCCCGGCGGCCTTGATGGCGACTGTGGCGGCTCCGACCAGCGCGACGACCACCCATGGGTTCATGAGGATCCCTCCGGGATGGGATCGCGCTCCGCGCTCACCGGCTTCGCAGTCCCAGCGCGCAGGCCGCGGTCGCGGCGATGATCGGTATCCCTGGTGCGGTGAATGGCAGGGTGACCAGCGCGATCACGGCCCCAAGCATGGCTGCCGCGGCCGCGCGCCGCTCGCGCAGCTGAGGCAGGAGCAGCGCGAGGAACAGCGCGGGGAAGGCCGCGTCGAGCCCCAGCGCTTGTGGGTCACCCAGCGCGGTGGCTCCCAGTCCTCCCACGGCGGTGGACAGAAGCCATGACACATAGAGAAGGAGTCCGGCGCCGACGAGCCGATCACGGTCGAACGTCCCGTCATGACGGCGGGCGATCGCCCAGGACTCGTCCACGACCAGCTGCCCGAGCAGCAGCCGCCTCCACCAGCGGCCTTCGAGGGTTCCCGCCACCGTCAACCCGATCGGCGCGTAGCGTGCGTTGAGGAGGACCGCCGCGGCCACGGCGGCGGCCTCGGACCCGTCGGCGCCAAGTATCGACACCACCGCGAACTGCGCGGACCCCGCGAACGTCGTCCCCGACATCACGGTCGCCGCCAGCGGCCCGATCCCCGCCGCCCGGGCCACCGCTCCGAACGCGACGCCGAAACCGGCCACCGCCACGGCCAGCGGCGCGGCAACGACCACCCCGTCCCGGTACCTGGAAAGCCCCCTCACGACTCCACCGTATCCCCACGCGCCTCCTGGCCGCCTTTTCCTGCACAGTGCAGGATTAGGCAAACCCCGACCCTGGGTGAAGGGAGAAGGCAATGCTCGAAACAGACGCTCGGAGGCTGGCGGCGGCGATCGAGGAGCGCGTGAACACCGATGTCGCCGGTCCCGGCATCACTGCGAAGGTGCAAAGCGACCGCACTGTCCCCCGCTCGATCCCGGCGGGGGCGGGGCGGCCCGCCTTCATCAGCTACCACATCCAGATCGATGACGGTACGCGCGCCGCCAGGCTGGACCTGGACCAAGCGGCCGCGTTGCTTGACGACATCGAGCCGGATTGGGACCTGGACCAGATCTTCGACGCGATCCGCTCTCAGGGCGCCCCCATTGAGGACTCGAAGCGTTGACCTCGCCTCGGGGGGGCTTTCGGACCCGTTACGCCGGTAGTGGGCCGAGGATGGCGTCCTGCATGGTGATGGCGAGCCAACGCTCGTAGTCGTCGAGGGGCCAGCCGCGCTCGGTGACCAGCAGCCGGTAGACGTCGACGGAGGTCAGCGTCCACAGGATGTCATGCGCACGCTCGACGGAGAGGCCGGGCCGTAACGAGCCGGCATCGGCGAGGTGGCGGGTGAGCGCGCCGGTCCCGGCGAGGCGCTCCGCGTCGGTCGTGGCGACCAGGTGGCGCAGCTCCTCCTCGCCCGATCGGGCGCCAGCGAGCAGCACGCTGTAGAGGGGGCCGAGCCGCTCGATGATGACACGCCCGATATGCGCGTAGTGGGCGAGCTTGCGGCGGGGATCCCGCTCGGCCATCAACGCCTGGAACTCGGGACGCCCCGTCAAGGGCACGGGCTCGTCGTCGCCGACCAGGGTGACGTCGTACACCTCTTTCACCAGCGCCGCCTTGGTTCCGAACGCCTTGTAGATGGTCTCCACCGAGACACCGGCCGCGCGGGCGATCGCGGTGACCGTCGTGCCCGCGTACCCCTGGTCGAGCAGCAGCCGGTACGTGGCGTCCAACACGTCGCGTCGCGTGCGGCGGGCTTGCGCCGCGCGGCGGGTGTTGTCATACGCCCGTTGGGCCTTGACAGGACCTTCAGTCATTAGTTACATGATCCATGTATCGAGTACAGTGAGGAAGTATTAAAGGTGGAGGTTACCATCATGCACTTCATTGACCGCCAGGGCGTGCGCCTGGCCTACTACGACCCGGGACGCGCCGGGCGGACCCCGATGCTGCTGGTTCACGGCTGGTGTAGCAACGCCGCTATCTTTGAGCCGCTCGCGGCAGCCTTCCGCGCCGACTACCGAGTCGTCAGCGTCGACCTGCGTGGCAACGGCGCGAGCGACGCGCCGGAGGGCGCCGACCACTACACGGTCACGACGTCCGCGGACGACCTGGCGACGTTGTGCGATCACCTCGGCCTGCGAGGCGCCGTGCTCGTCGCGCACAGCCTCGGCGGCGCGGCGGCGACCGAACTCGCCGCCCGCCGGCCAGACCTCGCCGCCGCGGTCGTGACCCTCGACGGAGCGGTGCGCTATCCCGACGAGGACCGTCCCCAGGCCGCCGAGCTCGTCGCCGGCCTTGCGCAGTCCGGACGCGTCGACAGCGTCCAGGCC